>CAMDQJ010000136.1 GCA_945905835.1 Asaia bogorensis
GAGGCCCAGCGTCGCGGCGCGCGCCAGCTCGTCGAGCAGATGGTGGCGCCGGAGGAACGCGCCCGCGTCACGCCGCTCGACGACGCCAGGATCGATGGCATGATTCGCGGCGTCGAATTCGCCCGCGAGCGCACGACGGCCAACCGCTACATCGCCACGCTCACGGTCGTGTTCTCCGCCGATCCGGTGAAGGCCTGGCTTGCCGAGGCCGGCATCAGGCCCTCCGAAACCGTGGCGCGTGCGGCGCTGGTCATTCCCCTGTGGAAGGGCCGGAGCGGCGTCGAGCCGCTCGATGACCGCAACGACTGGCGCGCAGCCTGGACGGCGCTCAACACCGCCGGCAGCGCCGTGCCGATGACGGTGCTGCGTGGCGACCAGCTCGACCAGAACGTCATGTCGGTCGAGGAGGCCTATGTCGGCGACATCTCGGCGCTGTCGCGGCTAAACGAGCGCTATCGCGCGCCGATCATCGTCGTGGCCATCGTCGAGGGCGACAAGGCATCGGGCGGCCTCACGGTGAGCGGCATCCGCTGCGACTCCCAGACCGGCGCCCGGTCGGAAATCGCCAAGGTACAGGTCGCCAGCTCCGATCAGCTCGGCGATGCGGCCAAGAAGATGCATGCCCGGCTCGACGAGGAATGGCGCGGCCTCGCCATGGTGCGGCGCGACTCCGAGGACGCGCTCGATGTCGTGGTGCCGATCCGCACGCTCGGCGACTGGGTGCAGGTCCGCCAGCGGCTGGGCGCGATCCCGGCGGTCAAGCGCCTGACGGTGCGCCAGCTCGAAGCCGAGCGCGCCGAAGTGAGGCTCGAGTATTTCGGCACGACCGAGCAGTTGCAGAAGACGCTGGCGCTGGCCGGCCTGCAGCTCAGCAAGGAAGCCGACGAGTGGCGGTTGCAGGTTCGGTGACCGCGGCAAATCCCGTGAGGCCCTGGCGCTTCTGGCTCGCCGCCGCCGCGGCGTTCGTCGTACTGCTGTGGCTGCTGAACGACATCCTCCTGCCGTTCGTGGTCGGCGCCGTCGTTGGCTATTTCTTCGATCCCGTGGTCGGCCGGCTGCAGAAATACGGCCTGTCGCGCAACTGGGCGACGGCGGCGGTGACGCTGTTGGCGTTCGTGCTGGCGATCGGCGCGCTGGTCGCGGTCGTGCCGCCGCTGCTCGCCCAGGGCGAGAACCTGATCACCCGGGCGCCGCAATACGCCATGCGCATCGCCACCCGCATCCAGCCGCTGATCGAGCCGGTGCGCGAGCAGCTCGGCATGCCGTCGCTCAGCCTGCACGAGGTCCAGGCCGAGGCGACCCAGTGGGCGGGGCAGGTGCTGGGCTTCGTCGGTGGCCTCGCCGCGGGCCTCGCGCGCAAGGGCGTGGCCATCGTCAACCTGCTGGCGCTGCTGTTCCTGACGCCGGTCGTCACCTTCTACCTGCTGCGCGATTGGCCGAAGATCCTGGCCAGCCTCGATAGCTGCCTGCCGCGCGAGCATGTCGCCACGATTCGCAAGCTGGTGCGCGACAGCAACGCCGCCATCGCAGGCTATGTGCGCGGCCAGGCGCTGGTCTGTCTCAGCCTCGCTGTCGTCTACAGCGTCGGCCTGTCGATCGTCGGGCTGGAGTTCGGCTTCGTCATCGGCCTGATCGCCGGCATGATCTCCTTCATCCCCTTCGTCGGCACGCTGGTCGGCACGGTGCTGGGCGTCGGCATGGCGATCGCGCAGTTCCCGCCCGACTGGATCGGTGTCGCCAAGGTCGGCGTCGTGTTCCTGATCGGCCAGATGCTCGAAGGCAACGTGCTGTCGCCCAAGCTGGTCGGCGATCGCGTCGGCCTTCATCCGGTATGGATCATGTTCGCGCTGCTGGCCGGCGGCGCGCTGTTCGGCTTCGTCGGCGTGCTGATCGCAGTGCCGACCGCCGCGGTGATCGGTGTCGTCGTGCGCCACCTGATCGGCCGCTATCGCGCCAGCAGCCTCTATCGCGGGCCGGACTCAGCCTAGGCTTGCGATGGCCAACCAGCTCACCTTCGACCTGGCGCTGCCGCCGCCGACCTACACGCGCGACGATTTCGTGGTGGCCAGCGGCAATCGCGAGGCGCTGGCCTGGATCGACCGCTGGCCCGACTGGCCGGCGCCGGTGCTGGCGCTGAGCGGTCCGACCGGTTGCGGCAAGACCCATCTCGCGCGCATCTGGGCCGCGCGGGCCGGTGCGAAGCTGATGGAGGCGCGCAACCTTGTCGATCAGAGCGTGCCCGACCTCACGGCGCTTGCCGCTCAATCGCCGGCCATCGTCATCGAAGCGGCGGAGCCGGCGCCGGAGCGGGCGATGTTCCATCTCTACAATCTGATGCGCGAACGCGGCGGCCATCTGCTGCTGGTCTCCGAAGAACCGCCGGCGCGCTGGTCGATCCATCTGCCCGATCTCGCCTCGCGCCTGCGCGCCGCACCGGCCGTCGCCGTTACAGCGCCCGATGACGAGCTTCTGGGCTCGATCATCCTGAAGCAGCTCACCGACCGACAGCTCCATGCCGGCCCCGGCGTCGTGCGCTACCTTGTTTCGCACATGGAGCGCTCGACCGATGCGGCGCGACGGGTCGTGATCGCCCTTGACCGGCGAGGCCTTGCAGAGCGACGTGAGATCGACCGCAAGCTCGCGGCCGATGTTTTGGCTGAATTGTCGGCCGCGCCCACGGCGGACTCCCGGGAGAGAACATGACGAAAGCGTTGATTATCGCCGGACTGCTCGCTGCTGCGCTCGCAGCACCTGTGCAGGCCCAATCGGTGAACGGCGTCTGGCCGACCGAGGCCAAGAACGCCCACGTCCAGATCGCGCCCTGTGCCGATGCGGCGCAAGGGCCTCTGTGCGGCACGGTCGTCAAGCTGCTCGACGCGCCGGAGACGGCGGTCGATCGCCACAACCCCGATCTAAACCTGCGCGGCCGCAAGATTATGGGCCTGGTTTTGTTGTACGGTTTCAGGAAGGGATCGGCGCCGAACTCATTCGAGGGCGGCAAGATCTACAAGACCGACGAGGGCAAGGCCTATGACGCCAGCGTCGCGTTGCAGGCGGACGGCACCTCGCATGTTCGCGGCACGTCAGGGATTTTCGGCAAGACTCAAACCTGGACACGCATTCAGTAGGGGAGAAGAAAATGGATCTCGGAATCAAAGGCCGCAAGGCGATCGTCTGCGCGGCGAGCAAAGGGCTCGGCAAGGGCTGCGCCATGGCGCTGGCGATGGAAGGCGTCGATCTGGTGATCAACGCCCGCACCAAGTCGGAACTCGAGGCGACGGCAGAGGAAATCCGCAAGAAGACCGGCGTCAAGGTGACGGCCGTCGCCGTCGACGTCACCACCGAGGACGGACGCAAGCAGGTGCTGGCGGCCTGTCCCGAGCCCGATATCGTCGTCAACAACGCCGGCGGTCCGCCGCCGGGCAACTTCCGAGAATGGACGCGCGAGCACTGGATCAAGGCGATCGACGCCAACATGCTGACGCCGATCGAATTCATCAAGGCCACGGTCGACGGCATGATGAAGCGCGGCTTCGGGCGCATTGTGAACATCACCTCGAGCTCGGTGAAGGCGCCGATCGACATCCTGGGCCTGAGCAACGGCGCGCGCAGCGGCCTCACCGGCTTCGTGGCCGGCGTCTCGCGCACCACCATCAGGCACGGCGTCACCATCAACGGCCTGCTGCCCGGCCCGTTCGATACCGACCGCCTGCGCGGCACCATGAAGGTGCGGGCCGCGAGTGCCGGCCGCAGCTTCGACGAGGAGTACAAGGCCGGCGCCAAGGCCCATCCCGCCGGCCGCTTCGGCACCGCCGAGGAGTTCGGCATGATGTGCGCGTTCCTCTGCAGTGTTCATGCCGGCTACATGACCGGCCAGAACATCCTGATGGATGGTGGGCAGTATCCGGGGACATATTAGTCATCGTCTTTTAAGTAAGACCTCACCCTGAGGAGCGCTCCGTAGGAGCGCGTCTCGAAGGGTCGGGATCAGGCGTGGTGCGCGTTGCCCATGCTTCGAGACGCTCGCTTCAGGTGCATGTGAATGCGCCGACTCGCTCCTCAGTATGAGGTTGGGAAGCGGGGTGGCCTCCAGCTACTGCCCGTCCTCGCCAAGCTCGCGGGGGCAGACGAATGACGTGAGCGTGGCCTGGCCGGTGGCGAGATCGGACCAGCGCTCGATCGGGGCATCGAGGACCGCCAGCGCGCCGGTCGGGTATTTCTCGGCCAGGGACGCCAGCAGGGCGGCCGGCCCTTTGCCCGCCAGCGCCGTGGCCAGCTCCCACATTCCGTCATTGTGGCCGATCATCAGGACCCGCCCGACCTTGGCCGGCAGGGCCTGCAGGCGCTGTAGAAGGCTCTCCTCGGCGGCCAGGTAGGGGGCGGTTTCGATCAGGGTGGTCGGAGCAGGGGGCCAGGCGGTTCAGGAGCGGCGTCAGGGTCTGGCGGGCCCCGGGGACGGCCGTCGAGCACAGGATCAGGTCGGGCGCGGGGGCCCTCCAAGGCCGCCATGGCCTCCGCAGCGCCTTCGCCGCGGCGATTGAGCGGCCGTTCGTGGTCGGCCATCCCGGCGCTGCCCCAGGATGATTTTGCATGCCGCAGGAGAAGAATGGATTTCACGCGCCCGATCCGAGAAAATCGTTTGGAAACAATTGTTTAGTTAATTGCCATGACACCGTCATGTTGGAGCGGTACCGTTTCTGTGAATAACTGCCATGGACGCACTCAGCCAAACCCCGCCGCCGAGCGCCACCGGCCCGATAACGGCCGATAGCCCCCGGAGGTTCATTAACCGTGAGCTCTCCTGGCTCGCGTTCAACACGCGCGTCCTGGAAGAAGCTTCCAACCCCCGCCATCCCCTTTTGGAGCGGGTTCGCTTCCTGTCGATCTCGGCCGACAATCTCGACGAATTCTACATGGTCCGTGTCGCCGGCCTGGTCGACATGCTGCCGACCCGCGGCACGGTGCTGAGCGACGACGGCCTGACGCCGGTCGAGCAGCTTGCCGCCATTCGCGAGCGCGCCTCGATCCTGCTCGCCCAGCAGCAGCAGGTCTGGGCCGCCCTGCAGGACGAACTGCGGGAGGCCGGTATCGCCGTCCTCGAGGCCGCCGAACTGAGCGAGCCGGAGCGCGCCTGGCTGGAACAGTACTTCACCGACCAGGTGTTCCCGATCCTGACACCGCTCGCCATCGACCCGGCGCATCCGTTTCCGTTCCTGCCCAATTTCGGCTTCTCGGCGATCCTCGAGCTGCATCGCAGCGACGACAAGCGGCCGCTGATGGCGCTGCTGCCGTTGCCGCCGCAGGTCGACCGCTTCGTGCGCCTGCCCGGCACGGCGATCCGCTTCCTGCCGCTGGAAGAGCTCGTGCATATTTTCCTGCCGCGCCTGTTCCCCGGCTACGAGGTGAGCGAGCACGGCTTCTTTCGCCTAATTCGCGACAGCGACGTCGAGATCAACGAAGAGGCCGAGGATCTCGTGCTGCTCTACGAGAGTGCGCTGAAGCGCCGCCGCCGTGGCGACCTGATCTCGATCGCGCTCGACATCACCATGCCCGTCGAGCTGCGCGACTTCCTGTTCGACCAGCTCGAGATCACCAGCCAGAGCCAGTCGGTCCACGTCTTCGACCTCGACCTGATGCTCAACATCGGCGATGTGAAGGCCGTCATCGTCGACGACCGGCCCGACCTCAAATTTGCGCCCTACAACGCCCGCTTCCCCGAGCGCATCCGCGATTTCGGCGGTGACTGCTTTGCCGCCATCCGCGCCAAGGACATCGTCGTCCATCATCCCTACGAGAGCTTCGACGTCGTCGTGCAGTTCTTGCGCCAGGCGGCGCGCGATCCGATGGTGGTCGCCATCAAGCAGACGCTCTACCGCACCAGCCACGACTCGCCGATCGTCAAGGAGCTGATCGGGGCGGCCGAAGCCGGCAAGACCGTGACGGCGCTGGTCGAGCTCAAGGCGCGCTTCGACGAGGAAGCCAACATCCGCTGGGCGCGCGATCTCGAACGTGCCGGCGTGCAGGTGGTCTACGGTTTCATCGATCTGAAGACCCACGCCAAGGTCTCGATGGTCGTGCGCCGCGAGGCCCAGTCGATCCGCACCTACGTGCATTTCGGCACCGGCAACTACCATCCGACGACGGCGCGGGTTTACACCGATCTCTCGTTCTTCACCTCCGATCCGGCGATGGGCCGCGATGCCGCGCGCCTGTTCAACTACATGACCGGCTACGCCCGTCCCGAGACCATGGAGAAGCTCGCCATCGCGCCGGTGACGCTGCGGCCCACGCTCTATGCGCTGATCGACGCCGAGATCGCCAACGCCCGCGAGGGCAAGCCGGCGGCGATCTGGGCCAAGCTCAATTCCCTGGTCGATCCCCTGATGATCGACCGGCTCTATGCCGCCTCGAAGGCCGGCGTGCAGATCGACCTGGTGGTGCGCGGCATCTGCTGCCTGCGCCCGGGCGTTCCAGGCTTGAGCGAAAACATTCGCGTCAAAAGCATGCTCGGGCGTTTCCTCGAGCACGCCCGCATCGTCTGCTTTGGCAACGGCAAATCGCTGCCTTCGCCCGAGACCAAGGTCTTTATTTCCTCGGCCGACTGGATGCAGCGCAGCTTCGACCGCCGCGTCGAGCTCCTGTGTCCGGTGGAAAACCCGACGGTGCACGAGCAGGTGCTAGACCAGATCATGGTCGCCAACCTCAAGGACGACGGCCAGAGCTGGACCATGGGGTCCGACGGCACCTACAGCCGTCGCCCGGTCGGCAAGGATCCGTTCATTGCCCATCACTATTTCATGACCAACCCGTCGCTTTCCGGTCGTGGCAGCGCGCTGCGGCTGAGCGGCGCCGTGCCGCGGTTGGTTCTCAGCCCCTAGCGTCACAATCGTCGCTGCAATCCCGTCCCGTTTCGGCTAGAGGGAGCGCGCATGGACGGCGAACGCTCTGCGGAGATCCAGGTCGAGACGGGCCGTGTCGGCATCATCGACGTCGGCTCCAACTCGATTCGCCTCGTCGTCTACGAGCGCGCCAGCCGCGCGCCGCTTCCCGTCTTCAACGAAAAGGTCCTGTGCGGCCTCGTCCGTGGCCTCGACGCCACCGGCAAGCTGAACCCATCGGGCGTCGAGATGGCGCTGGCCAACATCGAGCGCTTCGCCACGCTTACTCAAGCCATGAAGGTGACGTCGCTCGATCTCTTGGCGACAGCGGCGGTGCGCGATGCCGACGACGGGCCGGCCTTCCTGCGCGAGGTCGAGAAGCGCACCGGCATCAAGGCCCATCTGGTGAGCGGTCAGGACGAGGCGCGCTACTCCGGCTACGGCGTGATCTGCGGCATGCCCGAGGCCGAGGGCGTCATGGGTGATCTCGGCGGCGGTAGCCTCGAACTGGTGGCGCTGGGCGGCGGCAAGATCGGCGCTTCGAGCACGCTGCCGGTCGGACCGTTGCGCCTGATGTCATCGGGCAAGGGTGATCCCAAGAAGGCCGTTATCGAGGCGATCGAAAGCGTGAAATGGCTGCGCGACGAGGTCGGCAAGACCTTCTTCGCCGTAGGCGGCGCCTGGCGATCCTTCGCCCGCCTGCACATGGAGCAGGCAGGCTACCCGCTGCACATCATCCACCAGTACGAGATCCCGGCCGACGATGCCCGTGCCGTGGCGCGGCTGGTCGCGGCGCAAAGTCCAAAATCGCTGGAAAAGATGGCCGGTGTCTCGCGCCGCCGCATCGACACCCTGCCGCTCGCTTCCCTTGCCCTGGAACGCCTGCTGACGGTGCTGAAGCCCAAGACGGTGGTGTTCTCGGCCTTCGGCCTGCGCGAGGGTTTTTATTATTCGCGGCTCAGCCCCGAGGAGCGCCAGCGCCATCCGCTGATCGCCTTCGCCGAGGAGCAGGGCGCCGGCTGGCGCCGCTTCGACCTCTCGCCGGAAGAAATCTTCGACTGGCTGACGCCGACCTTCTCCGGCGAGAGCGACGGCGAGCGCGTGCTGCGCAGCGCGGCCTGCCATCTCAGCGACATTTCCTGGAACGACCATCCCGACTACCGCGCCGAGCAGGCCTATGTCCGGGTGCTGCACCTGCCGGCGCCGGGCATGAACCACCGCGAGCGCGCCATTCTCGCGATGACGCTGGCCTATCGCTACAAGAGCGACGCCAAGTCGGCGATGCTCGAGACGGCGATCCGGCTGGCCGACGGCAAGGGCCGCACCTTCGCCCGCCGCCTCGGCGCCTGCCTCAGACTTGCCTACAACCTCTCCGGCGGCGCACCGGGCCTGCTGCCACAGATCGCGCTCAAGCGGACCGACAAGGATCTGCGGCTGGTGGTGCCGGAGACGCTCAAGATTCGCCTGGGCGACGTCACGGCGCGCCGGCTTGAGTCGGCTGCCGACGCCTTCGACCTCAAGTCGGTGATTGTTACGGCTTAATGCTGGGGGCGCGCCACTCCAGT
>CAMDQJ010000137.1 GCA_945905835.1 Asaia bogorensis
GAGGTCCTGGCGCGCCTGGCGCCGGCCGACCTGATCCTGATCGAAGGCTACAAGCGTGAGACGCATCGCAAGATCGAGGTGCGGGGCGATGGTGCAGCCAAGCCGATGGTGCCGGACGACCCGTCGATTGTGGCCATCGCCGCCGACCAGCGGCCGGTCGACTCCGGCCTGCCATGGTTCCGGCGTGACGACATCGCCGGCATCGCCGATTTCACGGCGTCGACGCTGTCTTCCGTGCCGCGCCCGCTCTAGAAGCGCCAGCTCACGCCGAACATCACGTTGTTGTTCACGAAAGCGTAGTTGGGCAGCTCCGAGTCTCTTTGGAATCTGCCGCCGGTGATCGTCAGTGTCGTCCGCTCGTCGAACGGAATCGCGAACGTCAGGTTGAGAATACTGTCGGTCTGCCGGCGCACAGTGTTCGGGTCCACCTGCACATCGGGAGCGTCATAACGCCACCATTGCTGGGTGAACGAAAGAGTGATGGTCCACGGCAGCGTGCTCTTGAACATCGGATCCTCGAAGCGGATGGCAAGGCCGCCGCCGAACCCCCACATCTCGTAATTCTGCCAGAGGGCTATGTCGATTTCATAGCGCTGGCCGCTACCGGTCGTGAACAGGCCGACCAGCGGCGTCAGCTGGTACTGCAGGGTCGTGGTGCCCGACAGCTCCGTGCCGCGGAACAGGCTGTTGTTGGGCAAGTACCAGGTGTCGGGATGATTGTGCCGGCGCCATGAGAGAATGCTGCCGCTGCGCAGCCGGTCGGACAACAGGATGCCGACCTCCATGCCGCCGCCGTAGCTGCCGTAATAGGCAACGTCGTTCACCCAGATTTCGCCCGCCGTCACGAACGGCCGAAGCGTCACGTCGTCGAAGATACCGGCGAAGATCTGGAAGCGAGGACCGGTGGTGAAGTCGAGCAGCGATACGTTGGCCGTGGTGAGCGTAAACTGGCGGCTGGCATAGGCGGTCAGCGTGGTCTCGAGGGGGGCCTTTTCCTGCCGGCCGAAATCGTAGGTATGGCGAAGCTGCAGGAAGCTCACCATGCCCCAGTCCGGACTGCCGACCGAGGCCTGGTTCAGGTTGGCGGTCTGGCCGAACAGGCGGACGCTCGACGTCGAGGGCCCGAGATTGGCGTTGGACTGGTAGCGTCAGCCGAAAAAAACCTCGCCGGAGAAATGCGAGGGACTCTGCTTGCTTTCGATTTCGGCGAGGAACTGCTCGGCCTTGCTGCGCACTTCGGGCGGCAGGGCGGCGCTCTTCAGCACGGTGTCGAGATAGGTGCGCGCCACTTCGTAGGAGCCGAGCCGGTAGTAGAGGACGCCGAGCTCGAGACGCACGCGCGGCAGCTGCGGATTGATCAGCAGCATGCGCTCGAGGGCGGAAATCGCGCCCTCGAGGTCGCCGGTCTGGGTGGCAAGCGTGGCGAAACGGAAGAGGATGTCGAGGTCGGCGGGCTTGCGCAGCATTTCCTGGAACGCCGCATCGTATTGCTTCTCGAGGTCGCCGCCGACGACAGGGGCGGCCGGTGGCGTCTGCGCGCCGGTGGGTTGTCCAATCGCTACACCGGCCACCAGTACCAAAGCGGCCCAAAAGCGCCGACTTAAGAACAATTTAGACGCCCCCATCGGCAATGACGTTAAACGGCGACGGACTCAGGGACAACGGCCTTGAGACTCAAGCCAGCCAGCTTGCCGCCACCAGAAGCCAGGCGAGCGGGGCGGACGCACGGGCCGCCCGCATCCGCAGGACCATCCTGCGGTATTGCCGGTCCCCCAGCGCCGTCGCAAACCGTTCGCGGTCCCGCAGCATGGTGGCCAGCATGCGGTCGAGCATGCGCGCGTGCGTGTCGCCCCAGTCGCGGCCCGAGAGATGCAGCTGGCCGCCCAGCACGGGGTTGTCGGCGGCGCCGTTGCGGCCATGCAGACGATATGAATAGAGCGGCTCGTCGATCAGCAGCGAGCCCGCCACCATCTGGGCCATGACCACGACGTAGTAGTCCATGTGCAGCCGGAAAGCCTCGTCTTCCGCGGGAAAGACGAGGTCGATCAGCGATCGGCGGAACATCATCGACGAGGTGCTGACCCAGACCCAGTGCACCACGCGTTTGGTGTAGAGGCGATAGGGCGCCTGGCTTTGCCATGAGGCGCCCCACATCGAGTCGACCTTCGGCACCCGCGCCGGATCGATCGGGGCAAAGGCCTGGCCACGGTCGGCACGGGCGCGGTCCTTGCCGAACCAGTAGATGGCGCCGGCGATCAGCCTGCCCTGGGCGTCGATCAGGCGCGCATTGCAGGCGGTGAAGCCCACGGCATAGCTCTCGTTGAGATGTGCCGCGAGATGGCGCTCGAGGAAGCTTTCTCCCCACAAATCGTCCGAATCGAGAAAGCAGACGAAGGTCCCCTTGGTCTCGGCAAGCCCGCGCCGCGTCGCGCCGGTCTGGCCGAGATTGCGCTCCAGGCGGATCAGCGAGAAGCGCGGATCGGCAAGTTCGCCGAGCGTCCGCTGGATGACCTCGGCCGAGCCGTCGGTCGACGCATCGTCGACCACCACGCACTCGAAGCCCTTCAGCGTCTGGCGCGCGACCGAGCGGATGGCATCGGCGATGTAGTCCCTGGTGTTGAAGCAGGTGACGACGACGCTGACGGTGGGGAGCTTGTCAGTCATATCCTGTCGCCCCGAGCCCCGCTGTCATCCTGAGCGAAGCGAAGGATCTCACGTCCGCCACACACTCGGTATCGACGGTCCGTGTCCGGTCGTTCGGTGAGGTCCTTCGGCTGCGCCTCAGGACGACAGAGCTCATCATCGCCTCTTCGCGCCCGACGCCCCGAGGAAGTCGAAGTCCACGCCCTCGTCGGCCTCAAGGACGGTTTCGTAGTAGAGGCTGGCATAGCCGCGGTGGCTGCCGGCGTGCGGTGCCGGCGGGTTCCAGCTCTTGCGGCGCTTGGCAAGTTCGGCGGCGCTGACCAGAAGCTCGAGCTTGCGCTTGGGCACGTCGAGGGTGATGCGGTCGCCGTTCTTCACCAAAGCGAGCGGCCCGCCGTTGGCGGCCTCGGGCGAGACGTGCAGCACGATGGTGCCGAAGGCCGTGCCGCTCATGCGCGCATCGGAGATACGGATCATGTCCTTCACGCCGGCGCGCGCCAGCTTCATCGGGATGGGGAAGGAGCCGGCCTCCGGCATGCCCGGCGCGCCCTTGGGGCCGGCATTGCGCAGCACGAGGATATCGTCGGCCTTCACGTCGAGCTTGGGATCGTCGCCGCGCGCCGCCAGATCCTCCAGCGAATCGAAGACCACGGCGCGGCCGGTGTGGGTGAGCAGTGCCGGCGAGGCGGCCGAGTGCTTGATGACGGCGCCGCGCGGCGCAAGGTTGCCGCGCAGCACGGCCATGCCGCCGGTCGGCTTGATCGGATTCTTGGCGGTGCGGATTACGGTCTGGTTGGGAATGATCTCGGCTGAGTCGATGACCTGCTTCAGCGAGCCGCCGCTCACGGTCATGGCCTTCTCGTCGAGCTTGCCGCGGATCTCCTTCATCAGGCGCGAATTGCCACCGGCCCAATGGAAATGCTCCATATAGTGGTCGCCCGAAGGCTTGAGGTCGACCAGCACCGGCACGCTCTGGCCGATCTGGTCGAACTCCTCGAGGTCGATGGCGATGCCCAGCCGGCGCGCCACGGCGGTGAGATGGACCAGCGCGTTGGTCGAGCCGCCGATCGCCTGCATCACCGTGAGCGCGTTGCGGAACGCCGCCTTGGTCATGATCTCGCTGGGCTTCGGCCCGCCGCTCCTGGCCATTTCTGCGGCGCGCTTGCCGGTCGCTTCGGCGACGCGCAGGCGGTCGGAGTGCGTGGCGGGGATGGAGCCGCTGCCGGGCAGGCCCATGCCGAGCGTCTCGACCATGCAGCCCATGGTGCTGGCGGTGCCCATGACCATGCAGGTGCCCTTGGTCGGCGCCAGCCGTTCGCTCACCTGCTGGATGTCCTGCTCGGAGAAGGTGCCGGCGCGGTACTGGCCCCACAGGCGGCGGCAGTCGGTGCAGGCGCCTAAAACCTCGCCCTTGTAGTGGCCGACCAGCATCGGCCCGACGGGCAGCACGATGGCTGGACGATCGGCGCTGGCGGCGGCCATGAGCTGGGCTGGCAGGGTCTTGTCGCAGCCGCCGATCAGTACGACGGAGTCCATGGGCTGGGCGCGCACCATCTCCTCGGTGTCCATGGCCATCAGGTTGCGCAGGTACATCGAAGTGGGATGCGAGAAGCTCTCGTGGATCGACACGGTCGGGAAGACCATGGGCAGGGCGCCCTGCAGCAGCACGCCGCGCTTCACCGATTCGATCAGGTCGGGGACGTTGCCGTGGCAAGGGTTGTAGTCGCTGAAGGTGTTGGTGATGCCGACGATCGGCCGGTCGAGCGCATCGTCGGTATAGCCCGCCGCCTTGATGAAGGCCTTGCGCAGGAACAGCGAAAAGCCCGCATCGCCGTAGGTCGCGAGGCCCTGGCGCAGGCCGGTTTCCTTCGGCGCCGCCTTCGGGGCGCTGCGCTTGCCTTTGGCCATCTCTCGTCTCCTGTCAGGGACCGCAGCCGCAGCCGCTGGTGGGAATGGTGCCGGTGGGAATGATCCCGCACGGCATCGGGTCGGGACACCACGGCCCGCGCCGGAAGCGCTGCAGCTCGGCCTGCACGCGCGTCCAGTCGGCCGGCGTCTCGGTATAGCGCCGCGCGGCGGTCATGTCCTTGTGGGCGCCCGATGTGTCGCCCAGCGTCTCGCGCAGCAGGGCGCGGGTGTAGTTGGCCCGCAGCCAGGCGCCGTTCTGGTCGATGGCGCCGTCGAGCTCGGCGCGGGCGCGCTCGAAGGCGCCGTTGGCATAGTCGATGACACCGAGCCAGGTCAGCGCCACCTGATCGTCGGGGTTCTGCTCCAACGCTGTCTGGCAGTCCGGCATCGCGTCGACCAGCTTGTCGAGGATCACCTTGACGCCGCAGCGCTGGGCCAGGGTCGGCCCGTGCTTGGGCGAATAGCGCAGCACCGCATCGTATTCGGCCAGCGCCTTGTCGTACTCGCCGCGCTCGGCATAGATGCCGGCCCGCGAATGTCGGGCTGGCCAATAGGCCGGCGCCATGCGCAGCGCCAGCGCGTATTCGTTCAAGGCGGTGTCGCCCTTGCCCTTGCCGCGCCAGGCATCGCCGCGCCGCACCACGGCGAGATAATGGCCGGGCCGCATCGACAGTTCCTTGGTGAGTTCGGCCAGCGCGCGATCCCAGTCTCCCATGCGCACGAACATATCGCCGCGTGCCGTCACGATGTCGACATCGCCGGGATTGGTCGGCAGGACGCGGGCGAAATCTTCCAGCGCGAAGACGAACTCGCGGCGCTTGTGGTTGGCCATGCCGCGCGCGCGCATGGCTTCGGTGAAGTTGCCCTTCATGCGGACGGCCATGTCGAAAGCGTCGACGGCACGGTCGAGGTCGCCGCGGTCGGTCAGCACCAGGCCGCGGAGGTAGTGGGCGATCGCGCTTTGTGGGCGGTGCTTCACCGCTTCGTCGAGGTCGGCCAGGGCGCGGACGAGGTCACCCTTCTCGCGCCAGGCCTGGGCGCTCTTGAGCAGGGCATCGAAATTGTCGACGGCCGTGCTCAATTCGCGCGGGGCGGCGAGGCTGCAGCCGTCGGCGGTGGCGACAGATCTGGGTGCAGGCACAGCCTGGCCATTGCGGGTCTGGGCGGCAGCGGGATTCCCCAGCGCAACGAGCACCGCGATCGACGCGATTCGAGCAAAAATTCCTGCATTGGCCATGTCCCGGTATTGTGTCAGATCGGGCCTTTATTCACCAGAGTCGCCGACCAGTCCGGCCGCCCATCTGGTGTGCTCGGCGGGAGCGCGGCCGGTGCCGATGGTGCGGGCAAGTTCGAGGCCCATGACGGCGCCGAACTTGAAGCCGTGGCCCGAGCAGGGCGACATCACCCAGCCCTGCGCGCCCTGCTTTTCGACGACGAAGCGCTCATCGTCGGTGACGGTGTAGAAGCAGACTTTCAGCCGCTCAATGCGCCAGCGTTCGAAGCCGTGCAGCAGGCTGGCGCAGCGCTCGAGCAGGCGGCGCATCTCGCCGGTCGTGGCGTCGCGTTCGGCGATAGGATCGCCCTCGCGCGAAAATTCGTGGTCGCCGATCTTGAGGCCGCGGCCCTGGTGCGGTGGCACGAGGTAGAGGCCGACGTCGCCGGTCTTCTCGATGATCATCGGTGCCTTGGCCCAGGCGGCGAGCTGCTCGGCCGGCAGGTCGAAATAGATCACGACCTGGCGCGACGGCACGAGCCGTGCGGCGAGGCCGGGCAGGAGCCGCGGAGCCCAGGCGCCGGCGGCCACGACGACGGTATCGGCGCTGTGCACGCTGCCGGACGCCGTCGTCACGCGGCCCTTGTCGAGATCGACGGTACGGATGGGTGTGCCGGCATGCAGGCGCACGCGCGGCTGTTTCTCGAGATGGCGGACCAGGGCCGTCACGATGTCCTGGGCGAACAGCTCGCCTCCGCTGTCGATCCAGAAGGCGCGTTCCACACCCTTGGCGTCGAGCAGGGGGAAGCGGCGCGTCAGCTCGGCGGTGGTGAGCTCGGCCATCGGCTTGCCGATCTCGGCCAGAGTAGCGGCCGAGCGTTCGGCCCAGTCGGCGCCGTTGCCCTGCAGGGCCAGCGTGCCGGTCGCGGCGTAGAGCTTCTGCCCGAGGTCAGACCACATCAGATCCCACGCGGCATAGGCCTCGTCGATCATGCGCGCGTAGCCCTTGTGGACGCCGTAGGCGTGGCGGATCAGGCGATGCTCGTCCATCGACGAGGCCAGCGGGTTGGGCAGCGCGCCCTGCTCGAACAGCTCGACCTCGTGGCCGTCGCGCGCCAGGCCCCAGGCCGTCGCCAGGCCCATGATGCCGCCGCCAACGATGATCGCCTTCATGATTTCTCCTGTTCGAGGATAGGCTATTGCTATCGCCTCCCTCTGGGCGGCAACATCCTATCCTATTGAAGAAAGGTCAGCGCGAATACTTGCCGACGATGAGCTGGACCTTGGTCCATTGGCTGCGGTCGAGGTCGAAATCCCGGGCCGGACTGAACTGTCGGACGCGGAATTTCTCCGGCGTGTTGCGCAGCAGGCGTTTGACCTGGCCGTGCAGCGTGCCGTCGCCCGGCTCGCGCCCGAACACGCAATCGTCGCCCGGGCGAACCGGCCGACCGGGATGGATCAGCAGCAGGTCGCCCTGCTCATAGGCCGGGCTCATGCTGTCGCCGATCATGTAGCAGCCATAGCCGTCGCGCACCGACAGCAGCGGCTCGGGGCGGCGCACGAAGTCGATAGGTTCGCTGGTGATGATGATGGCGCCGCCGCTGCCCTCGGCCGATGCGTAAACCGGCAGGTCGGCGCGGTCCGCCGGTCGCAGCGGCACGGCGACGCGAATGTCGCCCTCGAGCCGTCCGCCGCCGGCCGATGGCGGGGCATAGGACCGCAGGTCGTCGGGCGACACACCGAGCAGCGGCGCCAGCGCATGACGGGCCACTTCGGGCAGCTCGCGCGGCGAGCCGCGCATGATGAATTGCTGGAGGTAGGCATGGTTGCGACCGATCGCCAGCGACAGCTTCTTGAGATCGAGATCGGGTCTCTGGGCGATGGTGTAGACCAGAAGCTTGCGGGGTGCGTCCATAGTGAACAAAATGTGGCCTATCGCGGCCTATTCGTCCAACCCGAATTGTACGATTGGCAAGACCGGAGAGTCCTATTTTCTTATCGATAGGGACCTTGGCCGCGGACCTCGTGCCGGCCGGTTGTACGACGATGTCGGCCGCGGCGGGCGGCTGCGATATCGAAATGCTTGCCAAAACGTCCGGCTTACGCGTTGATGCGTGCCAACGTTACACAACCAGTACGGGTTTCAGGGAGGACTATATGGCGATGACGATGCTGCAGATGGCAGTCGCGACACCGACCCCGGCGACGATGGCCGACGGCGTGCTCGTGATCATCGACGCCCAGCGCGAATACACCGACGGGCTGCTGCCGCTGTCGGGCGTCGACGCCGCCGTCGCGTCGCTCGCCGTCCTGCTCGACAAGGCGCGCAAGGCCGGCACGCCGGTCGTGCATGTCCGCCATATCGGCAAGGGCAAGGCGTTCAACCCAAGCTCTACGGGCTACGAGATCGTGGCGGCGCTGACGCCGCGCGACGGCGAGACCATCGTCGACAAGGCGCTACCGAATCCGTTCGCCGGCACCGAGCTGGCCAAGATCCTGACCGGCATCGGCCGCAAGAACCTGATCGTCGGCGGCTTCATGACCCATATGTGCGTCTCGGCGACGGTGCGTGCCGCCACCGACCACGGCTACATGAGCACGGTTGCCGCCGATAGCGTGGCGACGCGCGATCTGCCGGATGCGACGGGCGGCGCCACCGTC
>CAMDQJ010000138.1 GCA_945905835.1 Asaia bogorensis
CGCCAGGCGCGTGGCAGCGTCCTTGTAGATTTCCGCCAGCATGCCACCCAGGCCGACGGTGATCGTCGGTCCCACGAGCGGATCGCGGCGAAATCCCAGGAGCACTTCGACCAGGCCGCGTTCCATCTTCTGGATCAGGAAGCCCTCGAGCCGCGCAAGAGGTGCATGCGCCTTCACGCGCTTTTCCATGTCGCGGGCCGCGACCGCCGCCGCCGCGCCGTCGGGCAATCCCAGCGCCACGCCGCCGGCCTCGGTCTTGTGCGCAATATCGGCCGACAAAATTTTGAGCACTACCGGCCCACCGATCTCGCCCACGGCCGCTGCGATGCGCTTGGCATCGGGCACTGCCATCGACTTCGCCACGGCAACGCCCAGGGCAGAAAACAGATCGGCGGCGCGGCGTTCGTCGAAGCCCGAGGTCCGGCCGGCGGCCAGCGCATCGAGCGCGCCGCGCGACGGCGCGGTAAGCGGCGGCAGGGGTTGCGGCGGTGTGCGCAGCAGGCAAACCGCCATGCCCTCGGCGCAGGATTCGGGGTGGCGAAAGACCGGGATGCCGGCTGCCGTCAGCAGCGCCAGGGATTTCTCGGCCGATGGCGTCAACGATACGGCGAAGGGCTTGGCGGAGCCGGCGAAACGCAGCAACGGCTCGACCGCGAGCTCGGGATTGAACTGCGCCGAGGAGCCGACCACGAAGATCGCGGCATCGTTGCCGTCGTCGGCCAGCAGGCGCTCGATGGTGCCGGCGACGATCTCGGGCTTGGCGCCGGCCAGCGTGAGGTCGATCAGCTTGCCCTCGCCGGCCGCGATGCCGAGCGGTTTCAGCCAGTCGACCAGCGCCTGCGGCGGATCGGCGATGTCGAGGCCGGCCATGGCCATGCTGTCGACGACCATGGCGGCACCGCCACCTGTCGTTGTGGCAACGGCAACGCGCTTGCCGCGGGCCGGCGGCCGGTTGACCAGCAGCGGCGGCACGTCGATCAGCGATTCGAACATCGATACGCGCGCAATGCCGTGGCGGCGGCAGAAAGCGTCGAAGGTGGCGTCCGAGCCGGCAATGGCGCCGGTGTGCGACTTGGCCAGCTCCTGGCCAATATCGGAACGGCCGAGCTTGTAGGCGATCACCGGTTTTCCCACGGCATGGGCGCGGCGCGCGGCCTGCGCGAGACGGTCGGCGTCGCGCAGGGTTTCCATGAACAGCAGGATGGCGTCGGTCTTGGGGTCGTCGACCAGCATGTCGGCGATCTCGCCAACCGCGAGGTCGACCTCGTTGCCGACCGAGATCAGGCGCGAAAAGCCGATGCCGCGAGCATCGGCCCGCGACAGCAGGGCGCCTATAAGGCTGCCGCTCTGGCTCACCAGCGCCCAGTTGCCGGTGCGCAGTTTCTCGACGGCGAAGGCGGCATTGGCGGTGAGCGCCATCGGCGGATCGGTGCTGACGGTGCCGATGCTATTGGGCCCGACAAGGCGCACGCCGCCACCGGCAACGATGCGCTTGAGGTAGTCCTGCAGCGAGGCGCCCGCCTCGCCGGCGTCGGCAAAACCGCCGGCCAGGATCGATGCCACCTTCACGCCTCGCGCGGCGCAGGCGGCTAGCGCGTCGATGGCATCGTTGCCGTTCAGCAGGATGTAGGCATGATCGATATCGCCGGGGATCGCGGCGAGGTCCTTGTAGGCTTTCGCACCGAAAATCTCGGCCCGGCCGGGGTTTACCGGCAGAATCTCGCCCTTGAAGCCGTGCTTGTTGAGAAAGCGTTGTGGCCGCGACGTGGTCTTGCGCTCGTCGGCCGAAGCGCCGATCAGGGCAATACGTTTGGGTTCGAAAAGGGCGCCAAACAGGCTATTCATGTCGCCGAGTACAGCACGAAAAACGAGGAGACGACCATGACCATCCGTCGCGTGACATCGCCTGCCGTCCCCGAGCCGCCGCCCGAGCGCTGGTCCAACTGTCTGGTCTGCGACGGCATCGCCTATGTCTCGGGCATGACCGCGCGCGGCACCGATGCTGCCGTGCTGGCCAAGATGGACGAGTACGAGCAGGGCAAGCAGATCTTCGGCAAGATCAAGGGCATGGTCGAGGCGGCCGGCGGCACGATGGCCGACGTGGTCAAGGTCACGATCTACGTGACCGACATCAAGAACAACACCAAGGTCTGGGCGGCGCGCCGCGAGTTCTTCAAGGGTGACTTCCCGGCCTCGACCCTGGTCGAGGTGAGCGCGCTCGCCGCGCCTGAGATCCTGGTCGAGATCGAGGCCATCGCCCATATAGGCAAGGGCAAGCGCTGAGCTAGTCGAGCTTCACGCCGACGCGCTTGATCAACGCTTTGTTGAGGGAAGCTTAGACCTCTCTCAGGCGTGCGAAAACATCGGCTTTCCGCCCACCGGCATGGTGGCCTTCAAAATCGTCCCGCCGGGCACTTTCGAGCTGGGTCGCGATACCACGATGTAGAGGTCGTTGCCCGAAAACGCGATGTTGGTACAGAAGATGTCGTCGCCGCAGTCGACATGGTGGGTCGGCCGGCCGAGCGAATCGAAGCGCCAGGCTGTCGTGCTGGGATGCGCCACCACCAGGCCGCCCTCCGAATCGAGCGCCATGCCGTCGGGGCCGGCATGGCCGCCGGTCATCTGGATGAACAGCCCGACCTTGCTTGCCATGCCGTCGGCCATCAGCGGCAGGCGCCACACCGCATTGCCGCGCGTGACGCCGACGTAGAGCACGTTCTCGGACTTGTTCATGACGAGACCGTTCGGACTCGGCACGGTGTTGACCAGCATCGTGAGCTTGCCCGCCGCGTCGTAGCGATACACGCGGCCCGTCGGATCGTGCAGGCCGGTCTGGCCCTGGTCCGTAAAGTAGAGATCGCCGTTGGCAGCGAAGAACAGGTCGTTGACGCCCTTGAAGCTCTCCGAGCCGCGATGCTCGATTAGCGGCGTGATCTTGCCATTGGCCGGATCGAGCAGGACGATTCCGCGCTTGTAGTCGGTGATGAAGATGCGGCCGTCCTTGTGGATCTTCAGCCCGTTCGGCCAGCCGTCATATTCCGTCACCAGCGTCCATTCACCCGCCGGACTGACGCGAAAGATGCGACCGAAGGGAATATCGGTGACGTAGAGATTGCCTGCGCGATCGAAGCTCGGACCTTCGAGAAAAGCATCGAGCGCCATGCCGGCGGCATTGGCATCGCCCCACGCCGATTTCTTGTTCTTGCGAAACTTCTCCGGCACCCGCGAGAACTCGGTCGCGGGCACCGCCTTGGTCATACCGTACATGCTAGGCCGCATTCACTTCGCGTTCCGCCTTGAGCGCGCGCACGGTCTCGCGCAGCGCATGCACCGTCTTCTCGATCTCCGCGCCGCCATGCGTCGCCGAGACGAAGCCGCCGGGCGCGCCCATGACGTCGACGCCATGGGTCATCAGGCCCATGCGGATCTTGCCGGTGAGCGGGCCCGCGCCGCGCGCGCCCTTGAGCTTGGCGAACGGCACCTTGAGCGGATCGAAGGTCGCCGGGTCGAGCGGATCGCCGTAGGGGTTGGGATAGATCAGGAAGGTCGACGATTGGCCGTAGATGCCCCACGGCACGCCTTCCTTCACCAGCACCTCGGTCAGCGCCTTGCGCAGCTCGGCCGCCGTCCTGTTGGCCTTCTCCGCGAGATCCTCGTCGCGCACCAGCGTGAGCGCCGTCACCGCGGCCGCGGCCGACAGCGGATTGGCGTTGTAGGTGCCGGGATGCGCGATCTTCTCGATCTTCTTCGCTGCGGTCGCCGCGTGATCGATGAGATCCAGGATCTCGCGCTTGCCCGCGACGGCGCCGCCCGGCAGGCCGCCGGCCACGATCTTGGCCTGGATGCAAAGGTCGGGCGTGATGCCGAACGCCTTCTGGGCCCCGCCCGACGACCAGCGATAGCCGGTGATGACCTCGTCCATCAGCATGACGACGCCCTTCTTGGCCGTGGCGTCGCGTACGGCCTGGATGAAGCCCGGCGGCAGCGGCGCCTGGCCCCATGACGCGCCCGAGGGCTCGAACATGACGGCGGCGATGTCGTCGCGTTCCTCGATCAGCTTCACCACGGCGGCGACGTTGCCGCTCGGCATCACGATCGACAGGGCGCTCACGTCCTGCGGCACGCCGGGCGTGGTGCCGCCGTCGTAGGTGGCGCCTGCGCCCGCCGTGACGTTGTCGTGCCAGCCGTGGAAATGGCCGATGAAGCGCACGATCTTGTCCTTGCCGGTGTAGGCGCGCGCCAGCCTGATCGCCATGTGCGAGGCTTCGGTGCCCGAGGCGGTGAAGCGAACCTTCTCGGCGCAGGGCGTCAGCTCGCAGACCAGCTCAGCCCAGCGCACCTCCAGCTCGTGGCTCGAGCCGTAGTGCGTGCCGAGTTCCATCTGCCGCTTCACCGCCTCGACCACGGCGGGATGCGAATGGCCAAGCAGCATGGCGCCGTGGCCGCCGAAATAGTCCACATATTCGTTGCCATCGACGTCCCATTTGCGCGGCCCCTTGGCCTTGCCGACATGGATTGAATAGGGATCGAGGTAACGTGCATCGTGCGTGATGCCGCTCGGCAGAACCTTGCGGGCGCGCTCAAAAAGCACTTCCGACCCGTGCGTCCTGGCGCGGTAGTCGGTGACGATGGCTGAATTGGTCGGCGCTGCGTCGGTCATAAGCCCTCACATATCTAATGGGAGAGCATCGCAAGCCTAGCTTGCTTCGCCAAGGGCCCGGGGCCTATATCTCCGCGCCTTTTCGTAGAACGGAGCATAACGTGAACGCCCCCACCAACACGAAGCCTCGCGGACGCCAGTTCTTCAACAATCCCGGCCCCACCAACATTCCCGACCGCGTGCTGCGGGCCATGGATCGGCCGGTCATCGACTTCATGTCGGATGAATTCATCGCCATCCACCACGCCTGCCACAACGGCGTGAAGCGGGTCTTCAAGACCGACCAGAATTTGTTCATGTACACCGCGACCGGTCACGGCGCCTGGGAAGCGGCCCTCGCCAACCTGTTCTCGCCTGGCGACAAGGTGCTGATGATCGAGACCGGCTATTTCTCGGCGAGCTGGACCGAGATGGCCGCCCATCTCGACATCAAGGTCGAGACGGTTTCCGCCGACTGGCGCAAGGGCGTCGACGTGTCGAAAATCGCCGAGCGTCTCGCCGCCGACAAGCAGCACGAGATCAAGGCCGTGCTCACCGTGCACAACGAGACCGCGACCGGCATGGTCCTGCCGCTGCCGGAGATCCGCCGCGCCATCGACGAGGCCAAGCATCCCGCCCTGCTGCTCAGCGACACGATCTCCTCGCTCGCCTCGATGGAATACAAGATGGACGCCTGGGGCATCGACCTCACGGTGGCCGGCAGCCAGAAGGGCCTGATGCTGCCCACCGGCATGTCGATGACCGGCGTCAGCGCCAAGGCGCTGGAGGTTTCTCGCAAGGCCAAGACGCCGCGCCACTACTGGAGCTGGGAGATGATGACCGGCCGTGCGCCGCAGAAATTCGTCGGCACCGCACCCGTACATATGTTCTTCGGGCTGCAGGAATCGCTTAAGATGCTGGAGGAGGAAGGCCTCGACGCCGTGTTCCAGCGCCACGCCCGCTTGGGCGAGGCGACGCGCGCCGCGGTGCGTGTCTGGGGCTCCAACGGCAAGGGCCCGCAGCTCTTCGGCCAGACGCCCGACCGGCTCTCCAATTCAGTCACCGCCGTGATGATGCCCGAGGGCGTGAGCTCCGACCCGATGCGCAAGGCCGCGGTCGACCGCTTCAACCTGTCGCTGGGCGGCGGGCTGGGCACCATGATGGGCAAGATGTTCCGCATCGGCCATCTCGGAGATCTCAACGAGCCGATGCTCCTGGGCGCGCTCGCCACGACGGAACTGGCGATGAAGAGCGCCGGCGTGCCGTTCGTGCCGGGCGGCGTCGATGCCGCCATCGAGTCGCTGGCGAACTAGCCGCGATCGCAGACGTCGACCCACAGGGCGTCGACCAGCTCGGCCATGCGCAGCGGATTGATGCGCAGGGCGCTGTTGGTCGAGCCTGCTGCCGGCACGACCTCGTCGAACGCCTTGAGAGAGACATCGCAATAGACCGGCAAGGGCGTGGCGAGGCCGAAGGGGCAGACGCCGCCCACGGGATGGCCGGTCAGGACTGACACTTCGTCCTGCGACAGCATCCTGGCCTTGCCGCCCAGGGCCTCTTTGATCTTCTTGTTGTTCAGCCGGGCATCGCCACAGGTGACGACCAGCACGGTCCGGTCCTTGATGCGCAGCGACAGCGTCTTGGCGATTTGCGCCGGCGTCACGCTATGGCCCTTCGCCGCCAGCTCGACCGTCGCGCTGCTGCCCTCGGTTTCGATGATTGCGACGTCGGGCGCCTTTGCGGCCATGAACGCGCGCACCGATTCGACGCTCATGACAAGGCGGGGAGCATCAGAAAGCGGGCTTCCTGCCGGCGACGGCGGCGATGAAGCGCTCCGGCTTGATCGACGACAGGGCCGTGGACCCGGTCACGGTCGCATCGACCTGCACGCCCAGCACGGGGTCGAACGCGACCTTGGCCGGATTGAAGGCGTAGAGCTGGCCTTCGGTCATGTTGAACCACCAAGCGTGCAGCAGCAGCGTGCCGGCTTCCACCTTCTCGGCGATCCAGCGGAAGCTCATCAGGTTGGTGACGCTGTTCAGCACGGCGGCCTGCTCGACGGTGCGCGCGATCTCGTCGCGCGAGCGGCCGGCCAATTCGCGGACGGCGAGGTCGCGGGCGTCCTGGGCGATGGCGGTCCAGGTCGAGAGATAGTCGTAGGTGGCGTAGACGCTGTCGCGGCCGTCGACCAGCGCGCCGATGCCGCCGCACAGCGCATGGCCCAGCACGACGATATGCTGGACGCCCAGCCCGCGCACGGCAAATTCGATGGCCGAGGAGGTGCCGTGATGGCGGGCGTCGGGCGGCACCTGGGCCGGCGGCACCATGGCCGCGACGTTGCGGACGGTGAAGATGTCGCCGGGCTGAGTCTGCGTGAGAATGCCCGGATCGACGCGGGCATCGGCGCAGGCGACGATCAGGATTCGCGGCGACTGGCCTTCCTTGGCGAGCTTATCGAACAGATCGAGATGGTCGCGGTAGTAGCCCAGCCGGAAATCTGCGAAACCCTTGAGGAGCCGTTCCAATGCCATGGTGACTATGAAATGACGCAAGAATTGCTCTACGACAAGCGCGGCGATGTGGGCTGGATCACTTTTAACCGCCCGCAACAGCGCAATGCGCTGACCTTCGCCATGTATGAAGGCACCGCCGAGATCTGCACCCGCGTCACCACGACGCGCGAGGTCAAGGCGCTGGTCATCACCGGCGGCGGAGACAAGGCCTTCGCCGCCGGCACCGACATCGCCCAGTTCAGGGAATTCAAGGACGGCGAGGACGGCATCGCCTACGAGCGCAAGATCGACCGCATCCTCGACGCGATCGAGCGCTGCCCGGTGCCGACGGTCGCGGCGGTCAACGGCTTCTGCACAGGCGGCGCGGCTGCCATCGCCGCAGTCTGCGATTTCAGGATCGCCTCGGCCAGCGCGCAGTTCGGCTTCCCGATCGCCCGCACCCTGGGCAACTGCCTCTCCATGGCCAACTACGCGCGCCTCGTGGCACTGGTCGGCCCGCAGCGCGTGAAGGAGATGCTGCTGCTCGCCAAGCTTATAGACGCGCCGACGGCGCTCGCGATCGGGTTGGTGAGCGAGCTGCTGCCCGATCAGGCGGCCCTCCTCGCCCGCGCCGAGGCCCTGGCGACAACTTTGGCGGGCCACGCGCCGATCACCCTGCAGGTGACAAAGGAGGCGCTGCGCCGCCTGCAGGCCAAGATGGGCGAGGAGAATATCGACGACCTGATCCGCCACACCTACGGCAGCGCCGACTTCCGCGAGGGCATGGACGCCTTTTTGGGCAAGCGTGCGCCGAAATGGACGGGTGCCTAGAAATCGAGCAGTTTCCCGAAGATTCCCAACGGGTCGGGGAACCTCCGATGCCGATGGCACCTACACTTTAGGCGGTTTTTCCCGATTTCCCGACCGACCCCCCGTTGAGGTACCTAATTACCGCTTCCTCGCGCTAGGCGGCCGGCTCGCATGACTGTCCGTCGTCAGATAATTTGATACGGATCGGGTCTATCTGGAAGAGAGGCTCCAGCGCATCTGCTGATTGATGTTAAGCGGCGATTGCACGGTGGTTCAAGCGTCTGCGTTGGATGGTCTGTCGTTTGA
>CAMDQJ010000139.1 GCA_945905835.1 Asaia bogorensis
CGATGGCGTCGAGGCCTTCCTCCAGCGTGCCCTCGACGTGGCTGCTGATGTGCTGGAGGTGGCTGTATTTCTCGATGGTGAACTGCTCGACGACGCGCACCGATTTGATCCGGGAGACGCGGCCGACGTCGTTGCGCGCGAGGTCGAGCAGCATTAGGTGCTCGGCGTGCTCCTTGGGGTCGGCCAGCAGCTTATCGGCGAGCCGCTCGTCCTCTTCCGGCGTGGCGCCGCGCGCTATGGTGCCGGCGAGCGGTCGGATGGTGACGATGTTGTCGCGCAGCCGCACCAGGATCTCCGGACTCGAGCCCACGATCTGGAAGTCGCCGTAGTCGAAGAAGATCAGGAAGGGCGAGGGATTGATGCGGCGCAGCGACCGGTAGAGCGAGAGCGGCGGCAACTTGAAGGGCAGCGAGAAGCGCTGCGACGGCACGATCTGGAAGGCGTCGCCGGCGCGGATGTACTCCTTGCAGACCTCGACGATGCGCTTGAACTCGGCCTCGCTCATGTTGGCCTGCGGCGGCGGGAGGGCTTCGAGCGCCTCGGCGCTTTCGCGGCGGAAGGGCAGGGAGCGCTCGAAATCGGAGACGGCGTCGGCGATGCGCTCCTGGGCGGCCTCGTAGGCGGCGCGGGCGTTGACGCCGGCGGCCGGCCAGACCGGCGTGATCAGCGCGACGTTGTCTTCCAGCCGGTCGAAGATGCAGATCATCGTCGGCCGCACCATGATGGCGTCGGGCAGGCCGATCGGGTCCGGATTGGTGTCCGGCAGATTCTCCATGTCGCGGACCATGTCGTAGCCCAGGAAGCCGAACAGGCCGGCAGCCATCGGCGGCAGGTCCTTGGGCATGTCCATCTGGATTTCGCGGATCAGCGTGCGCAGCGTCTCGAGCGGACGGCCGGGCAGGGGCTCGAAGGCCTGGGTGTCGCCGCGGGCATGGTGGTTGATCTCGGCCTTGCCCTTGATGCAGCGCCAGATGACGTCGGGCTTGAAGCCGATGATCGAGTAGCGGCCGCGCACCGAGCCGCCTTCGACCGATTCGAGCAGGAAGGAATTGGCGCGGCCGTCGGCGAGCTTCAGGTAGGCCGAAACAGGCGTCTCGAGGTCGGCGACGAGCTTGGTCCACACGAGCTGCGGCTTGCCGGCTTCGTAGGTCGATGCAAAGGCGGCGTAGTCGGGCGAGGTCGACATCTTGTTGCTGAGCCAACTACTGCTGAGGCTGGGCCTTGAAGGCCTCGGCGAAGATGGCCTCGTTGATCGTGACGCCGTACTTGGCGCGAAGTGCGCCGATCAGCTGGGCCACCAGGTCGTTGGCGATCATGGCGTCGAGCTGCTTGCCGAAGCGGTCGAGCGCGTCCTTTTCCTTCTCGATGTCGGCGGCCTGCACGTCCTTGAGGCGGACGATGACGCTGCCCTCGGCGGCGCGCACCGAGGCGGCCTTGCCGGGCGCGAGCTTGAACAGCTCGACGACCGAAGGCTGGGTGAGGTAGTTGCCGGCGTCGGCTTCGAAGCGGCTGACCGTCTTGGCCGTGCGCAGCTCGAGGCCCAGCGCCTTGACCTCGGCGGCGAGATCGCCGCCGGCATTGGCCTTGTCCAGCAGCGCCTTTGCCTTCTCGTCGGCCTGCTTGCGCTGCTCGTCGCGCTGCCAGGCTTCGGTCACCTTGGCTTCGACCTCGGACAGCGCCGGCGTGCGGGCAGGGGTGACGCGGTCGGTGCGGACGACGAAGTATTCGCCCTTGGGCGTCTCCAGGAGCTGGCTCTCGGTGCTCTCGCGCGTCGCGAAGGCCGCCTGCATCAGCTCGGCGGCGGCCGGGCCGATCACCACCTGCTTGCCGCTGGCATCCATGCCGCGGGCATCGACGCCCTCGATCGAGTGGAGCTTGAGAGTCATTTCCTCGGCAGCGGCCTTCAGCGATTGGGCCCGGCCGAGCACGCGTTCGAAATCGGTCACCATCTTGATCAGGAGGTCGGGCGCGATCTGCGCCTTCAGTTCCTTCTCGATCTTGTCCTTGACCTCCTCGAAGGCGACCTTCTTGCCGGCGTCGATCTTGTTGACGCGAACGATGTGCCAGCCGAGCGGCGACTGGATCGGCTGCGCCGCGACGCCGACCGGGGCGGCGAAGATGCCGTCGGCCAGGGGACCCGGCGGCAGCTCCTTCTTCTCGACGGTGCCGAGCTTGATCACCGCGTTGGTGTTGCCCAGTGCGTCCTTGGCGGCGTCCTCCAGAGACTTGCCGGCGGCGACGGCGGCCACGACGGCCTTGGCCTTGTCCTCGCTGTCGGCCATCACCTGGTCGATGTCGCGCTTCTCGGGCGCGCCGAACTCGGCGGCACGGGCCTCGAATTCCTGCTTCACCTGCTCGGGCGTCACCGAGACCGAGGTCATGACGTCGTCGACCGTCAGCAGCAGGTAGGTGAAGGCGCGGTACTCGGGGATCTGGAACTTGGCCTTGTTGGTCTCGTAGTAGGTGGCGAGCTGCTCGGCCGTGGGCTTGGGCACGTTTACGATGATGGCGTCGGGCACATAGACCGTTTCGGCGGTGCGGCGTTCGCTTTCCTGGCGGAAGATGTCGTCGCGCAGCGTCCTGGGCGCGAGACCCTCGGCGCGCACGACGGCGAAGAGCTGGTTGGCGGCGATCTCGCGGCGCGTGTCGGCGACGAACTGGGCCTCGCTGATGCGGGCGTTCGACAGCCGCGTCTTGTACTGCAGCGGGTCGAACTGGCCGGTGCCGCCGGCGAAGGCCGGGTTCTTGGCGATGGCGGCGCGGACTTCCTCGTCGCCGACCGACAGGCCGAACTCCTTGATGGCGTGGTCGAGGATGGCGCGCTGGACGGTGTCCTCGAGGGCGCGGACGTGCAGGCCGTAGCGCAGGGCAGCCTCGGGCTCGGGGCGCTGGCCGGTCTGGCGCTGGATGGCCTCGAGCTGGCGGTTGAAGCGGTCGCGCACTTCCTCGACGGTGACCGAGGAGCCACCGATCCAGCCGTAGACCGGGATATGGGTGCCGCCGAGATGCGCCACCTCGACGGTGCCGCGGCCCATGCGCAGCATGTCGCCGATGCCCCACAGGCCGAAGCTGACGATCAGCATGCCGAAGAGAATGGTCAGGACGATATAGCGGGCGTATTTTTTGAAATGATTCACAGTTTTTTCGGGGGGTGGGGCGGCTGAGGCGCATGCCTACCACCCGACCGTTTTGCGGGCAACCAAGCGGCCCTTTGACCCGGCAACGCCCCGCCGCTAAAGAAAAACTATGCCCCGCACGAGACGCCCGCTGATCGCCGGCAACTGGAAAATGAACGGCCTCCGGGCCGAATCGCTCGCTTTGGCCCATGCCGTGGCCGAGGGCGTGGCGAATGCCCATTGGACCGACCGCGACGTGCTGATTTGCCCGCCGGCGACGCTGCTCGCCGCGGTCGTCCAGGCCGTGAACGGCGCGCGCGTCTTGGTGGGCGGACAGGATTGCCATGCCAAGCCGACCGGCGCGCATACCGGTGAGATCTCGTCGGAAATGCTGAAGGACGCGGGCGCCAGCCACGTGATTGTCGGCCATTCCGAGCGGCGCACCGATTGCGGTGAGACAGATGCCGTCGTGCGCGCCAAGGCAGAGGCGGCATGGCGGGCCGGCTTGCTGCCCATCGTTTGCATCGGCGAGACGCTGGCCGAGCGCAAAGCCGGCCGCACGCTTGCCGTTCTCGAAACCCAGCTCAAGGGCAGCGTTCCCGCCGGCGCCACGGCAGCCAGGCTGGTCGTTGCCTACGAGCCTGTCTGGGCGATCGGCACCGGCAAGACCCCGACTACGTCCGAAGTGGCCGCTGCGCACGGTCATATAAGGAAAGTACTGGGCGGCCTGGTGCCGGATGCCGCGGGCGTTCGACTTCTATATGGCGGCTCAGTGAAGGGTTCCAACGCCGCCGAGCTCCTGGCAGCGGGCGATGTCGATGGCGCCCTGGTCGGCGGCGCCAGCCTCAAGGCCGACGAGTTTTTGGCTATCGCCAAGGCAGCCTAAAGCGGCTAAAAGCCCCGCCTCATGGACAGCGTTAAGGCGTTTCTACACGACTGGCAGCTCGTACTGCTGATCATCCACGTCGGCGTCACCGGCGCGATGATCGTCGTCATCCTCCTGCAGCGCAGCGAAGGCGGCGGGCTCGGCATGGGCCGCACCGATGCGCTGTTTTCCGTGCGCGGCCAGACTAATGCGCTGTCGCGCCTGACGGCGATTTTCGCCGGGATCTTCTTCTTTCTCAGCCTTTTGATGGCCTGGAGCACGGGCACCCATACCCGCACCACGACCTCCATCATGGATCGTGCGCCGGCTGGCCAGACCGCCCCGGCCACCGGGGGTGCAGCACCTGGACCGGCAACGCCCACCGCGCCCACCCGTTAAGAGATAAGGAAGCGTCCCCAGCCCCCTCGCCGAAGCAAACCGGGCGAGGCGATATCCCCATGGCTGCGGCCAACCAGATTTAGTAGGGTGTAAGTCCATGACGCGCTTTATCTTCATAACGGGCGGCGTGGTTTCCTCACTCGGCAAGGGTCTTTCGTCGGCAGCGCTCGGGTCGCTGCTGCAGGCCCGTGGTTACCGGGTGCGGCTGCGCAAGCTCGACCCCTATCTCAACGTCGATCCGGGGACGATGAGCCCCTACCAGCACGGCGAGGTCTTCGTGACCGACGACGGGGCCGAAACCGACCTCGACCTCGGCCATTACGAACGCTTCACCGGCGTCGATGCCCGGCAGGCCGACAACATCACCACCGGCCGTATCTACTCGACGGTGATCGCGCGCGAGCGCCGCGGCGAATATCTCGGTGCCACGGTTCAGGTGATCCCTCACATAACCGACGCCATCAAGGAATTCGTGCTGAACGACACCGACAAGGAAGACTTCGTCCTGATCGAGGTCGGCGGCACGGTGGGCGACATCGAAAGCCTGCCATTCCTCGAAGCCATCCGTCAGGTTGGCAACGAAGTCGGCCGCGAGCGCGTGATGTACGTCCATCTGACGCTGCTGCCCTGGGTGCCGACGGCGGGCGAGCTCAAGACCAAGCCGACGCAGCATTCGGTGAAGGAGCTTCTAAGCGTCGGTATCCAGCCTGACCTGCTGGTCTGCCGCAGCGGCGACAAGGAGATCCCGGCCAACGAGCGCCGCAAGATCGCGCTGTTCTGCAACGTCAAGCCCGAGCGCGTGATCGAAGCGCGCGACGTCGACACTATTTATCACGTGCCGATCGCCTATCATGACCAGGGCTTCGACCGCGAGGTCTGCCGCTACTTCAATCTGCCGGCCGATCAGGAGCCCAACCTCGAGCGCTGGCGCGGCGTCGTACGCTCGGTGCGCGAGCCCGAGGGCAAGGTGACCATCGCTGTGGTTGGCAAGTACACGGTGCTGCTCGACGCCTACAAGTCGCTGTCCGAGGCGCTGACGCATGGCGGCTTCGCCAACAACGTCAAAGTAGGCCTCGAATGGATGGATTCCGAGATCTTCGAGCGTGACGACGCCGTGGCACATCTCGAGAACGTCCACGGCATCCTGGTGCCGGGCGGCTTCGGCGAGCGCGGCACCGAGGGCAAGATCCACGCGGCCAAGTTCGCCCGCGAACGCGACGTGCCGTTCTTCGGCATCTGCTTCGGCATGCAGATGGCGGTGATCGAGGCGGCGCGGAACCTGCTCGGCATCGAGGATGCCTCGTCGAGCGAATTCGGCCCGTGCAAGAACGCCGTCGTCGGCCTGATGACGGAGTGGGTGAAGGGCAACCAGACCGAGAAGCGCGACGCCAACGGCGACCTCGGCGGCACGATGCGGCTCGGCGCCTACCCGGCGCATCTGCGCCGCGGCACCAAGGTCCACGACATCTACGGCCAGGACGTCATCAGCGAGCGCCATCGCCACCGCTACGAGGTCAACGTCAACTACAAGGACCGGCTCGAGCAGGTGGGATTACGGTTCTCCGGCATGTCGCCGGACGGTATTTTGCCGGAAATTGTCGAGATCCCCGACCACCCCTGGTTCATCGGCGTGCAGTACCATCCCGAGCTGAAGTCGCGGCCGTTCGCACCGCATCCGCTCTTCACCTCGTTTATCGGCGCCGCCAAGACCCAAAGCCGGCTGGTCTAGCCGCCGGTCGGTTCGGGAGCGGGGGATGGCGCTCGCCGCTGTGTCGTATTTCAGTCATCTTCCTCGTCTCAAATCCCGGACCATGATCAAACCCCTTCTTTCGGCTTTCGTTGCCGCCGCGACCCTCGTGGTCAGCCTGGCGGCCGGTGCGGCGTGGGCACAGTCCGCGCTCACTTCGCCACACGGCAAGGTCGAGCGGCGCGAGCCGCTGTTCCTGCGCTTTCCCGAAATGTCCGATCGCTATTGGGTCAACACCGACACCATGGCGGCCTCTCACAAGTCGATTGCCATCCCGCTGCCGCGGCAATGTGCATTCCTGTATGTCGACACCTATTCCAAGGGTCAGATGAGCGAGAGCGAGGTCCAGGAAGTGGCCTTGTCGTCCTGCAATCGTCGTCTCGCCGAACTTGGACCGACCGGCGAGAACTACAGCGTCGCGTGCCAGTGCAAGGTCGTGGTCAGTGACGACGTGCTGATGGTGCCGCGCAACACTCTGCCCGAGGACGCCTATGGGCCGACATCGATCTTCTATCGCGACGAGCGTGGCAACGTCGCGCGCCTGAACGGTTACGCGCGTTATGGCGCGCTGGTCGGGCGCAACCGCTCCGTGACCTTCAACGTCGACAATCCGCGCGGCGAGCAGGTATGCGACGGCACATTGACCAGCGGCGGCGGCGCCAGCGGCAATTTCTCGTTGTCCTGCTTCGGTGGCAAATTCGCTGGCAATGGCAGCTATCAGAGCAAGACCGGCGCGCCCAACGATCATATCGTTGGGCAGGGCAAGACTTCCGGCGGCCAGCCGGTCGTGCTGGTGATCGGCCTGCCCTCGCAACTTGCAGCGGGCACCTATGGCGGCCTCTGACGTGAGTCGGACGCCGTGGCGCTGGGCGCCATTGGTCATGGCGTTATTGGCGCCGGCCGTTCAGGCCCAGAGCGCCAGCGATGTCGAACGCTGCTTTCAGAATCCGGCGACGTGTACAGCGGGCAGCGGCGCTGCGCCTGCGCCGCCGGCCGGCGGCGGCGCAGGCGGCGCTGCAGCTCGTCCGGCGCCCGACTACGCGAGTGTCCTGCAGCGGCCGGAAGCCGAGCGGCAGCGCATTCAGGAATCTTTGCGCGTACTCGACAAGTACAACGGTCCGATCGACGGCAATCTCCAGTCCGACGGAACGGTCAAGGCAATTGGCGATTGGCAGAAAGGTCGCGGTGCGCCCGTCACTGGCAAACTGACGTCGGACGAAGTACAGGCGCTCCACGCCGAAGCCTCGAAGACGCCGATCAAACGCATCGAACCACCGGCGCAAGCGGCTGATCCATCGAATGCCGACGCACTCAAGGCATTGCAGGCCAGGTTGGCCGAACGGCGCAAGGCGGCAGAGCCGAAGGCCGAAGCACTCGCTCAGGCGCTGGTCAAGGATCTGAAGGCTTATGTCGCTGCAGACGGCAAGAGCGGCACGGTTGGCAATGAGTTCACAGATTTTTCAACTTGGTACCGCGAAAGCCGTGCCGCCGGGCGGGCTGTGGGTGAAATCACCCCGGCGATCGAGGATTACGGCGACGCAAAATCCGCTTCGGCAGCGACTGTCGAGGTTCGCTTCGCATTAAAGCAGGACGATAAAAAATACGCCCAATGTTTGGTTTTTGCTTGGGTTTATGGCACACCAGATGGTGCCCGACGGAACGCCAAGGCGTTTCCTTGCGACGACGTTGCCGGCGTCGAAAAGTGGAAAACCGACCACGGCCTGAGCAGCGCCTGGCGCTGACAATTGATGCAAATCTATCCGTCGCGGCTGTGCAAATTACCCTAGGGCATGTCCTCAATTAAGCTAGATTGCAGAGGCGGCGAGGTAGATTGCGGCGAGGAAGTTGCGCGCCGTTTTGTCGTAGCGTGTGGCGATGGCGCGGAGTTGCTTGAGCTTGCAGAAGAAGTTCTCGATCAGGTGACGAGCCTTGTAGAGTTCTCTGTCGTAGGTGCGAGGATTCTTGCGATTG
>CAMDQJ010000140.1 GCA_945905835.1 Asaia bogorensis
GGCAGGCTTTCGCCTGGCCCAGACCTGGACCGATCCGGCCGAAATGTTCGCGGTTACCTGGCTGGTTGCTGGCTAAAGCTAGGCTGAATAGGCCCCCAAAGAGCAACCCGCCCCCGGGGCAAGCCCAGGGGCGGGTTTAAAGGTTCACCCGGTGCATGGCTTCGCAGAGCGGGGGCAGGGCGAAGCCGTAGGCGAACGGTACCGATAAAACGCAGCATGTCGGTCAAGGTTGCGTCGCGATCCGCGAATTTTGACATCCGGAACGACCACCGGAATCAGCCGTTGTATGGGGGTACCCAATGGAGCCCGCCCCCATGGAAGCCAATTCCAGCCTGATGAACCAGTTTCACCTCGGCGTCAGCCCCGACGGACGGGAATGCCTGATGGTGTTCGCCGACGAAGAACACCGCGCCATGAAGTGCGTGGCGGAATTCTCGGAGTTCCAGGCCTTCGTTGCTAATCTGGCCCAAATCGCCGACGAAATGGCCCGCCGCCAGATGCTGGGCGGCGGCCGGGCGGCGCTGCCGCGGCAGATGATCGACGTGACGGCCGCGGCGTTTATGCACGATGCCGACGATGATTGTATCAAGGGGACTTTGGTCGGCCCGAGTGGCGACCTGATGGGTCTGAAGATGTCGCCGGAGGTTGCCTCGCTGCTCTCGCGTGCCCTGCTGCTCGCTACTCCCGCCGCTCTGGCTAGCTGAGCACCGCCGATAACTCGGCGTACAGGGTGTCGTCGCGCACCCGGGGCAGCAATTCCCGCAATCGGGCCATAACCTTGGCGCGCTGGGTCTTATCCGCGCCAGGCTGTTGCACCGCCGCCAACTCCGCGAGGAAGACGGTGAGTTCAGCCTTGCCGGCAAAGCCCATGTAGATGTCGTCGGCCTGGTCGGCAGCGCAGGCGGGCGAGTTCAAATCCTTGCGCTCCTCGACCATCAGGTGGGATGCCACCATTTGCCGGCCAGCACGACGCCGGCCGAAAGCATCCGCTTGTCTCCCACCATGTGCTCGCCGATCGAATCGGCATAGTCGAACTGACCGGCCTTGATGTCGATGATCGTGGCTTCGCCGACGCTGCCAACATTCAGGGTGCCGAGATCGGGCCGCTTGATCGCGGCCGCGGCGTTGGACGTCGCGAGCTTGATGACGGTCGGCAGGTCGACGCCCAGGCAAAGGAACTTTGACATCGTGGTCAGCAGGTCGTAGGCGGGGCCTTCGATCGAGATGACGTGCACGTCCGAGGAGATCACGTCGGGGAGGAATCCTGCCGCCAGCATCTTCTTGGTCGTGCCGAAGCCGAACGAACCGCCGCCATGGCCGATATCGAAGATCACGCCGCGGGCGCGCGCCGCCAGGATCTCCTCGCGCACCCGGCCGTCGGCGCGCACCGGCGCGTTGGGGAAGGGGCGGAAGCAGTGAGTCAGCACGTCGCCTGGCCGCAGCCGGCTCATCACCTCGTGACGCGCCGGCGGTGGCGCGTCGAGATGGGCCATGATCGGCAGGCCAACCTCTTCGGCCACGTCCAGCGCCATGTCGAGCGGCATGATGCCGGAGCCGGCACTCGCCGACTTACCGACGCGCACCTTGATGCCCAGTACCAAGTCCTTGTGCTCGAGGGCGACACGCGCGCACTCGCGCGGGTCGAGAAGCTGCATGTTGGCCGACTCGCCCACCATCACGGTCTTGGAGAAGGCGAAGATGCCGGGGAAGGCAATGTTGAGGTAGGGCAGGATGCGCACCGGCGACGGCTCGATCACATGGGCGCGGAAGCCGTGGAAATTGCCCGGCCCGGCGCTGCCGGCATCGATGAACGTCGTGACGCCGCCCGTGCGGGCCAAAAGTTCGGCCTGTACGCCAAGCGACGTGCCGCCCCAATAGACATGGGTGTGGAGGTCTATGAGGCCGGGCGAGACGATCTTGCCCGCGACGTTGCGGGTATCGGCGCCCGACAGATTGTCACCGATCGCGGCCACCTTGCCGCCAGCGAAGGCCACATCGGTCATCTTGTCGAGCCCCTGCGAGGGATCGACGACGCGACCGCCCTTCAACACTAGATCGTTCATACAAACCCTTCCAAGCCTGCTTTCGGCTCACCTTATCCTGTTCATGCCGCGGCCGACCAGGCGGTCGCCCAGCAGGAAGGGCAGCACGTAGTAGCCATGCGTGCGTTTGGCGATGCGCGTATAGATCTCGATGCGGTAGTGGAAGTCGAAGATCCGCTCGGTGCGGTCGCGCTCCCAGATCAAGGGATCGAACGGCGCCAGCAGCGCGCGGGCCTCGACCTGGCGCGGCTGGCGTGCCGCGGGATCGAGATAGGCCGGCTGCGCCCAGCCTTCGACCGTCACCGGCAGGAGATCGCCCGCCTCGACCAGCTCGGCGAGCCGCGCCTTGGTGTCGGCGACGGGCAGCCGAAAATAGTCGCGCAGGTCGGTCGCCGTGGCGACGCCCATGGCGCGGGACGCAATGCGCAGGAGCTCGCGTTGCGCGGCGGCCGGTTCCGGCGTCGGCAGTGCCAGCACGTCGGCCGGCAGCACGCGCTCGGTGAGGTCGTAGACGCGCTCGAAAGCGCCGCGCCGCGTTGCTGTCGTCACTTCGCCGGCGAAGAACATCCACTCCATGGCGAATTTGGCGTCGCTCCAGCCCCACCACAGACCGGTCTTGCCGGTGCCCTGGTCGAGATCGGACGCGGCGAGGGGGCCGCGGTCGACGACCTGGCGCCGTACCTCGTCGATGAAGGCGCCTTTCTCGCGGCGAAACACGTGCAGCTTGTTCTTGATGTCGCCGGCATGCGCCTTGGCCGCGCGCTCCATCCGCCAGCGCCACAGCGGATGGCTCGACACCGGCAGCAGCGAGGTCTCGTGCGCCCAGAACTCGAACAGCCCGCGCTTGCACTTGCGGCCCCATGCCAGCGCATCGAGTTGGCTGCTGTCGTAGTTGCCGAGCCGCGAGAACAGGGGAAGGTAGTGCGCGCGCGTCAGCACGTTCACCGAATCGATCTGCAGCAGTCCGAGGCGATCGACCGTGCGCTTCACCGAGCCGGCATTCAGTGCCGTGCCGGAGCGGGCGCGGTCGAAGCCCTGGGCGGCCAGCGCGATGCGGCGGGTGGCAGAAGTCGAGACGGTCTGACGCCTCATCGGATCAAGACCAACGCGCAGAAGTTGTGATCGAGCGCCCCCCAGCCATCTTCCCGGATCATGATATGGCACGGCGTGAGGAATCTACAGCCATGACCGCGCATCTGAGCAACACGTCCGCGACCAAGATCGAAAAGATCGAGACTTTCCTGATCGAGCGCTGGTGCCTGCTGCGCATTTATTGCGAGGACGGCACGGTCGGCACCGGCGAGGCGGGCGTTCATGGCTGGCCGCGTCCGGCCGCTTCCATGATCGACGAAATGAAATCGTATCTCGTCGGGCGAGATCCCTCGACGATCGAGCATCACGGGCAGGCGCTGCAGCGCCACTCGCACTTCATGGGCGCCCCGGTCGGCGGCGCCATCTCGGCGATCGACATCGCGTTGTGGGACATCAAGGGCAAGCGTCTGGGCGTGCCGGTTTACGAGCTGATGGGCGGCAAGACGCGCGACCGCGTGCGCTGTTACATGCACGCCCGCGGCGACATGCTCGACCAATTGGTCGCCGACGCGGTGGCCAAGAAGCGCGCCGGTTTTACCGCGGTGCGCTTCTCGCCCTTTGCGCCGGATTATCATCTGCGCTAATCGTTCGAGGAGTGGGCAAGCGAGGCCGAGCGCCGCGTCGGCGCGGTACACGAGGCGTTGGCCGGCGAGGCCGATATCTGCATCGAGCTGCACCGCCAGATGAACCCCGCCGAATCGATTGCGCTGGCGCAGCGCCTGCAGAAGTTCCATCCCTATTTCTATGAAGATCCGATGCTGCCCGACAGCCCCGCGCTGATGGGCGACGTCCAGGCGCGCAGCGGGCTGCCGGTGGCAACGGGCGAGCGCTTCTCGTCGATCTTCCAGTTCCAGGAATTGCTCGCCAACAAGGGCTGCGCCTATGTCCGGCCTGACGTTTGCTTGTGCATGGGGCTCACCGGCAGCAAGAAGGTCGCGGCGATGCCCGAGGCGCACCACGTCAAGGTGATTCCGCACAATCCCCTGTCGCCGGTCTCGACGGCGGCCTGCGTGCAGCTCGACGCCTGCATCCCCAACTTCGCCCTGCAGGAATACACCGGCGAATCCGACTCGCCCAAGCGCGACATGGTTAAGAAGCCGCTGGTGCTGAAGGACGGCTATCTCGAGGTTCCGGACGCGCCGGGCCTGGGCATCGAGCTGGACGACGAGGCGCTGGCGCGTCTCAAGCTGCGCGAGGTTGTGCCGGTTCCGCCGATGGGGCGCGACGGGTCGGTGCAGGATTGGTGACGGGCAGCTCGTTGGACTCTAGTGAAGTTTGCTTTTTGAGGACTCGGCGCGTTCGATCGCCTTCTCGACCGCCTCGACCTGGCGCTCGGAGAGATGGCCGGTGGCGCAGTAGTCGCGAATGGCCTTCTTCAGGAAGGCGCTGGACTCCACATGTACCTTGGCGCGCTTGATCAGTGCGTCGTGACGACCGATCGGGGCCGGCGCCTTCATCCGCGCCCGGAGGATTCGGGCGGCGATAGCGACGACGACTGTCACGCCGATGACGATCAGGAATTGCGTTTGGTCCATCAGGCTTGAAGCGCCGTCTCCGCCCGCTGCGCCATCGCCAGCAGCGGCCGGTCGTGCAGGCGCGGCGCCACGATCTGCAGGCCGACAGGCAGGTTGTCGCGACCGAGGCCGCAGGGCACGGAGATACCCGGCACCAGCGCCAGATTGAACAGCGGCGTGAACACAGCGTGGGCGCGTGGGCCGGCGGTCTTGTTCTCGATGATCTTCGGGAAAACCTGCTCGACCGACCAGGCGACGCAGGCGGTGGTCGGCGTGATCAGGTAGTCGTACTCGGTGAAGAACGCCGCCACGGCGCAGGCGCAGGCATCGGCCATGCGGTAGGCCGCGGCCACGTCGGTGCCCGGTACGTTGCGGCCGCGCTCGATCAGGCCGCTCACATTGTCACCGAACAGATTTTTGTCCTGGGCCGCGCGCTCGCCATAGAGCAGCGCCGATACCGCCGCGGTTACCGCGCCGAACGAACCTTCGCTCGTGCCGTCCGGCCAGGCGATGTCGGCCGCTTCGATGCGCCAGCCGGCGGCGCGCAGCTTGCCGATACCGGCTTCGACCGCTGCCGTCACGTCGGCATCGACAGCGGCGTTGAGGCCCAGGCGCGGGCTGTAGGCGACGCGCGGGGTGCTGGGCGGTGGCACGTCGAGCAGCGCCACCGAATGCGGATCGCGCGGGTCGGGGCCGGCCATCGCTTCGAAGATAGCCTTTGCGTCGGCGACGGTGCGGCCCATTGGCGAGGTCACGCCGTAGAGCGGACCGTAGTTGCCGCCAAAGCCGAACGGGTTGGGGATGGCGCCGGCCGATGTCTTGAGGCCGACCACGCCGCAGAGCGCGGCCGGCCGTCTCCCCGAGCCGCCGGCGTCGGTGCCCAAAGCGATCGGCGTGAAACCGGCCGCCAAGGCCGCCGCCGCGCCGCCGGATGAACCGCCGGGCGTCATCGCGGTGTTGTGGGGATTGCGCGAGGCGCCGTAGACCTTGTTCTCGGTGTGACCCTTGGCGGCCATCTCCGGCGTGTTGGTCATGCCGAGGAAGACGCCGCCGGCGGCCTTCAGCCGCTCGACCGCGACGGCATCGCGCGGCGGGATGAAATCCTTCCATAGCAGCGAGCCGTTGGTGACGCGCCGGCCGGCGACCCAGGTGCTGTCCTTCACCGTGTAGGGCACGCCGAGGAGCGGCCCACCGAAGCCCTGCTTGCGCCGGGTGTCGACCGAATCGGCGGCAGCGCGTGCTTCGGCGGGATTGAAGTCGACGATGGCGGTGAGGGCCGGATTGCGCGCCTCGACGCGGGCGATCGCCATTTCGGCGACGTCGCGCGCCGAGGTCTTGCCCGTGCGGACCGCTGCTGCGATGGCGGCTGTGCCTTGATCCAACAATTCGGTCATGTCGCTGCCTTGCGTTCGATCGTGTAGCGCGGCACCAGCGGCGGCAGGATATTGATTGGCGTCGCGAGAAGCGAAGGCCGCGTCTGATGACGTTCGTGGAGCGCCTCGCGCTTCGGCCGTCCGCGCCAGGGCATGACGCCGCGCGTCTCGCAGTAGACCATGGGACAAATGAAGGCGATGTCCATGATCGAGAACCAGCCCGGCGCGAAGCCCTCGCTGGTTACTTTGCCCTCGAGCCAATCCAGGCAGTGCTCGACCCTGGTCTTCTGCCGCGCGAGATAGTCCGAATTCGCGGGTGTGATGCCGTCGGGCAGCATGAGGCGCAGATTGACGATGCTGGCGGCGCAGCTCGCGATCGTCGCCAGCGTGGTCATGTCCTCCCAGTGGAAATCCTGACGGGCCAGCCAGGGGGCGAGCGGCGGGTTCGCGACATCGGCCGGCCGCGGCCTGGCCTCGGGATAGGTGCGCAGCAGGTAATCGATGATGAGGTCGGACTCCCAGAGCCGCCGCGAGCCGTCTTCCAGGACGGGTATCGCGAGCGTCGGTGTCACCGTCGTGTCGGCCGGCCGCAGGCCGTCGTTCACGTCGCTTTCAAAGGCCAGCGCCTTCTCGGCGAGAACGATGCGGACCTTGCGCGCGAAGGGCGAGCCGTTGCTGAAGTAGAGTTTCATGCTTTTCCTTATCCCTGATGCCGCGCGGTGCGTCACCCACAGGCGGACATGATACCTTGCCGGATCATGTCACTAGAGAGCGATCTCTATGCGCCGGTGAAGGCGCTGCTCGAAAGCCAGGGTTATAGCGTCAAGGGCGAGGTGCGCGGCTGCGACGTGGTTGCGGTGCGCGGCAGCGAGCCGCCCGTGATCGTCGAACTGAAGCGCGCCTTCGGTCTTGGCCTCGTCATGCAGGGTGTCGACCGCCTCGCCTTGACCGATCTGGTCTACCTCGCCGTCGGCGCCTGGCCCAAGCAGATGAAAGGCGTGAGGAGGCTCTGCCGCCGCCTTGGCCTTGGCTTCATGGTCGTGGTGGGCAAGCGCGTCGACGTTGTGCTCGATCCGGTGCCGTACCAACCGCGCAAGAACAGGAAGAAGGCCGGCCGCATGCTGGGCGAGCACGCGCGCCGCGTCGGCGATCCCAACCGCGGCGGCTCCTCGACCCGGGTTCCGATCATGACGGCCTATCGCCAGGAGGCACTGCGCTGCGCCGGGTTTCTGGCAAGAAATGGTCCGATGAAAGTGGCGGCGCTGCGTGCCGCCTGCGACGCGCCCAAGGCCGCGGTGATCCTGCAGCAGGACGTCTACGGCTGGTTCGAGCGTGTCGAGCGCGGCGTCTACACGCTGACGCCGAAAGGCAAGAAGGGGCTGGAGCTGTTCGGCTGGGCGCCGAGCGCCGCGACTTAGGCGAGGCGATGCTGTAACGATAGGGACGCCGGCAACCTTTTGTCCCGACCGGCGTTATGGGCTCCTCATGCGTACCCTCGAAATCGTTCACCGCACCCGCTACGAATATTCCGAGCCGGTGACGCTGGGCGAGTACCGCCTGATGTTCCGCCCGCGCGACAGCCACGATCTGCGGCTGCTGCACACGGGCCTGACGATCGAGCCGGCGGCGAACATGCGCTAGATCCACGACGCCTTCGGCAACTCGATCGCCATCGTTTCCTTCGAGGCGCCGGCGCAGGCTCTGGAATTCGTCAGCACCATCCGGCTCGAGCATTTCGGCGGGCGCAGCGAGATGCCAGCGCTCGAGGAATACGCGCGCAAGCTGCCGTTCAGCTATCTCGCGGAGGAGGCGCCAAAGACGGAAAACCGATCAAGCGCTATCAGTACACCGCCATTGATGATGCGACCCCTGTCAGAGCGCTCAAAATCTATGGCCGACATACCCAGGCCAACGCGATTGCCTTCATCGACCACGTCATCACCAAGTTTCCTTGCAGGATCCGGGAAGTGCGCACCGACAATGGGCACGAATTCCAAGCCAGGTTCCATTGGCACGTCGAAGATCAGGGCATCCGCCATGCCT
>CAMDQJ010000141.1 GCA_945905835.1 Asaia bogorensis
CATCTGCGTGTCGACGCGCAGAACCGGGTTCAGCGTCATCATCGGGTCCTGGAAGATCATGGCGATCTCCGCGCCGCGGATGGCGCGCAGGCGTTCGGGCGCCACGGTCGTCAGCTCCTCGCCCTGGAAGCGGATCGAGCTGCCCTCGACGATACGGCCCGGCGAATCGATCAGGCCGAGGATCGAGAAGCCTGTCACGGTCTTGCCCGAGCCCGATTCGCCGACGAGGCCCAGAATCTCGCCGGGCGCCACGTCGAAATCGACGCCGTTGACGGCGCGCGCCACGCCTTCCTTGGTGAAGAAGTGAGTGCGCAGATTGCGGACGCTGAGCGCCGCCCCCGTCATCGCTTGCTTCTCATCGCAGGTTCCGGGGATTCAAAACGTCGCGCAGCTGATCGCCGGCGAGGTTGATGCCGATGATGGCGATGGCCAGTGCGAAACCGGGGAAGAAGCTGATCCAGTAGCTGCCCGACATCAGGAACTCGAAGCCGTTGGAGATCAGCATGCCGAGCGACGGCTGGGTCACCGGCACGCCGACGCCGAGGAACGACAGCGTCGCCTCGAGTGCGATGGCGCGGGCGAGCGTGATGGTGGCGATCACGATCAGCGACGGCATGCAGTTGGGCAGCATGTGGCGGAAGACGATGCGGCGGGCAGGCAAGGCGAGGCAGGTCGCGGCCTCGACATATTCCTTGTTGCGCTCGACCAGCGCGGCGCTGCGCGCGGCGCGGGCGAAATAGGCCCATTGCACGAGGATCAGCGCGATCAGCACCTTGTCGATGCCCTTGCCTAGGACCGACAGCAGGATCAGCGCCACCAGGATCGCCGGGAACGACAGCATGATGTCGACGGTGCGCATCAGCAGCGCGTCGATGCGGCCGCCAGCATAGGCCGCGACCAGCCCGACGACGATGCCGATGACGAGGGCGGCGATGACCGATACGGCACCGACGAACAGGCTGATCCGCATGCCGTAAAAAATCGCCGACAGCATGTCGCGCGCCTGGCCGTCGGTGCCCAGCCAATAGGTCGTCTTGCCGTCGCCCGAGACGGTACCGGGCGGCAGCTTGGACTCCATGAGATCGAGGCCGGCGATGTCGAAAGGGTTCTGCGGCGATATGAAGGGCGCGAAGAGAGCGACGAACACCGACAGCACGACCAGCACGAAGCCGAACAGCGCCAGTTTGCTCTCGCAAAAATCCGAGACGACACGCTGGAACGGCGTCTGTGGCTTGGGTGCGACGATCTCGAGTGCCGCGTCTGTCATGCGGCGCGGTTTTCGAGGCGGACGCGCGGGTCGAGTACGGAATAGAGCAGGTCGACCAGGAGATTGAGCAGCACGAAGAAGACGACGATGACCACGAGATAGGCCACGACCACCGGCCTATCGAGCAGCAGGATCGAATCGATCAGCAGCTTGCCCATGCCCGGCCACGAGAACACCGTTTCGGTGACGACCGCGAAGGCCACGGTCTGGCCGAACTCCAGCCCGCTCACTGTGGCGATAGGGATCATGATGTTCTTCAGCACGTGGACGCCGACGATGCGGTTGTCGCTGAGGCCCTTGGCGCGCGCGAACTTGATGTAATCCATCGGCAGGACTTCGCGGGCGGTGGCGCGGGCCAGGCGCACGATCAGCGCGCCCTTGTAGAGCGACAGCGTGATCGACGGCAGCAGCAGGTGCAGCCAGCCGTCGGCAGTCAGGAACGACAGTTTCAGGCCGAGAATGTCGGCGGTCGCGCCGCGTCCCGAGGCCGGCAGGCGCGGCCACCACGACAGCAGGTCGGGCAGCAGTACGGCGAAGGTCATGATCAGCATCAGCCCGACCCAGAAATTGGGCAGCGAGAAGCCCAGGATCGAGCCGGTCATGATCGCCTTGGCGCCGAACGAGTTGGGCCGCAGCCCGGCATAGATGCCCATCGGCAGGCCGATGCCGAGCGAGATGATCAGCGAGGCGAAGGCCAGCTCCAGCGTCGCCGGCATGCGCTCGAAGATCAGGCCCATGGCCGGCTGGCCGGCCAAAAAGCTCTTGCCGAAATTGCCGTGCACCGCGTCGCCGACGAACACCAGGTACTGCCGCCACATCGGCTGGTCGAGGCCGAGGGCGGCACGTGCGGCGTCGCGCTCCATCTCGTTGGCCTCGGGGCTGATCATCATCGCTACCGGGTCGCCGATCAGGTAGATGCCGGCGAAGACCAGCGCCGACATCACCACCATGACCAGTGCGGCCTGCATCAGCCGGCGGATGATGTAGACGAGCATTCGTCTACTTGGCCGGCTTCACGTTGACCGCAAGGGTCGTCTGGTCGGCGCGTCCGACATAGGTAAGGCCCTTCTTCATCGCCCACACCGAGACCTCGAAGTGGATCGGCAGCAGGGCGTGGTCCTGCTCAAGGGCGAGCTTGGTGATCTCGCGCAGGATGTCCTCGCGCTTGGTGTCATCGACGGTGCGCATCGCCTCGGCAAGCTTTGCATCGACCGTGGGGTTGGAGTATCGAGCGCTGTTGGTCGTGCCCATACCCTTCTGCTTGTCGGGGGTGGCGATCAGCGACTGCATGGCGTTGCTGGTCTCGCCGGTGACGGCACCCCAGCCGCCCATGTAGGCGCTGTACTTGAAGCTGTCGCGGTTCTTGAAGAACACCGGCGGCGCCACGGCGTCGACCTCGGTCTTGATGCCGACGCGGCTCCACATCGCCGCCACCGCCTGCGCCACCTTCAGATCGTTGATGTAGCGGCCGTTGGGAGCGCCCAGCGTGATCGAGAAGCCATTGGGATAGCCGGCCTCGGCCAGAAGCTTCTTGGCGCGCGCCGCATCGAACGGATCGATTGGCGTGCTCTTCGCGGTGCCGCCCATCGGATAGGGCAGGAAGTCGCCGGCGGGGAGCGCCACGCCTTCCATAATCTTGTCGACGATGCCCTTGCGGTCGATGGCGATGCTCATGGCCTCGCGCACGCGCTTGTCCATCAGCGGGTTCTTGGTCCCGGTGTCGGGAATGCCGATCGGTGGGTCGCCGTGCTGGTCGAGATGGATGTAGATGACGCGGTTGGAGACCGCGCGTGCCAGCGTGAACTTGGGATCGCTCTTGAGCTTGGCAAGATCGGTGGTCGGCGGATCTTCTATGAGGTCGACGTCGCCCGACAGAAGGGCCGCCACACGTGCGGTGTTGTTGCTGAGCGGGCGCAGGATGACCGTCTTCCATGCGGGCTTCTCGCCCCAGTAGGCATCGTTGCGCTCGTAGACGAGTTTGCTGCCGCGCTGCCATTCGACGAATTTGTACGGGCCGGTGCCGATCAACCCGTTGCCGGCGTTGAGTTCGCCCGAGGTCTTGCCTTCGGGCGCCGCACCCGCCGCCGCCTTGTGCGACAGGATGGGCAGGGCCGCGGCGTTGAGCGGGATCAGTGGCGCCGGGCCGTCGGTGTGGATGCGGATCGTCAGCGGGTCGACGATCTCGAAGCTCTTCATCTGGCGCGTATAGATCGTGTAGGGGCCGGGGCTGTTGGGCACCTTGGGAATGCGCTGATAGGTGAACGCCACGTCCTGGGCGGTGAAGTCAGAGCCGTCGTGGAATTTCACGCCGGGCCTGAGCTTGAACTCCCAGACCGTGTCGCCGACCGGCTTCCACGACAGCGCCAGGCCGGGTTGCGGCTTCAGATTCTCGTCCTGCATGACTAGCGAGTCGAAGACGTGGAACGCGGCCTGCAGGTTGGGATTGAGCGCGTGGTACTGCGGGTCGAGCGAGGAGGGCTCTGTCTTGAGCCCGATCTTCAGTTCCTGCGCCTGTACCGAATGCGCGAAACTCAGGGCCGCGATGACCGCGCCCAGGTTGCCGATTTTCGACATGAAACCCCCTATGTTTCTCGTCTCAGCGAGTCTTATGGCAAGGCCGGGCGGCGGCGGCTAGTCTCCCGCTTTGCCTCTTGGAGTACCCATGACGCGCTTCACCCCCGATCTGCTGGCCGGCGACCACGAAGAGCTGACCGCCATCCGCCGCGACATCCATCGCCATCCCGAAACCGCCTTCGAGGAGGAGCGGACGGCGCAGATCGTGGCCGACAAGCTCACGTCCTGGGGCATCAAGATCCATCGCGGGCTGGCGACGACCGGCGTGGTCGGCACGCTCAAGGGCAACCGCCAAGGCCAGAAGACCATCGGCCTGCGTGCCGATATGGACGCGCTGCACCTGCAGGAAAAGAACGACTTCGAGCATATCTCGACGATCCCCAACAAGATGCATGCCTGCGGCCATGACGGCCACACCACGATGCTGCTGGGCGCGGCCAAGCAGCTTGCCGCCGCCCCCGATTTCGCCGGCACCGTCCACTTCTTCTTCCAGCCGGCCGAGGAAGGCCTCGGCGGGGCGCGGGTGATGATCGAGAAGGGGTTGTTCGACAAGTTCGACTGCGACGCGGTCTATGGCATAGGGTGACGCCGCACAAACAGATGGTTGGGGGGAGCGCCTTCATGAACGGAGCGGAAAGTCTGGTTCGGACCTTGGTCAAAGGGGGCGTCGAGGTCTGCTTCGCCAATCCCGGCACCTCGGAGATGCATTTCGTCGGCGCACTCGACCGCGTCGAGGGCATGCGCTGCGTGCTCGGCCTGTTCGAAGGCGTGTGCAGCGGTGCCGCCGACGGCTACTACCGCATGACCGACAAGCCGGCCTCGACGCTGCTCCATCTCGGCCCCGGCCTCGCCAACGCGGCGGCCAACCTGCACAACGCCAAGAAGGCCGGCTCCGGCGTCGTCAACATCGTGGGCGAGCACGCGCTCTATCACATCAAGTACGACACGCCGCTCACTGCCGACATCGAAGGCATCGCGCGTCCCTTCTCGCATTGGGTAAAGACCTCACCCACGTCGAAGACCGTGGCCGGCGACGGCGCGCTCGCCATCCAGGCCGCGCGCGTGGCGCCGGGCCAGATCGCGACGCTGATCCTGCCGGCCGACACCGCCTGGGGCGAAGCCGAGGGCGCGGCCGAGACTCCCGCGACTCCCGCGCCGGACAAGCCGACCAACGATGCCGTCGTGGCGGCGGCCAAGGCGCTCAAGATGCCGGGCGCCATGCTGTTCATCGGCGGACGGGCGCTGCGTGCCAAGGGCCTCGAGCTCGCCGGCAAGATCGCCGCCAAGACCGGCTGCAAGGTCCAGGGCGCGGGTGGCACGGCGCGCATCGAGCGCGGCGCCGGCCGCATCCCGGTGCTGCGCCTGCACTTCGTGATCGAGAACGCGCAGGCCCAGCTCAAGGGCACCAAGCACATGGTGCTGTGCGGCGCCAAGGCACCGTTCGCCTTCTTCGCCTATCCCGGCAAGCCGTCGGTTCTCTCGCCGGACGATTGCGAGATCTCGACCCTGTGCCCGGTCGAAGGCGACCCCATCGCTTCGCTCGAAGCATTGGTCGCCGAGCTGGGTGCTGCGAACGAAAAGGCGGCGGGCGTTGCCCAGCCGAACCGTCCCGACCGTCCGACCGGCAAGTTCACGCTCGAAGGTCTCGGCCAGGCGCTCGGCGCGACGATGCCGGAAGGCGCGATCGTGGTCGACGAGTCGGTGACCACCGGCCGCGGCTTCTTCCCCTACAGCGCCGGTGCGCCGCCGCACGACTGGCTGAACAACATGGGCGGCTCGATCGGCTTCGGCGGACCCGTCGCCGTCGGCGCGGCCGTCGCCTGTCCCGACCGCAAGGTCATCTGTATGATCGGCGACGGCTCGGCCATGTACACGATCCAGTCGCTGTGGACGATGGCGCGCGAGAACCTCGACGTCTGCGTCATGATCTTCTCGAACCGTTCCTACAACATCCTCTACAGCCAGCTCGCCGATGTCGGTGCGGCCAATCCCGGTCCGCGTGCCATCGACATGCTGACGCTCGACCGGCCGACGCTCGACTTCTCGATGATGTCCAAGAGCATGGGCGTGCCGGGCGGCAAGGCGCACAATCTCGAGGAGCTCACCAGGCACCTCACCTACGCCATGTCGCAAAAGGGTCCATACCTCATCGACGTGATCATGTAAGGCCGACATGACGGAGGCCCGACGACGCACGCTGCACGGCCGTCGTCGGGGCAAGAAACTGCGGGCCGGGCAGCAGTCGCTGCTCGAAACGCTGCTGCCCCGACTGGCCCTCGACCTGCCCATCGAACCGGTCGTCACACCGGAAAACACGGTGGCCGACAGCGCGCGCAAAATCGACCTGGCTCAGGCTTTTGGCGGCACCCAGCCGGCCGGCGGCGTGTGGCTGGAAGTGGGTTTCGGCGCCGGCGAGCATCTGGTCTGGCAGGCGGAGAACAATCCGACCGTCGGCCTGATCGGCTGCGAGCCCTACATCAACGGCGTCGCCAAATGCCTCGCTCACGTCGAGCGCACCGGCGTCGAGAACGTGCGCCTGTTCACCGACGATGCGCGCTTCGTGATGGCCGCGTTGCCAGAGCAATCGCTCTCCCGCGCTTTCGTGCTCTTTCCCGATCCCTGGCCCAAGTCGCGCCATCACAAGCGCCGCTTCGTGCAGCGCGAGAATCTCGACGTGCTGGCTCGGCTGATGGAGCCCGGCGCCGAGCTTCGTCTGGCGACCGACGATCCGAGCTACCTGCCGTGGATGATCGAGCATGCCTGCACGCACGCCGCCTTCGAATGGCTGGCCGAGCGCCCGCAGGATTGGCGCACGCGTTGCGCCGATTGGCCGGAGACGCGCTACGAACGCAAGATGCTCGCGGGCCACAAGCCGGTGTTTCTCAGGTTGAGGCGCCGTTAAGTCAAAGAAGGATCCCTCGCTGCGCTCGGGATGACGCCGTCTTTTTAGCAACCAACAAGATTGTCATCCCGAGCATAGCGAGGGATCCTTCTTGCCGGGCCGAACCAGAATCGAAATCGCCGCACTCACTTGCAGCACCAGACACGCCATCAGCGACGTGCGGTAGTCGCCCGACAGGTCGTGCAGCAGGCCCAGGATCGACGGGCCGGTAGCCGCGACGAGCTGGGTGATGGCGACATGCAGGCTAACGGCGCGCGCGAAGTCGCGGCGTGGGAACTCCTTCTGCACGATCAAGCCAGGCAGAGTGATGAGATTGCCGACGCCGAAGCCGAACAGGATGCAGCCGAGATAGAGCCCGGCGACCGACTGGTTCGAGAGCAGGATGATCATGCCCACGATCTGCACCGCGATGACGGCCGAGGTGGCGCCGCGGCGGTCGACGCGGTCGATTACCAGCCCAACCACGAGACGGCCGGCCAGCGCTGCCAGCGCGGTGATGCTGATCACCCAGCCGGCGCCTTTGAGGCCGAGCGTCGGCTCGAGGAACGCCGCCTGATGGGCGATGAAGCTGGTCTGCGCCAGCATGACGATCGAGAAGGCGCCGACCAGCGTGAGGTAGCGCGGCGCCTTGAGCAGGCTGGCGCGGCTCAGCGGCTCGCCCGGCGCCTCGGGGCGGGCCGCGCCGTCGCCGGCATCGTGCTCGCCGGGCCGGCGCGGGCGCAGGGCGAAGGCGGCGAGCGGCCATAGTGTGACGAGCACGAAGGCCACGGCGGCATAGCAGGCCTTGGCAAAGCCCAGCGCGTCGATCGCCCAGGCAAAGGCCGGCGTGAACAGCAGCCCGCCGCAGGTGGCGCCGTTCAGGGCGAGGCTGGCGGCCAGGCCGCGGCGGTGGGCGAACCACTGGGCGATCAGGGTGTTAATGGCGCCGCCGCCCATCGCCGCCCAACCCGGGATCATCACCGCCAGGGCGAGATAGAGGTGCCACGGCTCGTGGATGAAGGTGAGCCCGACCACGCCCAGCCCCATCAGGCCGGCGCCCCCCGATGACGACGATCCGGCTGCCCCTTTTCACGATGACGTCGCCCACCTGCATCACCAGGAAGGCGCCGGCGATATAATAGAAGGTGATGCCGGCGGAGATGCTGGCCGGTGACCAGCCATGGAGCTTCTGGAGAGCTACCAGATCACTGCTGTCCGGTTAAATTGAGGGCCGAATCGCAAAAACCCCCTCCAGGCACGGGTTTCCGGGTGCTGAAGGGTGGTGTCGATTTGAATGGCGATTGCCAATTCTGGCAGTCTTCTGGGCTTTCGC
>CAMDQJ010000142.1 GCA_945905835.1 Asaia bogorensis
ACAAGCCTTGGAAACGTCGCCAATCTGCTCGGCGTGCCTCAGAGCCCGCAACTTGCGCTGAATATCGCGGTCGAAATTGGTCATCGAAGTCATCCTTCCTGCCCGATTGGCTCTCAAAAGGATGTCTCGCAAGTCCGTACATATCTACAGCCCGAGCCGCGCGATTCGACGGCGCGCGAGCCGGTGCGCGTTTATGCCGGCCTACAGCACGTCCAGGGCGGTTACGCCACAGACCGCTTCGTGATGCTGAAGTCGTTCGGCGGAACGGCACACTTTCATGTCCCCTCACCCGACCGCGCAAGCTTCACCCTGATCGCCGATGGCGATCCGGCGGCCTTGCTCGACGTCGTCGCGGCGGCCCAGCGCAATTTCCTGGTCGTCGATTCGCGCCAGCCGCCGGCCGGCCGCGAGTATGTCGGCGTCTACCATTTCGACCGCGCCGCCGCCCGGGCCCTCGTCGCCTGCGCGCATCAGCACTTTCACTAGGCATCGAAGGAGGCAGCCATGACACTGACCAGGACGGAACTGCTCACGGGCTTGACCAAGCTCGCGGCCCAGCAGGGCCTAACCGTGCACGCCAACGGCGACACCGCGCTGCGCGGCGAGAAGGAGGCGATCAGGGTCAAGTGGCTGCTCGGCGGCAAGAAGGCGGTCTACGCGTTCTCCTGCCAGCTCGACGAAGCCAACCACAGCGGCGCCTTTCGCGAATCAGTGACCGACCGCTCGTGGGGCCTGATGCCGCCCACCTTCAACGTCGAGAGCTACTCGCAGAGCGGCACCGCGGTGAAATCGACGCGCACTGAGAAGGCGGCGGTCGGCGGCGGCGGCACGGTCGAGTTCGGCAAGTGGCGCGAGGACTGCGCGCGGGCCGTGGCGCTGGCCGGCTGGCGCTTCGATCACCAGGCGCTGCGGCTGGTGTAAGGCCCCGACACTGGCCCCGACGCCAGCCATGGCCTAGCCTACGCGGCGGAAGAATCTCTCGGAGGAAGAAAATGGCCATGCAATTGGGCGCCTCGCTGCCGGTCGGCGACATCGGCACCGGCCCGTCGGTACTGCGCGATTACGCCCAGGCGGCGGAAGGCTTAGGTTACGACTATCTCGTGGGGCCCGACCATGTGCTCGGCGCCAACCCCGACGTCGACTACGGCGGCCGCCGCGTCGGCACCTCGGCCACGGCCTATCACGACCCCTTCGTGCTCTTCGCCTTTCTCGCGGGCGTGACGAAGAAGATGGGCTTTGCCGCGGGCGTCCTGATCCTGGCGCAGCGCCAGGCCGCACTCGTTGCCAAGCAGGCGGCCTGCCTCGACGAATTGTGCGAGGGCCGCTTCCGGCTCGGCATCGGCGTCGGCTGGAACGAGATCGAGTTCCAGGGCCTCGGTTCGGACTTCCACACCCGCGGCAAGCGCTCCGAGGAGCAGGTGCGCTTTATGCAGGCGCTATGGGCCAAGCCCAGCGTCACCTTCAAGGGCGAGTTCCACCAGCTCGACGACGGCGGCATCAATCCGCGGCCGAAATCCGGCCGCGTGCCGGTGTGGTTCGGCGGTCATGCCGAGGCGACCTACCGGCGCGCCGCCAAGTACGGCGACGGCTTCATGCCGCTGCAGTATCCGGCGGGCGACGCGGCCCTCGCGGCCTTCGAGAAGCTGCGCAGCATGACGCGCGCGGCGGGGCGCGACCCGGCGGCGATGGGGCTGGAAGTCTGGGTGTCGCCCGGCATGGGCGGCGAAGACGACTGGCGGCGCGAGATCGCCTTCTGGAAGAAGTCCGGCGTGACGCATGTCAACGCCCATACCTCCTATGTCAGCCCCAACCACAAGCGCATCGCCGGCAAGACCGCCAAGGAGCACATGGCCGCGATCACCCGCTACCGCGCGGCGGTGGCGGACCTGTTATAATGACGGCCCGGGAGGGTTTTATGGCACGCACCTTCGACCTTGCACCGCTCGACGCCAGTTTCGGCGCCGTGGTCACGGGCGTGAAGCTCGCCACCATCGACGACGCCGTCTGGCGCGAGCTGCACGCGGCGTGGCTGCACTATGCGCTGCTGGTCTTCCCCGGCCAGCATCTCGACCGCGCCGCGCAGGTGGGCTTCGCCAAGCGCTTCGGGCCGCTCGAGTTCGAGATGGCCGCACTCAGCAACGTCAAATCGGACGGGTCGCTCCGCCGCGAAGCCGACAACGACGACATGATGAAGATCCTCAAGGGCAACATGGGCTGGCATTGCGACAGCACCTACATGCCGGTGCAGGCCAAGGGCGCGGTGTTCAGCGCCGAGGTGGTGCCGACGATCGGCGGCCATACCGGCTTCGCCGACATGCGCGCGGCCTACGACGCGCTCGAGGGCACGCTCAAGGTCCGGGTGGAAAAGCTCGCGGCGCATCATTCGCTGCATCACAGCCAGGCCAAGGTCGACGCGCTGCCCAAGAAGGACGGCGAGTACAGCGGCTACGGCTTCCACGACGGACCGGTGCCGCTGCGTCCGCTGGTCAAGACCCATCCCGAGACCGGCCGCAAGTCGCTGGTGATCGGCCGCCACGCCCACAACATTCCCGGCCTCGATGCCGCCGAATCGGAGCGCCTGCTGGCCGAGCTGATCGACTTCGCCTGCCAGCCACCGCGCATCTATCACCACGACTGGCAGGCGGGCGACGCGGTGCTGTGGGACAACCGCTGCCTGATGCACCGCGCCACGCCATGGGACATGAACCAGCCGCGCATCATGTGGCACAGCCGCATCGCCGGCGACCCGGTGAGCGAGGCGGCGCTGGCGGCCTGAACCCTAGGCGGCGATGCGCTCGGTGCCGCCGGAGGGGACGACGACCAGCGGCAACCGGACCGTGACGACGGTGCCGGTTTTTCCCGGCGCCGATTCCAACGCCACGATCGTGCTGCCGAGCTGGCGCACGAAGATCGCCACGTAGTTCGAACCGCGCTGCTCGGAAAGCTTCGCCGGGTCCTTGGCCTTCATGCCGATGCCGTCGTCCGCGACGGCCAGCTCGATCTGGTTGCCGATCCGCCGCGCGCTCAGCAGCACGCGGACGCGGCCGCCGGGGAAGGCGTGCTTGACGGCGTTGGTCACGAGCTCGTTGACCAGCAGGCCGAACGGCCGCGCAGCCGAGGTCGGCGAGGATGCTTTCGATCATCATCGTAATGAGGAATTCGTCCTCGACGACCAATATCCGCCGATTGGCCAAGTCCACCCTGCGCACTCCCCCGCCCCAAAAGAGAAGAGCGGCCCAAGCGGGGCCGCCCAACCCTGACCTCCCTACGAGATCAGCGCTAAACTGGCGGTCCGGACCGTGCGCCCGGCCGAACCGCAAAGCGAGGATGACCGCTAGCGCCCGGCCGCCGTCGCCTGGGCCGCTTCGGCGTGCTTGCCGCCGAAGATTTGCGTCACATCGCCGATGCTGCGCTGGCGGCCGGTGTCGATGCGCACCGTCGCGGTGACGCCGGCGCGCAGCGGCGGCTCGCCGGCATGCGGCAGCAGGCGCAGCTTGACCGGCAGGCGCTGCACGACCTTGACCCAGTTGCCGCTGGCATTCTGCGGCGGCAGGATCGAGAACTCAGCACCCGTGGCCGGGCTGACGCTCTCGACCAGCGCCTCCCAGGTGGTGTCGGGATAGAGGTCGAGCACGACGCTGGCCTTTTGGCCGACGCGCACATGCGTGAGCTCGGTCTCCTTGAAATTGGCCTCGACCCACGGCCGGTTGAGCGCGACCAGCGCAAACAACGGCGTCGCCGCCTTGATCAGCTCACCGCGCTGCACGCGGAGGTTCACGACCACACCGTCGACCGGGGCGCGCACCGTGGTTCGCGCGAAGTCGAGCGCGGCGCGTTCGCGGGCGGCAGTCTTGTCCTTCACCATGGGATGCTCGTCGGCCGGCATCTCGGGATTGCCGTTCAAGGCCGTGAGCACGCGGCGCAGCTTCTCCTTCACCGAGGTGACGCGGTCGGCAGCGGCGCGCGCCTCGTTCTGCGATTCGTCGCTCTTGCTGACCGAGGTCACGCCCTTGGTCGCCAGTTCCTCCTGCCGCTTCCATTGGCGCTGGGCGTAGGCAGCTCGCGATTCGGCGTCGGCCAGCTCGCTCACCGCCTCGCGCCAGGTCGCGCGCAGCGTCTCGACGGAGGTTCGCGCGATCTCGAGTTCGGCCTCGGCGCTATCCAGCGCCAGCCGGAACGGCCGGTTCTCGATGGTGAGAAGTGTCTCGCCGGCCGAGACGGTCGCATGATCGAGCACCAGCACGCGGCGCACGCTGCCCGAAACTTCCGGCGCGATCTGCACGATGTGCGCCTTCACATAGGCGTTTTCGGTGACGATGTAGCGGCCGCCCGACAGCCACCAGACGCCGGCGCCAACGACGGCGACCAGCGGCACCGCCACCAGCAGCACGAGACGCGGCAGATTTACGCGGGCCCGATTCATGGTGCACTCATGCGGCACGCCGACGGCGGGTATCAGGGCGGGCGCCGGCAGACTTGATGTCGGGATCGACGACGCCGGCCAGGCTCTGCAGCCGGCTCTTGACGCGCGACGCCAGCCGCGTGAATTCGGCCTGCTCCTTGGACGACAGCGGCGCCAACGCATCGTCGATCGTGCTCTCGGCGATGGCCCACATCCTGGCGTGCACGCGGCGTGCCTCGGCGGTGAGATGCAGGCGCTTGATCCGGCGATCGACGGCGTCGGCGCGGCGCTCGACCCAGCCGCCCTTCTCCATGCGGTCGATCATGCGGCCGGCGCTGGCGCGGTCGATTTCCAGCATCTCGGCGAGGTCGGTCTGGCTGGTGCCCGGCTTGCGGTAGAGTCGCGTCAGCACCAGCCACCGGGCGCGCGTCAGGCCGAGGTCGCGCACGCGCCGGTCGAACACGGTGCGGATCAGCCGCGCCACGTCCGACAGCACGTAGCCGATATAGCCGTCGTCATCCGGACCCATGCGGGCTCCTCAGGGCAGCCAAGACCGCCGTTGCGGGCCTTGGCACGATATTGTTGCCTAGGCTACAATAGCCTTGGCCATGAGTTCAAGCCCTACTATTGCCGCGGCAGCACCGCCTGCGATTCAGGCGAATCCGGCCGATTCCTACTCGATCGGCCGGCGGGTGATGATTCTGGTCATGGTGGTGCTGGGCTCGACGCTCTACGCCACCACCCTGCTGATCGCCTCGACACTGCTGCCGCAGATGCAGGGCACCATGTCGGCGACCCAGGACGAGATCGCCTGGGCGATGACCTTCAACATCCTGGCAACGGCGGTGGCGACGCCGATGACCGGCTGGCTGGCGGCGCGCTTCGGCCGGCGCGAGACCATGACCTGGTCGATCTTCCTGTTCACCGTCACGACCTTCATGTGCGGCGCCGCCGATTCGCTGGAATCGCTGGTGCTGTGGCGCGTGTTGCAGGGCGCGCTCGGCGCGCCGGTGATCCCGCTGTCGCAGACCATCCTGCTCGACTCTTTCCCCAAGCGGCAGGCAGGTCTCGTGACCTCGATCTTCGGCATGGCCGTGGTCATCGGCCCGGTGATCGGCCCGACCGTCGGCGGCATGCTGTCGGAGCTCTACAGCTGGCGCTGGGCCTTCTACATGATCGTGCCGGTGGGCTTCCTGTCGTTCATCGGCCTGTGGCTCACCTTGCCGGCCGACCGGCCCTCGGGCCGCACGGCGCTCGACTGGACGGGGTTCCTGTCGCTGTCGGTCGCCATCGCCTGCATCCAGCTCGTGCTGTCGCGCGGCCAGCGGCTCGACTGGTTCGAGTCGGAAGAGATCATGCTCGAGGCCTTCCTCGCGATCGTGGCCTTCTGGGTTTTCCTCGCGCACAGCCTCACCGCGACGCGGCCGTTCCTCAATTTGCGCCTGCTGCTCGACCGCAACTATGCGCTGGGCCTGGTGCTGGTGCTGATCTACGGCATGCTGAACTTCACGCCTATGGTGCTGCTGCCGCCGCTCTTGCAGCAGCATGCCGGCTTCCCCGACCAGCTGATCGGCGAGATCATCGCCGCCCGCGGCGTCGGCGCCACCATCGGCTTCTTTCTCGCCATCTTCATCGGCAAGCTCGACCCGCGCGTCGGCATCGCCGGCGGCTTTGTCCTGCAGGCGATCACGGGTTTCTGGCTGATGGGGCTCGACCTCAACGTCGACACCGGCACGCTGATGGCCAACAGCCTGTGCCAGGGCATCGCCATCGGCACCATCTGGGTGCCGCTGACGCTTGTCACCTTCTCGACCGTCGGCGCCCAGAACCTCGCCGAGGGCACGGCGATCTACCATCTGCTGCGCAACATCGGCTCGAGCTTCTTCATCTCGATCTGCGTCGCCGAGATCGTGCGCGCGACAGGCGCCAACTACGGCCGCCTGGTCGAGATGGTGAGCCCCTTCAACCGCTCGCTGGCGCTGCCCTGGGTGACCGGCGGCTGGGACTTCGAAACGGTCCAGGGACTGGCGCGCCTCTCCAAGGAGATCAACCGCCAGGCCGCCATGCTGGGCTACATCAATGCCTTCGGCTACTACACGCTGGCCTCGGCGCTGGCCGTGCCGCTGATCCTGCTGCTCGGCAGCCGCAAGCGCGCCCGCGTTGCCGCCGCCTAGCGCCTCTTGCCAAACCCGCCAAACCAACCGAGAAAATCACATGCCTGACGCCTCGCATTCCCCCGCTCCCCGCCAACTCGATGTTGTTATCGTGGGCGCCGGTCTCGCCGGCCTCTACGCCATCCATCGCCTGCGCGGCATGGGTCTCAGCGTCCGCGCCTACGAGGCGGGATCGGGCGTCGGCGGCACCTGGTTCTGGAACCGCTATCCCGGCGCGCGCTGCGACGTCGAGAGCCTGGAATACTCCTACGCCTTCTCCGACGACCTGCAGCAGGAATGGAAGTGGCCGGAGCGCTACGGCAACCAGCCGGAGATCCTGCAATACATCAACCACGTCGCCGACCGCTTCGACCTGCGCCGCGACGTCCAGCTCAACACGCGCATCAAGACGGCGGTGTTCGACTCCAAAGCCGGCGAATGGGTCGTGACCACCGACAAGGGCGAGGTCATCAAGGCGCGCTACTGCGTCATGGCGGCGGGCAATCTCTCGACGCCGCGCGTGCCCGACTTCAAGGGCATCCACGATTTCAAGGGCAAGTGGTACCACTCCGGCCTGTGGCCGCACGAGGGCGTCGACTTCACGGGCCTGCGTGTCGGCGTAATCGGCACCGGTTCATCGGGCGTGCAGATGATCCCGCTGATCGCGCGCCAGGCCAAGCACCTCACCGTCTTCCAGCGCACCGCCAATTTCAGCCTGCCGGCGCGCAACGGCCCGATGGAGCCGGAGCGCGAGAGCAAACACAAGGCCGACTACCCCGCACGTCGCCGCGCCGCCTACGACACGCCCTTCGCCATCGGCGGCTATCCGCGCCCGACCAAGTCGGCGCTGCAGGTAGCGCCCGAGGAACGCAACGCCGCCTACGAGGCCAAGTGGCAGGAGGGCGGCAGCATCTCCTACCTCTATGCCTACACCGACCTGCTGGTGAACAAGAAAGCCAACGACACGGCTTCCGAATTCGTGCGCAACAAGATCCGCGGCATGGTGAAGGAGCAAACGACCGCCGAGCTGCTGGCGCCCAAGGATCATCCCATCGGCACCAAGCGCCTCTGCCTCGATACCGGCTACTACGAGACCTATAACCGCGACAACGTCCGCCTGGTCGACGTGCGCAGCGATCCGATCGCGGCGATCACGCCGACAGGTCTGAAAACCGTCAAGCAGAGCTTCGAGCTCGACACCATCGTCTTCGCCACCGGCTTCGACGCCATGACCGGCGCCTTGCGCGAGATCGACATTCGCACCACCGACGGTGCGGTGCTGGCCGACAAGTGGGAGGGCGGGCCCCTCACCTATCTCGGCCTGATGGTCGCGGGCTTCCCCAACATGTTCGTCATCACCGGCCCCGGCAGCCCCGGCGTGAAGACGCAGATGATCGCCTCGATCGCACAGCCCGTCGACTGGATCGCCGGTTGCCTCGGGCACCTGCGCGCCCACGGTCTCGATCGCATCGAGGCC
>CAMDQJ010000143.1 GCA_945905835.1 Asaia bogorensis
ACGTGCCCGTCACGGCCCGGCAGAAAATCCCTGATCCGTGCCCATTGGTCATCCCGCAATCCATAACGCCGTGTCATCGGTCAGCTCTCCTCGATGGCCGACCTCCTATGAATCACTTAAAATCCTCATTGGGAATCCCCTAATTGAGGTGAGCCCTAGTCCTCGCCGATATCCTCGTTCCAGATTTCCGGAAAATCCCGTTTGAATCTCGCCATCAGGTCGATGCAGCGGCAATCGTTTAGAACAACCACCTCCACGCCGTGCGCGCGGAGGAAATCCTCGTTGCCACCGAAGGTCTTGTTCTCGCCGATGATCACCTTGGGGATTTTGAACTGAACGATCGTGCCGGCGCACATCATGCAGGGACTCAGCGTCGTGAAGAGCGTCGTCGCCCGGTAGCTCCTGCGCCGGCCGGCTTGGCGCAGGCAATCCATCTCGCCATGGGCGATGGCATCGCCCTCCTGAACGCGTTTGTTGTGACCGCGTCCGACAATGCGCCCGTCCTCGACGAGGATCGATCCGATGGGAATGCCCCGCTCCGCGTATCCTTGCCTGGCTTCCTCCAGGGCCGTCTCGAACAGTGTCTGCGTTTCGCTGGTCATGACATCCCCTTCGCGGCAACATTCACACGACAACCATGCTGCAGTATGGCTGATTCCCAGACGCTGCGGTCATCGAAGGAAACGCTTTCATGGACCTCTGGCAACTCGACGCCACCGACCTTGCCCGCCTAATCCGCACCGGCCGCGCTTCGGCCAAGGAAGCCGTCCAATCCTGCCTTGGGCGTCTGAAGGCAGTGAACCCGGCGATCAATGCCGTGGTCCGCGTCCTCGACGAGGAGGCGCTCGCCGCCGCCGAGACCGCGGACGCCGCCCGCTCGCGCGGTCATGCTCTGGGCCCGCTGCACGGCGTGCCGGTCACGACCAAGGTCAATGTCGACCAGGCGGGCCTGCCGACCGACAACGGCGTCGTGCCGCTGAAGGACTTCATCGCCCAGGAAGACAGCCCGGTCGTCGCCAACCTCAAGCATGCCGGTGCCATCGTCATCGGCCGCACCAATGCGCCGGCCTTTTCCATGCGCATCTTCACCGACAATGCCCTGCACGGCCGTACGCTCAATCCGCGCGATCCGGCGGTGACACCGGGCGGCTCGAGCGGCGGCGCGGGGGCGGCCATCGCCACCGGCATCGGGCCGATCGCGCACGGCAATGACATCGGCGGCTCGGTGCGTATCCCCGCCTATTGCAACGGCGTGGTCGGCCTGCGCGTGGGCTTCGGCCGCATTCCCGCTCTCAATCCGAGTGCGGCGGCAAACGGACGGCCGATCGGCGCGGTGCTGATGGCCGTCCAGGGCCCGCACACGCGCACCATCCGCGACGCGCGGCTGGCGCTCGAGGTCATGGCGCGCGGCGATGCCCGCGATTGGCGCTGGAACGAGGTGCCGCACAGCCGGCCACCGGCCCGGCCGATCAAGGTCGCGATCGTACCGGAGTTTCCCGGCAGCACGACCCATCCGGCGCAGGCTGCTGCCGTGCGCCAGGCTGGCAAGCATCTGCAGGCCGCGGGCTACGTCGTCGAGGAGATCCTGCCGCCCGAACTCGAGCGCGGCGTCGAGCTCTGGCACATGATCTGCGTCACCGACGTATTCGGTGGCCTGTGGCCGCAGATGCAGAAGATGGGCGATCCCGACGGCATCGCCGCGATGGGCGCCTGGCTCGAGCTGCACAAGGCGGTCGACCTGCCGACCTATGTCGCGGCCCTCACCGAGCGCGACGGCCTGCTCTACCGCTGGATGACGTTCTTCCAGCAATGGCCATTAGTCATCCTGCCGACGCTGGCCGATCTGCCGCCCAAACAAGTAAGCGACACCACCGTCGACGGCCAGCGCAAGGTGCTGGATTCCATGCGCCCTGCCCTACTGGCGCCGCTACTCGGCCTACCCGGCCTCGCGGTGCCGGTCGGCAGTCACGGCAAGCTGCGCACCGGCGTCCAGATCATGGCGGCGCGTAACCGCGAGGATCTCTGCCTCGATGCCGGCGAGGTGATCGAGGCGGCGGAGGGTATGGTGACGCCGATCGACCCGGCGAAAGCCTAGAGTCTGCTAGCGCTTCGGCAGGTCGATCTTCGCATCGCGTAGCTTTTTCTCGAGGACGGGAATGCCGCTGGCGGTGTCTCCTGCCTGGCATTTCTCGATGGCAACGACGCCATCGACCGGGACTCTGCACGATCCAGTCGCGATCAAGCCTATTGCCCCTCGTCAGGTCGAAGGTGATGCCGCGCTGGCGCCCATTCGGGTCGCTTTTGGCGAGCTCGCGCTGCAGCTGGTCGAGCAGCGGCACCGCCGAGGCGGGGTCGGGGCTGTACAGGTTATAATCGTGGATGAGAGCGACCAGCGGCGTCGTGGCGGTCCGTATGCCGTAACGGCGTTCCGCCAGATTGTCGGGGATGGCGCTGTTGGGCACCGCGCCGCTGCACGATATCAGTGCGAACAGCAAAAGCAGCGGTGCGGTCCGGCTGACCCCGGTCCTGATCCGAAAGCGCATGGACAGAGTCTTCTTGCCCTCTCAAACTGCAACGCAATCGTTGAATAAAGGTTCCGGGAGCCAATGAACAGCAAAGCATCGCATTCAGTCGGCTGGATCGGCCTCGGCCGCATGGGCGAGGCCATGGCCGCCCGACTGGTCAAGGCAGGACATGGCCTATCGGTCTGGAATCGTACGGCGTCGAAGGCCGATCCGCTGGCCCAGATTGGTGCCGAGGTCGTTACCGACAAAACGGCGATGGCCCATTGCGCCACCGTCTTCACCATGGTGTCGACCACCGGCGACCTGAAGGATATCCTGTTCGGCAAGGATGGCGTACTAACGGGCAACGCGCGGCCCAAGCGCGTCGTCGACATGTCGTCGATCTCCGATACGGGCTCGGCCGACGTTCGCAAGCAATTGACCGCGGCGGGCGTCGCCTATCTCAGCGCGCCGGTGTCGGGCAACGCCAAGGTCGCCAAGGCGGGCAAGCTGCTGGTCGTGGCCTCCGGTCCGAAGGCGGAATACGACGCCGTACAGCCGCTGCTCGCAGCCCTCGGCCGCTCGGCGATGTATGTCGGAGAGGGCGAGCTCTCGCGGGTGTGGAAGATCGCCCACAACACGATGTTCGGGGTGATCATCCAGTCCCTGTGCGAGATCACGCTGCTGGCGGAGAAGGCCGGCATCCCGCGCCATGTGTTCCTGGAGTCGATCAATCAGAGCGTGCTGGGCTCGATGTACACCCGATACAAGACACCGGGCCTGATCAATCTCGACTTCACCACGACCTTCACGCCCAAGCTCCTGCTCAAGGACATGGAGCTCGGCATGGCGGCGGGCAAGGCGCTGGGCGTGCCGCTGCCCACCGCCTCGGTGACACGCGACAGCATCCTGGCACTTTCGAATCAATATCCCGGCGATATCGACTTCTCGGTGCTGCTGCTCGAGCAGGCGCGCGCCGCAGGCATGACGCTGGTTTCCGAGAACGTCGAGGTCAGCGACGGGCTGAAATAGACATGGCCAAGCGGCTGCTCAAATCCGGCATCGTCGTCACGCAGGACCCGAAAATCGGAGTCCTGCCGACCGGCGATGTGCTGATCGAGGGCGACCGGATCGTTGCTGTCGGCGCTGGCTTGCCGGCAGGCGATGCCGAGACGATCGACTGCACCGGGCATTTCGTGCTGCCGGGGCTGATCAATGCCCACATGCACACGTGGCAGACGGCGCTGCGCTCTGTTGCCACCAACTGGACGTTGCTGGAATATTTCCGCCACGTCCATGCCGGCCTCGCCATGGTGTTCACGCCCGAGGACATCCACATCGCCACCCTGGCCGGCGCGCTCAACCAGCTCGACCATGGCGTCACCACGCTGGTCGACTGGTGCCATAACAATCCGACGCCCGAACACACCGATGCCGGCGTTGCGGCCTTGAAGGAGAGCGGCATCCGTGCCGCCTTTTTCCATGGCTCGCCAAAGCCCGATCCCAAGCCGGGCGAGCCGCATTTCTCCGAGGTGCCGCATCCGCGCGGCGAGGTCGAGCGGCTGCTCAGGGGCGCGCTCGCGGACCATCACGGCCGCGTCACGCTCGGCCTGGCGGTTCTCGGCCCCCACTATTCGACGCTCGCGGTCAGCGCGCAGGATTTCGCGCTCGCCAAGGGGCTCGGCTTGATCGCCAGCATGCATCAAGGTGGCGGCGAGGCCAAAACGCCGGGCGGCTGGGAGACGCTGATGCAGCGTGGGCTGGTCGGGCCGCACATCAACATCGTGCATGGCAACAACCTCACCGACGCCCAGCTAAAATCCTTCGTCGATCTTGGCGTCAGCTTCTCGATCACCCCGGAGAACGAAATGGCGCAGGGTCACGGCCATCCCATCACCGGACGACTGCGCGCGCTGGGCAGCGGCCCGTCGGTCGGGGCTGATCTCGAATCGGTGATCAGTGGCGACATGTTCACGGTGGCGCGCATGGCGCTGGCCTCTCAGCGCGCTCTCGACAATGCCGGCGAGCGCGCCCGCAGTGGCGGCATTCCCGCGACCTCGACGGTGCCCGCCGCCGAGGCCTTCGACTGGATCACCACGCGCGGCGCCGCCATGCTGGGCCAACAGGACCGCATCGGCAGCCTCGCTCCGGGCAGGCAGGCCGATATCGCCATCATGTCGCTTGGCCCGCTTGCCATGTGGCCGGTGCACGATCCTGTCGCCTCGGTGGTCATGCAAGGTAGCGGTGCCCGCATGCGTGACGTTTTGGTCGCCGGCCAGTTCCACAAGCGCGACGGCAAGCTTTTATGGCCCAACCTCGCCGCCGTGCGCGAAAAACTTGCCGCCTCCGGCGAGCGAATCCTGGGTCGCCTCGGTATCACAAGCATAAGCCGCGAAATAGCGGCAGCATGAAAGGGAGAAAATTATGAAGCGTCTGATCGCGACCGCACTGGCGTTCGCTGCCTTGCCCGCAGCGGCACAAACGTTTCCCGACAAGGCGATCCACATCGTCGTGCCCTTCACGGCGGGCAGCGCCACCGATGTCGTGGCGCGTGCGGTGGCGCAGGCAATGTCCAAGAACCTAGGCCAGCCGGTCGTCGTCGAGAACAAGACCGGCGCTGGCGGGACGATCGGTGCGGCCCAGGTCGCCAGGTCGGCACCCGACGGCTACACACTGCTCGCCAACTCTTCGGCGCACACCGTCAACCCGTCGATCTACCCCAACCTCCCCTACGACACGATGAAGGACCTGATGGGTGTGAGCCTGCTCGCCCAGCAGCCCAACATCATGGTTACCGCCCCGTCGCGCGGCTGGAAGACCGTGGCCGACGCGGTCAAGGCTGCCAAGGCAGCGCCCGGCAAGATCACCTACGCCTCGGCCGGCGTCGGCAGCGGCACGCACATGAACGCCGAGAAGTTCAAGCTCTCGGCCGGCATCGACGCGCTGCACGTGCCCTACCGCGGCACGCCCGAGGCGCTCGCCGACACGATGGGCGGCCGCACCGACTACTTCTTCTCGCCGGTGATCGCCGCCCTCTCGCTGGTGCGCGAGGGCCGGGTCGTGGCCCTGGCCGCGGGCAGCGCCAAGCGCTCCTCCGTGCTGCCCGATGTGCCGACCACCGAGGAGGCGGGCTTCAAGGGCAGCGCATACGATTTCTGGAGCGGCCTGTTCGCGCCGGCCGGCACGCCGCCCGCCGTGATCACCCGGCTCAACGCCGAGGTGAAGAAGGCGCTCGGGTCGCCCGAGGTCAAAGAGCGGTTGGGGGCGCTGGGCACCGACATCGCGCCGACCACGCCGGCCGATCTCGACAAGATAATCTCCCGCGAGCTCGTCGAGAACGCAGTTCTGGTGAAGGAAGCTGGCATCAAGGTGCAATAAGGCGCTAGCATCCTCCCAACGAACGGGAGGAACTCAAAAATGTCCAAGACGTCGCGCCGCCTCGTGCTGGCGGCAGCCGCCAGCGTTGCCCTGCCGCGTTTTGCCATCGGCCAAGCCAAGGAGAAGATCCGCATCGGTGTGCCGACCAAGACCTATTGGCCGACCATCGTCTGCGAGACGGCACTGCGCCAGAAGCTCTTCGAAAAGGAAGGTCTGGACTGCGAGCTCACCATATATCGCGGTGGCGCCGAGGGCTTCGAGGCGATCGCTGCGGGCGCCGCCGACCTGATCCTCAATTCCTCCTCCAGCGTCGCGGCCGGCATGAAGAAGGGCGTCAACGTGAAATGCGTCGCCAACGGCTCGAACGGCTATTACGGCTGGTATCTGGTGGTGAAGCCGGACTCCAAGGTCACCAAGGTAGAGGATCTCGCCGGCAAAAAGGTCGGCATCACCTCGGCCGGTTCCGGTTCGGACATCCTGGCCCTATGGACCGTGAATGCGCGCAAGGTGGCGTTCACGCGCGTGCCGCTGGGTGGCGGCGGACTGGTGCCCAACCTCTTCTCGGGCAACATCGACGCCACGGTTCTCTATTCACCGCTCACCTTCAAGGTCATGCAGGCCAAGGAAGCGCGCCCGATCATCGATTACGGCGCCGAGGTCCCGGCGCATTCGACGGCGAGCTGGATCGCCACCGACAAGATCATCAAGGACCGGCCGGCCCTCGTGCAAAAGGCACTGAACGCCATCTATGGCGGCGTGGCTTTCCTCGGCGAGGACAAGAACCGCAACACCGCGGTGAGGCTGATCGCCGAGATCGACGAGATCCCCGACGCCGTCGCCGCCGCGGAACTCGACGGCAACCTGAAGAAGCTGTCCATGGACGGCGCCTTTACCAAGGACTGGATGCAGCGCTCGCTGGACATGGCCAAGATGATCGGCATGAACGACCTGGCGCCCGTCGAACAGATCTACGTCGAGACCTTCAAGCCGGTACCGACGAAGGCTTGATCGGGGCGTGACCCAGACCCGCATCGTCCTGGCGCGGCTTGCGCTGCTGGCCCTGATTCTGGCGGCGTGGCAGTTCCTGCCTACGTGGGGGGTGGTCGACGCCCGCCTCCTGCCCCCGCTCGGCGATGTGCTGGCCATGCTCGGCCAGCAGCTCGGCCGCTCGCAAGTGCACGAAGCCATCGCCGTCACCGCCGCCGAGGTGGCCATCGCCTTCGTGATCGCCGTGCCACTGGGGGCGGCGATCGGCGTGCTGGCGGCGGAGAACGAGTATTTCGGCCAGATCTTCAAGCCCATGCTGTTCTACGTCTTCAGCGTGCCGAAATCGATCTTCCTGCCGATGTTCATCCTGGTCTTCGGCATCGGCTTCCAGCAGAAGGTGGCCTACGCCGCCTTCTCAACCATCTTCATCGTCATCATGAGTGCGACGGCCGCCGTCGAGTCGGTGAAATCCGACCACGTGCTGGTCGCCCGCTCCTGCGGCGCCACTCGAACACAAATCCTGCTGCGTATCTATGTGCCGAGCATGATGCCGGTTCTGCTCGAAACGCTGCGCATCTCCATGATCTTCAACTTCACCGGCGTCATGATCGCCGAGATGTACGCCTCGCGCACCGGTATCGGCCATCTGATCGCCAACTGGGGCGAGAACTTCCAGATGCCGCAGCTTTTCGCCGGCGTGATCCTGCTGGCCACGGTCGCCATTCTGTTCAACGAGGCCGTCCGCCATCTCGAGGCCCGTTGCTCGACGTGGCGCACATGAGCGCGATCAACGTCGACCATTTGAGCCACATCTATGCCGGCACCGATGGCGGCGTCCCTGCCCTGCAGGACATCTCGATCGACGTCGAGGCCGGCAAGTTCGTGGTCATCGTCGGCCCGAGCGGCTGCGGCAAAACCTCGTTGCTGATGATGCTGGCGGGCCTGCGCCACCAGACTGAAGGCGCGATCCTGTGCGCCGGCAAGCCGATCGCGGCCCCCGACCCCGAACGCGTCGGAGTGGTCTTCCAGGAGGCGAGCCTGTTTCCCTGGCTAACGGCGCTCGACAACATCGAGTTCCCGCTGGCGTTGCGCGGCATGCCGCGCGACGACCGCCGCCGCCGTGCTGGCGAGATGCTGACCCTGGTCGGCCT
>CAMDQJ010000144.1 GCA_945905835.1 Asaia bogorensis
ATCATGTTCTTCACGTAGTCGGCGTGGCCCGGGCAGTCGACATGCGCGTAATGGCGGTTCTTGGTCTCGTACTCGACATGCGCCGTCGAAATCGTGATGCCGCGCTCGCGCTCTTCCGGCGCCTTGTCGATCTGGTCGTACGCCGTGTACGTCGCACCACCCGTCTTCGCCAAAATCTTGGTGATCGCTGCCGTCAAAGACGTCTTGCCGTGATCGACGTGACCGATCGTCCCGATGTTGCAGTGCGGCTTGTTGCGCTCGAATTTCGCCTTCGTCATGGTGCCACGACCCTCGTGATGCTTTCAGCTTCTAGACCAACCGACTTAATCAAACTGGAGCGGGTGAAGGGAATCGAACCCTCGTCGTAAGCTTGGAAGGCTTCTGCTCTACCATTGAGCTACACCCGCAACCCCCGAACAAAGCCAACCCAGCAAAGAGTTCCGTTGGTGGAGGGGGAAGGATTCGAACCGTCGTAGACGCGAAGTCGGCAGATTTACAGTCTGCTGCCATTGACCGCTCGGCCACCCCTCCGAACCTGCGGCGCGCAGCGCGAGATTTAGCCTGTTCGACCCGCCAAAACGGGCGCGCGTTGCTCGCAAATTCAATGAGTTGCGTCAAGGGTTAAATCCCGGACAGCACACGGGAATTGCCCGTTTGGCCGCATCCTCATACAAGGCACGCCATGCGTCCCCCCCAAAACCGCTCCCACCGCCCGGCGCGCCCGCAGCGTACCGCGCAAAGGGGCGGCCATCAGTCGATCTGGCTGCATGGCCGCCATCCCGTCCTCGCCGTCCTGGCCAATCCCGAGCGCAAGATCGAGCGCCTGGTGATCACCTCGGAGGTGGCGCAGCGCCATGGCGAGGAAATATCGGCCGCCGCGGCCAAGGGCGAGCGCAAGATCAGCCCGCAGACCCTGTCGCGCGAGGAACTGACGCAGCGCCTGCCGGCCGGCGCGGTCCATCAGGGCTTTGCCGTGCTCGCCTCACCGCTCGAAGAACCGAGCATCGAGGACCTTTTGGCACGCTGCGGCGAGCGCGCGATCGTCATCGCCCTCGACCAGGTCACCGACCCGCACAATGTCGGCGCCATTTTGCGCACCGCTGCCGCCTTCGGCGCCGCCGGCGTGGTGACGACCGAGCGCAATGCGCCATCCGATACCGGCGTGCTCGCCAAGGCGGCCTCCGGCGCGCTTGAAGTCGTGCCGCTGGTCCGCGCCGTCAATCTGGCGCGCGCGCTCGAGCAACTGAAGGAAGCGGGCTTCTGGCTCTATGGTTTCGACGAGGGCGGCGACGTGGCCTTGGGCGATATCGATCTCGGCGGCCGCGCCTGCATCGTGCTCGGCGCCGAGGGCGAGGGCCTGCGCCGGCTGACGGCGGAGAAATGCGACCGGCTGGTCACCATCCCGACAAGCGTCGCCCTCGCCTCGCTCAACGTCTCCAATGCCGCAGCCGTCGCGCTCTATGAATGGGCGCGGGGGAAGTCGGGAAAAGCTCTTTAATTTCAGCGACTTCAGCCTCATAATTGGCGTGAAATACCGCGCGAGGTTGTTGCCGTTGGGCCGGGTTAGCACAGTGGTAGTGCACCTGATTTGTAATCAGGGGGTCGGGGGTTCAAATCCCTCACCCGGCACCATTTTCCGTTTGGTCGGCTGCGGATGAGTTCCCGCCCGCAGCGGCCGTGGCGCGTAGCCTATCTCGTCACCCATCCCATCCAGTACCAGGCGCTGCTGCTGCGCCACCTCGCCGCCGATCCCGACATCGACCTCACGGCCTTCTTCGAAAGCGACTTCTCGGTCGACGGCTACCACGACGTCGAATTCAACCGCGAGATCGCCTGGGACGTGCCCCTGCTCGACGGCTATCGCCACGTCTTCCTGCCACGCCGCTCCTTCCCGCGCGTACCGCGCGAGGGCTTCGACTTCTGGAGCCCGATGAGCCGCGGCTTGCGCGCGGCGCTGCGCGACGGCCGATTCGACGCATTGTGGGTGCACGGCTACAGCCGCGCGCATCATCTGCTGGCCATGGCCAATGCGAAGTCACTGGGCATAAAGGTCCTGCTGCGCGACGAGATGGCGGATATCGGCCGGGCGCGATCGGCGGCGCGTGCCTTCGTGAAACGCGGCCTGTTCGGCGGACTCGATGCGCTGGTCGATGCCTATCTGACGATCGGTTCGCGCAACGAAAAGAGCTGGCGCGGCCTGGGTGTCGAGCGCGAGCGGATGTTCCGCATGGCCTACGCCGTCGACAATCTGTGGTTCCGTGCCGGCTTCACCGAGGCGGCGACCCGCCGCGAGACGCTTCGCGCCTCGCTCGGCCTCGAGCCCGGCCGGCCGGTCATCCTCTACGCCGCCAAGCTGATCGCGCGAAAGGCACCGTTCGATCTCCTGAACGCCTTCGCCAGGGTGGCCGACCGCGCCGATGCCGGCCGACCCTACCTGCTGATGGCCGGCGACGGCGATCTGCGCGGACAGCTCGAGGCGCAGATCGCCAGCAGCGGCCTGAAATCAGCAAAGCTGCTCGGCTTCCAGTACCAGAAGCAGCTCGCGGCGCTTTACGAACTCTGCGACCTCTTCATACTGCCGTCGGAGCGCGAATCCTGGGGGCTCGTCGTCAACGAAGTGATGAACGCCGGGCGCGCCGTCATCGCCAGCGATCGTGTCTGCGCCGCCACCGATCTCGTGCACGAGGGCGTCAACGGCTACGTCTACACAAGCGAAGTCGAGCACGAGATCAGCACGGCCCATGCGGGAGCGGCACCGGCGCGCGTCGTGCCGCTCGGCGTGAAGCTCGACGCCTTCGAGACGCTGCCGTCGCCGGAAGAATTCCGCTGCCGCTTTCCCGAAACCGCCGGCCGCCGAATCGTTCTCTTCCTGAGTCGCCTGCACGAAAAGAAGGGCCTCGACCTCCTCGTGCCGGCTTTCGTCGCCGCGAAGAAGACGGCGCCCGACCTGCATCTCGTCCTGGCCGGTCCCGACGACGGCGTACTCGAACGCACGCGCGCGCTGGTCGCCGAGCACGGCGTGCAGGACAGCACGACCTTCACCGGCATGCTCACCGGTTCCGACAAGCTTGCAGCCTTCGCCGCCACCTCGATGTTCGCGCTGCCGTCCTACAGCGAGAATTTCGGCATCGCCGTCGTCGAGGCCATGGCCGCCGGCCTGCCCGCGATCATCTCGGACCAGGTCAATATCTATCGCGAGGTCGGCGGCCACGGAACGATCGTCGTGCCCTGCGAGGTGCCGGCGCTTACACGCGCGAGCCTCGATCTCGCATCCGATCCGGCGCGGGCGTGCGCCATGGGCGTCGAGGCGTGCGACACCGCGAAGAAATTGTACAACTGGCGCAACGTCGCGGCAGCGCTGGAAATACTCTATGCCGAGGTCGCGCAATGAAGGGTCCCGTGCTGGTCGCCGGCGGCGCCGGCTATATCGGCAGTCATGTCTGCAAGGCGCTCGCCGAATCAGGCGCGCTGCCCGTCTGCTACGACACGCTTGAGAAGGGCCACGCGTGGGCGGTAAAATGGGGGCCGCTGGAACACGGCGACATCGGCGATGCTGGCCGCCTCGACGAGGTCTTCGCACGGCACAAACCCGCCGCCGTGATCCATCTCGCGGGCTACATCGAGGTCGGCGAATCGGTGAAGCAACCCGAGCGGTATCTGAACAACAATGCGGTCAAGACCGACGCCCTGATCGCCGCAGCGCTGCGCCACGGTGTCGAAGCCTTCGTGTTCTCGAGCACCTGTGCGGTCTACGGCATCCCGCAGATGGACCTGTTGGCCGAGACGCATCGCATCGCCCCGATCAGTCCCTATGCCGAATCCAAGGCGCGCGTCGAACGGGCCCTCACGGTCGCCGCCGGGCATGGCCTTCGCGCCTCGTCGCTGCGCTATTTCAATGCGGCGGGCGCCGATGCCGACGGCGAGATCGGCGAAGCGCACAATCCCGAGACCCACCTGCTGCCGCTCGCCGCCGATGCGGTGCTGGGATTCGGGCCGGCACTGACCCTGCTCGGCACGGACTATCCGACGCCCGACGGTTCCTGCGTACGCGACTTCGTGCATGTGACCGATCTCGCCGACGCCCATCTGCGCGCCATCGACTGGCTCGGCCGGGTGACCGGCGGCCGCCACGAGACGTTCAATCTCGGCTCGGGCTCGGGCTACAGCGTCAAGCAGGCGCTGGCGGAAACCGGCCGCATCGCCGGCAAGCCGGTGCCGCATCGCGTAGGCCCGCGGCGGCTCGGCGACTCGCCCAAGCTGGTCGGCGACATTTCCAAGTCGAAGCGCGAGCTCGGCTGGCAGCCGACTCGCGATCTCGCCATCCAGATCGAGGATACGCTGAGCTGGCGCCGCCGGATGCCGCGCTAGTCGAAGCTGAGGGGCAAAGTCCGCAGGCGCTTGCCGGTCGCGGCGAAGACCGCGTTGGCCACGGCAGGCGCGATCGGCGACGTGCCGGGTTCGCCCACGCCGCCGATGCGCGGGGAGTCGCTTGCCACGATGTGCACGTCCATGACCGGCGCTTCGGCCAGGCGCACGACGTTGTAGGTCGGAAAGTTGCTCTGCTCGACCGCGCCGTCGGCCAGCGTGATCTCGCCAAACAGCGCCGCCGATAGGCCGTAGACGATGCCGTTTTCCATCTGCGCGCGCACGATCGCGGAATTGATCACCGGCCCGCAATCGATGGCGCAGGTAACCCGTTTCACCCGGATGGTCTTGTCGTCGACCACCGCCACTTCGGCGACCTGGGCCACAACTGAACCGAACGAGGCGCGCAAGGCGATGCCGCGGCCTGTTCCGGCGGCGAGCGGCGTTCCCCATCCTGCCGCCGTGGCGGCGGTCTCCAGTACCCTCAGGTGACGTGGCTTGCCGGCCAGCAGCTCGCGGCGGAACGCATACGGATCCTTCTTGGGCGCCAGGGCCAGTTCGTCGACGAAGCTCTCATCGAAGAAGGCGCTGTGAGAATGGCCGACCGACCTCCAGAACCCCACGGGCACCGCGTTGTCGGCGACGACGGCGTCGAGGCGATAGTGCGGGAAGGCATAAGGCGGATTCTCGACGGCGTTGCCCTCGGGCTTGCCCTGCGCCGGCATGCCGAGCACGCGTGCCGGAAACTGGTCGGTCGGTGACTGCGCCACCTGCCGCTTGGAGACGCCCGCGAGCTTCGGTGTCGCACCGGAGATGTCGAACTCGGCTCTCCACCGGGCCAACGCCATCGGCCGGTAGAAATCGTGCTGGATGTCCTCTTCGCGCGACCACAGTATCTGCACGGGCCTGCCCGTCACCGCGATCGCGCAGGTTACGGCCTGGCGCACAAGATCGACCTCGGCGCGCCGGCCGAAGCCGCCGCCGAGTAACGTCGTGTGCACCAGGACATCGGCCTGTTCGACGCCTGCCGTCCTGGCAGCGACCAGGCGCATAAGCGTCGGCGACTGGTTGGGCATCCAAAGCTCGACCGTCTCCTTGCCGACCAGCGCCGTGCAGTTCATCGGCTCCATGGTGGCGTGCGCGAGATAGGGCGCGCGGTAGACCGCCTCGATGGTTTGCGTCTTTGCGGGCTTGCTCTCGGCTCCGAGCGTGCGCGTCAATGCTGCCTCGCCTTTGTCCAAAAGCTGCTCGTACTGCTTCCACAGCGCCGTGCTGTCGAGCTTGGCGTTGGCGCCGGCATCCCATTTGATGTCGGTCCCCTTTTTCGAGAAAGGAATCGGCCTGCCACCAGCTCGTGCCGATCGCCGCAATGCCGCCCGGCACGATCACGATCTTCTCGATACCTTTGGGCAGCACGCCATTCTTGAGCGCGAAGCCGGTGGCCACGCCGCCGAAGGTCGGCGCATTGCGCACGGCGGCATAGAGCAGGTCGGGCAGGCGCACGTCGATGCCGTAGGTCGCCGTCCCGGTCACCTTCGCCGGAATGTCGAGGCGCTGAACCGCCTTGCCGATGATCTTGAATTCCGACGGCTTCTTGAGCGGTGGCGGCGGACGCTCGACGAGATCGACTATGGAATCGACGAGGTCGCCGAAACTCGCGCGCCTGGTGCCGTTCGTGCGGCGGACCTCGCCATCGGCCACGACCAGATCGCCGACCGGCACGGAAAATTTGCGGCCGGCGGCGCGCAGCAGCAGGTCGCGCGCCACGGCACCAGCCCTGCGCATCGGCAGCCAGGCATCGCGCGTCGCCGTCGATCCACCGGTCGCCACGACGCCCAAAACACCGCCCAGCTTGCCGGCGAACCACTGCGCCATATCCACCGTCGCGCCGGTCTCCTCCGGCGAGAACGGCAGGCCGTCGACCAGGATGTCGACGTTGCGGTAGACGGCGTGTTCGGGCGGATCTTCGACCTTCACCTGGTCCCAGCGGGCGTCCATCTCCTCAGCCACCAGCATGGCCAGCGCGGTGTGGATGCCCTGCCCCATCTCGGCTCGCGGCACGGCCACGATCACCGAGTTGTCGCGGAAGATTTTCACCCAGCCGTTGAGGCCGGCCTGGTCCGCCTTGACGTTGAACAGCTTGCGACCGCCCAGCCGGTCGCGCTCGCGGGCGAACCACCAGCCGACACCAACGAAACCCACGCCTACGACGCCGCCGATGATCGCCTTGCGCCGGGTGAACTTCACGGCACGCCGCCCAGGATCGCCGCCGCGCGATGGATGGCGCGGCGAATGGCGCTATAGGTGCCGCAGCGGCAGATGTTGGTCAGCGCCGAATCGATCTCGGCGTCGCTCGGTTTGGCGTTCGCCTTTAGTAGTGCTGCCGCCGCCATGATGAAGCCGGGCTGGCAGTAGCCGCACTGCGGCACCTGGTTCTCGATCCAGGCGCGCTGCACGGGCATGGAGCTGGCCGGCGCCGAGCCCCTCGATAGTGGTTATGTCCTTGCCGGCGACAGAGCCCGTCGGCACCGAGCACGAACGCGCCGCCTCGCCGTCGATATGAACTGTGCAGGCGCCACAGGCGGCAACGCCGCAGCCGAATTTCGGGCCGACGATGTTCAGGTCCTCGCGCAGGACCCAGAGCAGCGGCTTGTCGGCCGGCGCGTCGACCTCGCGCTTCTGGCCGTTGACGGTGAGGGCGATCATCGCTCGATGAAGGTATCACCCAATACGAGCACGTCCATCTTGGTGCGCAGGAAACAGTCGATCGCCTCCTCGGGCTTGCACACCACGGGCTCGTTCTCGTTGAAGCTGGTGTTGAGCACCATCGGCACCCCGGTAAGGTCGCGGAAGGCCTGAATCAGACGCGCGTAGCGCGGATTGGCCGCCGCGGTGACGGTCTGCAGGCGGCCGGTGCCGTCGACATGGGTGACCGCCGGGATCTCATTGCGCTTGTCGGCCTTGATTTTGAAGACCTGCATCATGAAGGGCACGTCGTCGTCGGTCTCGAACCAATCCTTCACCGCCTCGCGCAGGACCGACGGTGCGAACGGCCGGAACGACTCGCGGCGCTTGATCTTGAGATTGAGGATGTCCTTCATGTCGCTGCGGCGCGGATCGCCAAGGATCGAGCGGTTGCCGAGCGCGCGTGGGCCCCATTCGAGCCTGCCCTCGCGCGGCCGCAACGCGTGGTAGGCTTCTGCCTCGCCTAGGTGGTCTGCCGCATGCGCCTTGTCCTGCCACGACTATTCCGGCCACCCCTTCCAGGTGCAGCTCGCACGCGAGCTGGCGCGGCGCAGCCACGACGTGCGCCATCTCTTCTCGGCCGCGGTCCAGACGCCGCGCGGCGCCCTCGAACGGCGCACGGGCGATGCGGCGGGCTTCTCGGTGGCGCCGATCGACCCGGGCGAACCGTTGCCCAAGTACAGCTATGTCAGGCGCTTCGCCCATGAACGTCGTTACGGCGGCATGCTGCGCAAGGCGATCGCCGACTTCCGCCCGGATGTCGTGCTGTTCAGCAACACGCCGCCCGATGCCCTGGCGGCACCGGCGCAGTAGTGCCGAGGCAATGGCGTGCGCCATCTTTTC
>CAMDQJ010000145.1 GCA_945905835.1 Asaia bogorensis
CACTCCAGTGGCGCGATCATGACGCGCCACTGGAGTGGCGCGCCCCCGGCCATGAGCCCATGACCCAGAACATCTACGACAACGACGGGTTCTTCGCGGGCTACAGCAAGCTCGGGCGCTCGGTCGAGGGGCTGGATGGCGCCGCGGAATGGCCGGTGCTGCGCGCCCTGCTGCCCGACCTCAAGGGCGCCCGGGTGCTCGATCTCGGCTGTGGTTTCGGCTGGTTCTGCCGCTGGGCGCGCGAGGCGGGCACCGCGCAAGTCAGCGGCCTCGACGTTTCGGAGAAGATGCTGGAGCGAGCACGCTGGGACACCAAGGACCCGGCGATCGCCTACGCCCGCGAGGATCTCGAAACACTCAAGCTCGCGCGCGACTCCTTCGACCTGGTCTACAGTTCGCTCACCTTGCACTACATCGAGAATCTGCGCGGGCTGTTCGAGCAGATCTATCGCGCGCTCGTACCCGGCGGCAGTCTCGTTTTCTCGGTCGAGCATCCGATCTACACCGCGCCGCGCGATCCAAAATGGACGGCCGACGGCACCTGGCCGCTCGACCGCTACCTCGAGGAAGGGCCGCGATCGACCGACTGGCTGGCCAAGGGCGTGATCAAGCAGCACAGGAGCGTCGGCACCTACCTCAACATGCTGCTGCAGACGGGCTTTGCGCTAACGCATGTCGAGGAATGGGGCCGACCGACGAGCAGATCGCGGCCGAACCCGCCCTCGCGCCCGAACGCCAGCGCCCGCCCTTCCTGCTGGTGGCAGCGCGGCGCTAGGTGCGCACGTGCTCCGGCCGCACGCCCATGGCGATCAAGCGGGCGGGCAAACGGCGCAGCAGCGGGAAGCGATCGAGCAGCAGTACCGGCCATGGCGGCCGCAACGGCCGGGTGCCGGCCAGTGTCGGCGCGATCATGCGGTTCTGGATGAAGACCTGCGCGACCTGCGTCGCGCGTGTCGGAAAGAGGCGCCGCGCCTGCACGGCGGCGAGGTCTCGGTCCGCCAGCCGGACCGCACGCAGTGGCGCGGCGAGGATGTTCGAGGTGGCGACCGCGTCCTGGATCGCGAGATTGACGCCGCCGACCGGCGACATGGTGTGGGCGGCGTCACCGATGCAGAGCACACCCGGCCGCCACCATTTTTCCAGCCGGTCGACGCCCACGGTCAGGAGCTTCAGGTCGTCGATGCCTGAAAGCTCGCCGACGCGGTCAGCGAGGAAGGGCATGAGGCGCGCGACCGTGGCGCGCACCTTCTCGATGCCGGCGGCACGCACCGCCCCGGCCGCGCCCTTGGCGATGACGTAGGCGCACTGCCAGTAGTCGCCGCGGTCGAGCATCACGAAGATGCTGCCGGTATCGAAGCGGCCCACGACCTCCGACGAATCGGACGGCTTGCGCGACAGGTGAAACCACAGCACGTCCATCGGCGCGCCGAGCGTGTGCACCGCGAGACCGGCCTGCTCGCGCACCGCCGAGTGCCGGCCGTCGGCGCCGACCGTGAGATCGGCACGGATCTCGCGCGCCGCGCCATCCACCGTGGCGCGCACGCCGGCCACCCTGCCGTTCTCCTCGATCAACCCGTGCGCCTCGGCCTGCATCAGCAGCGTGAAGCCGGGCAGTTTCCGGCCATGGCCGGCGAAAAAAGCCAAAAAGTCCCATTGCGGCATCATGGCGATAAAGGGACAGTGCACGGGCAGATGCGTGAGGTCGGCGACCGAGACCCGCCGGTCGCCGAACTGGGCGGCGAAGTGTTGCAGCCTGTGATGCGGCAGCTTGAGGAATTCGTCGAGCAGTCCGAGCTCGCCCATCACCTCCAGGGTCGACGGATGGATGGTGTCGCCACGGAAATCGCGCAGGAAATCGCCGTGCTTCTCCAGCACGACCACCTGCACGCCGGCGCGGGCGAGCAGGAAGCCCAGCATCATGCCGGCCGGACCGCCGCCTGCGATGCAGACCTGGGTCCCCATCGGCGTGCTCAATCCAGCATCTCGCGCAGCACGCGGCCGGTCGCGGTGATGGCGAGCAAGGCCGGCACGCCGAGGCCGGGTTTCACCCATTCCTTTGTCGTGGGCGAGTAGCTCATGCAGTCCATGGCGACGAGGTCGGGCTTCTTGGCGGCCAGGCGCCGCGCCGCGGCATCGGCTTCGGCGGCACCGGCGCTGGGCGCCAGCGCCTCGGCCACGATCTCGATTCCCGGCCGCGCCCATTTGGATGAAAGCTTTTCCGCCTGCTCGGCCAGCGGGATCAGCAGCCCGAGCCGGCCGCGCGGCAACAGGCCGGCCGTGAGCCCGGCCAGCACGCGCGAGGGAAACAGCACGCCTTCGTCGCCCTTCAGCGGCGGAAAATCGCCGGTGCAGGCATAGACCAGCGCGTCGCAGCCGTCGGCGCGCAGCCGCGCGATCACGTCGGCCGAGCGGGCGATCACCGCCTTCTTGGAAATCTTCACATCGCGGCCACCGCGCAAGCGGGTGTAGAGCGTGTCGCCGCCGCTCTCGGGCTTCAGCGCGTCGACCTCCGCGTCGGAAAGACCATCGAGCGCGCCGCGCAGGATGACCTTGGTGCCGGGAGGCGCGTGCTGGGCGAACAGCGTGGCGATGTCGTCGCGCGGCGCCTGGCCGATGGTGGCGATACCGAGGGTGAGTGTCATGGTACGATCCTACTCCCGCGATGTAACGCCGGCAAAGAGAAGGACCATGACGCGCACTGAAACGCGGGCCCTCATCGAACGTCTGCACGAGATATGGAACACGGGCGATCTGGCAGCGATCCCGGACGTCTTTGCTTCCGACTTCGTCGCCCATATGCCCAAGGGCTGGGGCAAAACAGACTCGCGCGATGGTCACGACGGCATAGGGCGAGCCATTGCGCGGCTACGGAGCGGCTTCCCCGACTGGCACGAGCATATCGAGGACGTCGTCATCGACGGGGACAAAGTGGCGGTGCGCTATTTCTCGACGGGCACCCATCTGGGCAACTTCGAAGGGCGGCCGCCCACCGGCCGGCGCCTGCGTGTTGACGAACTCTCGATTTTCCGGATCGCCAACGGCCGCGTTGCCGAACAATGGTGCCTCAACGACGATCTCGCCTTCGGCAAACAGCTGCGCGGCGAAAGCCTCGACTAAAGAGCCGGACCAGCGATTACGATTCCAGCGCCACAGCGTCGGAATCATTCCACGCCAGCCCCACCGCATCGCCGGGCTTGCGCGGGCTGCGTTCGCCGGCGTGGGTTTCGCGGGCCAGAAGCGTGCGGCCGTCGTCGACGCGCACGCGGTAGAGCGTGGCGCCGCCCAGGAAGTTCGAGGTTTCGATCAACCCGGCGGCGCGGGCATCGCCCGGCGGCACGAAGCGGATCTTCTCGGGCCGCAGCGCACTGGCACGGCCGCGTTCCTCCAGCAGATTGATCTCGCCGATGAAGTCGGCAACGAAGCGCGTGCGCGGCTTTTCGTAGATCTCGGTCGGCGCGCCGATCTGCTCGATGCGGCCGTTGTGCATCACCGCGATGCGGTCGCTCATGGCCAGCGCCTCCTCCTGGTCGTGCGTGACGAACACCAGGGTGACGCCCAGCCGCTTCTGCAACTCCTTGAGCTCGAACTGCATCTGCTGGCGTAGCTTGCGGTCGAGCGCGCCCAGCGGCTCGTCGCATAAAAGCACCGGCGGCTCGACCACCAGCGCGCGGGCCAGCGCCACGCGCTGCTGCTGGCCGCCCGAGAGCTGGCTGGGCTTGCGGGCCTCGAGGCCGGTCAGCGCCACCAGCTCCAGCGCATCCTTCACGCGCCGCTCGATATCGGACCTGGTCACATCGCGCATGCGCAGGCCGAAGGCCACATTCTCGGCCACGGTGCGGTGCGGGAAGAGCGCGTAGGACTGGAACACCATGCCCATCTCGCGCTTGTGCACGGGCAGGTCGGTGATGTCCTTGCCGCCGACATGGACGCGGCCACTGTCGGGGATCTCGAAGCCGGCGATCATGCGCAGCGACGTGGTCTTGCCGCAGCCCGATGGCCCCAGGAGGGCGAAGAACTCGCCCGCCTCGATGTCGAGCGTGACGTCGTCGACGGCCACGACATGGCCGTCGAACGTCTTGGTCACCCGCTCCAGTCGGATGGCAGCTGCGGTCATCAGCCCTTCAGCAGCTTCGTCACGCGCGCGTCGATGTCTTCCTTGCGCGCGTTGTACCACTTCCAGTCGGGCTGGATCAGCGTCGCCACCTTGGCCTCGGTGGTGAGCAGCTTGGCATCGTACTTGGCGTCGAGCTTCACCTTCTTGTTGGCCGGCGAATACCACACCGCCTCGGACAGCATCTTCTGCACGTCGGGCCGCAGCATGTAGTCGATATAGGCGAAGGCCAGATCCTTGACCTTGCTGCCCGGAGTCACGTTCAGAACCTGCTCGAGCGCCATGACGCCTTCCTTGGGGCTGACGAAGTCGAGCGGCGGCTTCTGGTCGTCGTAGCGGTAGACGCCTGAGTCGTGGATGACGCCCATCGAGACCTCGGCCGATAGCAGCATCTTTTCCATCTGGCCGGTGAAGTCGACCAGCTTGATCGGCTTCAGCCCTTCCAGCGCCTTGTAGGCGGCGTCGAGATCCTGCAGGCCCTTGCCGTAGATCTTGCCCAGCATCATCAGGTGGCACTGGCCGATGGTGTTGACCGGGATGATGTAGCTGCCGCGCGAGCCGGCGAGCTTGGGATCGGCGAGGTCCTTCCACGATGTCGGCGGCGTCAGGCCCTTGTCGGTGCGGAAGCCGAGACCGATGGCGCTGGTGAAGATCGTGACGCCGACGATCTTGTCGCTGACAGCGTAGGGATAGACGTCGGCAACGTTGGGCACGTCCTTGACCGAAATCTTGTCGACCACCAACCCCTCGGTGAGCGCATTCCACTGCTCGTTCGAGTTGGTGTGGAAGATGTCGTAGAGCGGATCGTTCTTCGGGCTGGCCTGCAGCTTGGGCATGAACGGGAAGGCCTGGTCGGCCGACACCGTACACTTGAACTCCTTCTCGAAGGCCGGCAGCACCGTGCCCTTCATGACATCGCCCCACTTGCCACCCCAGGTCGTGATTTTCAGCGTGCGCGTCTGGGCGTGCAGGATGGCGGGCGCGCCCACGGTCGAGAGTGCGGCGATGCCAGCGGCGGTACGCAAGGTTTTGCGACGTGTGATCATGATAACCCCCTATTGTTCTCTCTACAGCTTAACGTAGGCTTTGAGACCGATCAGCTTTTCCAGCGCCAGCACCACGACCAGAGCCAGCAAGATTGAGACCATCGAGGCGGCCGCAATGGCGCCGTCGAGGTCGAATTTCATGTAATTGAACAGCACCACCGGCAAGGTCTCGTTCTTGGGCTGGACCAGGAACAGCGACACCGGGAACTGGTCGAATGAGACGATGAAGGCAAAAACCCCGCCGGCGAACACGCCCGGCCGGATCAGGGGCAAGGTGATCTCGAAAAAGACACGCGTCGGGCTCGCCCCCAGGACCGCCGCGGCTTCCTCGATGCGCTGGTCGAAATTGTGCAGAACGGCCAGCGTCGTGCGCAGTACATAGGGGATCGCCACCAGCGTGTGGGCCATGATCAGGCCCCAGACCGGCCGGCCGATCCCCGCCAGCAGATAGGACTGGAACAGCGCGAGGCCGGTCAGGATGGCCGGCAGCATCAGCGGCGACATGAAGAACGAGGTGAGGAACGCCCGGCCCGGCAGATTGCCGCGGGCGAGCGCTATCGCGCAGGCGCCGCCGATCACGATGGCCAGCACCAGCACGCAGGAGGCCGTCCACAGCGACAGCCACAGCGCGTTCATGAAATCAGCGCCGGCGAAGAATTTCTGGAACCAGCGCAGGCTGACGCCGACCGGCGGGAAGGAGATGTAGGGCAGCGGATTCAGCGCGAACACCACGACGATGGCGATGGGCAGCAGCAGGAAAGTGAGCAGCGCGCCGTTCAGCGCCAGATAGGCCGCGCGGCCTGCATCGAACGGCTGGCGATTTGGCGCGGCGTTCATGCCAGCCCCTGCTCGCCGGCAAGCCGGGCCAGTATCCTGTTGTAGGCGATAACGATGGCCAGCGACACGAGCAGCAGCACGACGCCGAGCGCGCCGGCAAAACCGGGATTGAAGCTGGTGCTGACCTGCTGGGCGATCAGCATCGGCAGCGTCAGCACGTTGGTGCCGCCCATCAGGGCGGGCGTGACATAGGCGCTGATCGATAGTGCGAACACCAGCAGAGAGCCCGCGAGAATGCCGGGCAGGCTGAGCGGCAGCGTGACCTCGATGAAAGCACGCAGACGGCCGGCGCCGAGGCTGCGTGCCGCTTGCTCCAGTCGCTCGTCGATGCGGCCGATCACGCCGGTCAAGGTCAGCACCATGAACGGCACGTAGATATGGACCAGCGCCACCACGGTGCCGAACTCGTTGTACATCAGCGGCAGCGGCTTCTCGATCAGGCCCAGCGACACCAGCGTGGTGTTGATGACGCCCTTGTCCTGCAGGATGGTCATCCACGCGAAGGTGCGCACGACCAGGCCGGTCAGCATCGGCGCGATCACCGCCATCAGCACCAGCGCGTGGCCAAGGCGCGACTGCATGCGCGCCATCCAGTGCGCCAGCGGATAGCCGATCAGCAGCGCGATGATCGTGGTGATCAGGCCGATGCGCAGCGTCGACCACAGTGCATCGTGGAAGATGTCGGCGGTGTCCTCGATGAAGCGCACGTAGTGGCGCGTGGTCAGGACGGCGTTGGGGTTGCTGACCGGGTTCGACGAGAAGAACGACATCACTACCATGACGGCGAATGGCAGGATGAAGAACAGCACGAAGACCAGCAGCGCCGGCGCGATCAGCCAGGCGATCGGCGATACGCGCGAAGCGGCGGGACGAAGGGCGACAGCGGCAGCCATCCTCGAGCCATAATGGCCCATCGAAATGCTTCGGTCCACGACGAAGGACGGCAGCCTCTTTCCCGTATTACGAGAAATTCACATGGCATCGAAATTGCCGCTCCTGCTGCTGCTGATCGCGGTGACCTGCCTCAGCCAGTTCTATCGCGTCTCCATCAGCGTGATCGCGCCCGAGCTCGCAGGCGATTTGCATCTCTCGGCGCGCCAGGACCTTGTTCAGTCTTTTTTCCCAGCGCGGCATGGTCACCGCCCAGCGCTTGAACGCGGTCTTCGGGTCGGCGTGGCAGGCGATGCAGGCCTTGCCGTTGGGGCCGGCCTTTTTGTACAGCGCCTCGCCCGCCTCGATGCGCTCGGCGGAAGGATTGACGAAGAGATCGAGGGCGTCGCGATCCTCGACCGGCAACGGCCGCTTGGCGGGATCCTCCAGCGCATCGGCGAACTTCGCCGGCGTCTTCAGCGTCTTGAGGAAGGCCACGATGTCACAAATTTCCGGCTCGCTGTAGAAGCCGTGCTTGCCCCACGGCGGCATCACCGACTGCGGATTGTAGACGCGCGCATCGAAGACGTAGTTGAACAGCCACTGATCGGTGCGGCCAGTGCTGCCGATCTCCGACAGGTCGACACCGACATTGCCTGGCAGCGCCTACGTCCTCGGACCCATGACGTGGCAGGCGAGGCAGCCGCCGCCGCGGCTGCGGTCGAAGGCGAGTTTTTGTCCGTTCGCGGCATCGCCCGCCACCGACTTCAGCTCGATTTCCTTGCCCATTGGCGGCGTGGCGTCGTGCTTGGCCAGCGTGTTGTAGGAATCCCAGCGCAGCTTGGTCCAGTCACCGTAGCGTGCCCACGGTACGGGTGCCGCGGAACCTTCGAGGTTCAACGGCGCTTGCGCCAGCGCTTGGCTCACGAATGCCAGCAGCAGAACGAAGCCGAGGCTGATTGTGTGGACCACCTACTGGGTGGCCCTGTGCAGATAGGCGATCACGTCGTCGAGCTGGTCCTGACGCTTCAGCCCGTTGAACACCATGATGCCGTCGGGC
>CAMDQJ010000146.1 GCA_945905835.1 Asaia bogorensis
TTCCTCGGCCGCCCCACCTTCGAGGCCGTCGGCAGGAAGGGCGAGATCAATCCCCACTCCGCATCCGTCAGATCGCTTGCGTAGCGCAAGGCCTCGCACCGATACTGTAGGCGGGCGGTTTCAGTCCAAGCCATCGTCACCTCCATTGAACTTCGCAACCCAACGGAATAACAGCCGATTGAAATCACCCAACTTCTTTTTCAGTCAGCCTCTAAGGTCGCCGTTGGATTCAGGAGAACCCAATGGCCACGTTATTCGGCTGGGCATGAAAGATCTCGCTCGGCGCCCTGATCTATGTCGGCTTCCAGGGCGGGCTCGACCTCAAGGTCCCCGACCGGCTCAAGCACTCGATCGAGAACGGCAGCAAGAAGATCTCCGACACCCTCGGACGTTGAGGGGCGGACGCTAAAGCTCACGCCGCCAGCGGCACCGTCCAGGCGTTATAGGAATAGACCCAGTCGGGATTGGTCGCACTCTTGCCCCAGGTGTTCTGGCGCGAGGTCAGCTGGATGCGCGACGTGCGCTCCTGGCGCGTCGCCTGGTAGCGGCGGAACGCATCGGCCACGCCATCGCGATCGTCGACATCCGAAAGACAACGCGACAGCACCGCCGCATCCTCGATCGCCATCGCAGCACCCTGTGCCATGTAGGGCGTCATCGGATGGCAGGCGTCGCCCAGCAGCGCCACGTTGCCCTCGACCCAGCGTTCCATCGGATCGTGATCGACCAGCGGCCGCTTGTGCACGTCGGGGCAGGCCGCGAGCACGCGCCGCGCGCCGTCGTGGAAATCCTCGAAGGCCGCGCGCAGCACCCCGAGGTCGCCCTTGGCCGACCATGATTCCATCCGGAAGCCGGGCTCGGGCTGGCTGGTGACGAAGTAGACCTCGGAGCGGTCGGGTTTGACGTAATACATGATGACGTGGCGGTCGGGGCCCCACCATTTGGTGCACTCGTCCATCAGCTCGGCGCCGCCCAGAAGCCGCGACGGGAAGACCGCGCGATAGGCGACGCGGCCGTTGAAGTGCGGCTCGGTGTTTGCGAACAGGCCCTCGCGCAGGACGGAGTTGACGCCGTCGGCGCCGATCACCGCGTCGGCCTCGACGGTGACGCCGTTGGCGAAGACGAGCCGCACGCCGTTCGCCGAAGCGTTGTCGAATCCCGTCAGCCGGTGGTCGAGCCGGATGTGCTCGGCCGGCACGATGCTGACCAGCGCCTCGTGCAGATCGCCGCGATGGGCCAGAAGATACGGCGCGCCGTATTTTTCCTCGGCCGGCCGGCCGAAGATCATGTCGAACATGACCTCGCCGGTCTTCGAATCGCGGTTGTTCCACGAGCGCGGATAGAAGGTGTCGGCGCGCAACCGCGCCTCGAGCCCCAGCCCGCGCAGCACATGCATGGCGTTGCAGCCGATCTGGATGCCGGCGCCCAGCCGCGCGAAGGCCGGCGCCTGCTCGTAGACCGTGACGGTGTGGCCGCTCTTGCGCAGGCCGGCCGCGGCGGCGAGGCCGCCCATGCCGGCGCCGACGATGGCGATGTTCAGGGGGTGTTTTGACATGCCGGCACGATGCCTCAGCGCGACGGCGCCGCGCAACGTCGGCTTTTCAGGTCGGGTCGTCGATCACGATGCCGACCCGCCGGTTCTTTCCCCGGCCCTCGGGATTGTCCTTGCCGTCGACTACGTTCGGCGCGATCGGCCGCGTCGCGCCGAAGCCGGTCGCGGTGATGTTGGCGTCGCCGAGGTCGCCCTTCTCGGTCAGCCACTTCGCGACGACCGCCGCGCGCTGCTCCGAAAGCCGCTGGTTGTAGGCGGCATCGCCCTTGGAGTCCGTATGCCCTTCGACCCTGAGCTTGCGCACCTTGTGGGCCTTCAGGTCCGCGGCGATCCGCTCCAGCAGCGGGGCGGCGTTCGCCTGCAGGTCCGACTTGTCGAAATCGAACAGGACGTCCGACGGCAACTCGATGGTGGTGCTGGCCGGCGTCTTTTCGACCTTCACCTGGTTCCAGGCGATCGCTGCACTTGCGATGGCGAGCGAGAGCGGCACGATCAGCAGGCCGTAGGACAGGAACAGCACAAGCTGCGCCAGCACATGGCACCCGCCCCGCCAGATGAACCTCGGATCCTTGCCGCTCCGGCAAAAGAATTCCCGCGGTTCGACGGGAAGCGGTGGCTGGATCTTGGCGTATTGCTCGGGAAGCCCGGCGAGCTGTCCCTTGAGCACGCTGCGTGCGGCCGGTTGCAGGCAGATGCCCGCCACATATTCCTCGGAGTCGCCCGGACAGTCGAACACCAGCAGCAACCGCATCAGGTAGTAAAGCACCGCACCTGCGACGCCGGCGATGCAGAGGCAGATGGCCCATTGCAGGAAGTCGGGCGCATCGATTACCGACCGGTTGCGGACGATCAGGTACGCCAGTCCCACGCCGCTCGCGATGCCGAACACCCGGGCGGCGAACTCCGGCAGGCCCTTGGTCGTGGGAGCCCAGGGGAACTTGCCGGTGACGGCGGCGCCAAGCGCCATGCCGCCGGTCACGATCTGGCCGGCCAGCTCGACATAAGGCTTGAGGTTGCCGAGATCGCCCAGGTCTATGTCGGTTGCCCGCTAGAAAGCCGTGGTCGTGGTCTAGTTTCGGCTGGGCCCGGCGAAATGCACGCCGGGGTCGCGGATCGGCGGTGCGGTTGCGCCGCTCTGGCGGCCTTCGAAGCACCAGTGCCCGGTCGCGAAGTTTTCCACGACCGGCGTGCTCAGGGTCGAGCCGAAGACCACGGGGCTATAGCGATACTGCGGAAAATAACTGAGCTGGTAGCCCATGTTCTTCGGGCCCGAGTGAACGGTGAAGGCCGTCGTCGCAGGTGGCGAGGCAATCGCCGCCTTCTGATGCGAGCCGCGGGCCAGCGCGCGTAGCGTGTCGACGAACAGGGTGACGAAATCCACCGACGCCTTCTTGCGGTCGACGCGCGTGACCACCTTCGTCTGTTCCTCGAGCCGGCCGATCAGCGGGCGAAAATCCGGCCATGCCTCCGGATTGTCGAAGGGCGGCGGCGGCGGCGACTTGGCATCGAGGCCCAGCTCCTCCAGCGCGCGCGGGTTGAAGATGTCGATTATCACGCCGGCTTCGTAGACGTTCTTCATGCCGCGCAGCGCCAGCACGAAGGCCGAGTCGATCCGTTCGTAGAAGGCGAAGACGCGAAGGCCGTTGGCGAAACTGCGGGCCAGCCGTTCCCGGCTCTCGGAGCTCAGGAAGCCGCTGCCGTCGGCCACGGCTTCTTCCACGTGCTTCAGCAGCTCGCCGAACTTCCTGGATTCGAGCGCGCCGGTGAAGGACTTGACGCCAGTCGGCGGCACCTCGCCGGGGACGTCGCCGACCTTCGCCGCGATGTCCCGCACGATATGAATGTCGTCCGTCGTGCGCCATGGTTCGTCAGCCATGTCGCCTCAGCATCACAACCGCTGGTTTCGGGGTATTTATAGCGCGAAGCGTGTCGGACGTCGCCTACCAAGGTTGCACTTCTGAATCGCCCCGCGGAGACGGGGACGGCAGCCGCTCTTGCGCAGCCCGGCCGCGGCGGCGAGGCCGCCCATGCCGCCGTCCTTCATGTTCCTCTCCCCCGTTACAGGCATCTGTGAGGACGCCGAGGGGAGAGGCGAGGTGAGGGGGCGCGTCAGGCTTCGACGATCTTCCAGTAGGAGTCCTTCAGGACCACCAGCCCGTCGCGGAAATGGTAGAAGTCGCAGCCGTGGGCGCGGATTTTCTGGCCCGCCGCGTTGGTGCCGGTGATCGTCCATTTCGTCATCCCGGTATCGCCGGCGACGAAATGCGCCGGCTCGCCGTAATGGACGTCCGGCATGCCCTTGAGCCGCCCGGCCAGCCCCTCGCGCACCCCGGCGCGGCCGGTGAACCGCGTGCCCCACGGCTCGCGCCCGCGCGGCATCTCGAGCACGGCGTCGTCGGCGAAATGCGCCATGATGCCGTCGAGATCGTGGGCGTTGAAGGCGTCGACCAGGGAATGCAGCGCCTTGAGGATGGCGTCGGGGGATGTCGGCTTCATCGTTGTCTCCGGGGCTGGGCGGCGCGGAGGCTGTGCAGAATGGTCTTGCCGGTCTCGACATCGCCTTCATGTATCGAGTCGATGGCCTCCTGCATGAGCGCTTCGCGAAAGGCCGGATCGGACGCGGCGTAGCCGTCGATCAGCTCAAGCACGCTGCCGGTGAGAGGAGGTTTGGCTTTTTTCTTCCGGGTCATGTTGCCTCGTTTACGTCACTTGTAGTCTTCCCAAATACGTCGAGGCGGTTCAATCCCTTGGGCTGGGTACTTTGACATGCGTAAAATAAAAACATGCCATCCATGGACATTATATGGATCATGTATTATATATAGGACATCATGAGTGACCGGCCGCGAAAGCTTCCGGTCGTTTTCTACCGTACTCGCGCCGGCGGCAAAGTGGTGCGCGACTGGTTGCGCGGCCTGAGCGAAAACGACCGCAACGTCATCGGCCAGGACCTGATGCGTATTCAGTACAGGTGGCCGGTCGGCATGCCCTTGTGTCGCGCGATGGGTGACGGCTTGTGGGAGGTGCGCAGCGCACTTCCCAGCAGCCGGATAGCGCGAATGTTGTTCTCCGTGCAGGGTGACAGGATACTGGTGCTTCATGGCTTCATCAAGAAGACCCAAAAGACACAAGACGGCGACCTTGCCCTGGCCCGCAGGCGTAAACGTGAATTCGATCCTTGAGGTGACGACATGAAGAAGAAAAAAACCTCTGTCCGATCCGCTGCGAAGCTCAGCACTCTCGACGATTTTCTCAAGGGCGAAGGGAAGCTCGACGAGTTCGAAGCCGTGGCGATCAAGGAAGTCCTTGCCTGGCAAATCGGCGAGGCAATGAAGGCCCGGAAGATCTCCCGCAAGGGTCTTGCAGAGCGCATGAAGACCAGCCGCAGCCAGATCGGCCGTCTTCTCGATCCTCACGACGGCAACGTGACGCTGACGACCCTGCAGCGCGCCGCGACTGTTATTGGACGGCGACTGCGGCTTGAGCTTGTCTAGGGTGCTGTGCCGATAGGCGCAGGGCCGCCCCTCCACCAACGCCCTGTGACCCACCTCCGCCGCATACTATGCTCCCCCCAGGAGGACCGATGGAATTCGGCATGTTCCACGAGTTTCAGCGACTGCCTGGCGCCAGCGAGGCCCAGGCCTTCGCCGAGTCGTTTGCCCAGGTCGACGCCGCCGAGCGCCTGGGCCTCGACGCCATGTGGCTGGCCGAGCTGCACTTCAACCCCGAGCGCTCGGTGCTGGCCTCGCCGCTGCTGCTCGCCGCCTCGATCGCCCAGCGCACGAAGCGCATGAAGATCGGCACCGCCGTGCAGGTGCTACCGCTCTGCCATCCGCTGCGCCTGGCCGAGGAGGTCGCCACCGTCGACCAGCTCTCGGGCGGCCGCCTCATCTTCGGTGTCGGCCGCTCGGGCTTTGCCCATACCTACGCGACCTACGGCGTCGACTACGGCGAGAGCCGCGAGCGCTTCACCGAGACGCTGGAGATCGTCAAGCGCTGCTTCAGCGAGGAGCGCTTCAGCCACAAGGGCAAGTACTTCACCTTCGACAACGTCCGCCTCGCGCCCAGGCCGCTGCAGACGCCGTGGCCGGAGATCCGCATCGCCGCCGCCAGCCCCGACACCTACGAGGAAGTGGGCACCATGGGCCACCCGATCTTCGTCGCCGCCCGCGTCGGCAACCTCTCGGAGCTGGCGCCGCTGGTGAAGGTCTACCGCGCCGCCTGGAAGAAGGCGGGCCATCCCGGCACCGGCCAGGTCTTCCTGCGCGTGCCGGTCTATGTCGCGGCGACCGACGAGGCCGCCCGCGAGGAGCCGCGCGAGAGCATCCTGCACCTGCTGCATACGCTGGGCGCCCGCCTCGCCCAGTCGGCCGGCGCGCAGGGCACGCGGGCGATCGAGAACCGCGCGGCGCGCGGCGCCAAGATGCAGAACATCGACTACGAGGAAGTGCTGCGCGAGCGCATGATCGTCGGCACCGCCGGCCGCGTCGTCGAGCGGCTGCAGGGCCTGCAGGAGGAGCTCGGGCTCGACGGCATCCTGGCCGAGCTCAATCCCGGCAGCCGCATCCCGCACGCGCAGGTAATGGAAGCGTTGCGCCTGCTGTGCCAAGAGGTCATGCCGCGGTTCAAGTGAGCACGATCATCTCATCCCGAGAAACCTGAACCAGGCCGGAGCGACCATGGGTGCGATCAGGATGCTGGCCGCCCCGATACGAAGCCCCCTGGGCCGATGGTGTAGCCGTCGGGGGCGGCCTTGGCGATGACGTCGGTGCCGACATTGCCGCCCGAGCCCGCCTTGTTCTCGACGATAAACTGCTGGCCGGTCATCTCGGAGAGCTGGTGACCGCCGGCATATCGTCCGCAAGGCCGTCTGAGCCGGCATGAAGATCGCGACCTGAAGCAACCACCGCCGTTTCGACCCGTCTCACGACACTTCGCATAGCTGATAAAAGCCCGAGAAATGAGTTTTTTCGTTCCAATTCTCTTCATGACATCGCGCTGCAGCGCGTATGTTCTGTGTAGCTAGGTGCGTAGCTACGCAGTCCAGCTTCACGCGAGGACATGATGGGCACGCTCACCGATGTGTCGTCGGACTCCTAGAACATTACGGCGACGACTGTGCTTCTCGACAGGGCCTAACCGCCGTCTCCTTGGGAGGAGCATTGGAAAGCCTGGCTGACAGGGCGAGAGACCGCTGTGTCAGAGTCTTATTTTCTTACTAAACAATTCCTGAATGGACTTTCTATGGCCGACATAGAGTAGCGACGAAATCGACTCGTCCGCGATCAAAGCCGATATCACCTCTCGTTCGAGGTCTTCCTCAACTCCCGACAACGCCTCGTCCAAGACAAGCACGCGCGGTTTTGCGCCCATGGCGCGGATTATCTGCACTCGTTGCCGTTCACCTAAGGAAAGCGGCTCACCCGACGGCAATATTTGCCTCGTTAGGAACGTCGATAGCTCTGCATCCGTCATGCCAGGAAACAACCCAATCGCTGCGCTAATGTGCTGGCATTCCGCCGCCGAAATCAAACAATTGGTCAGTACAGTTCCAGTCTCAAAGACAGGACTTTCCGTCAGATAGCGCACTCCTATGTGAGGAAGTTCGAGCCTAACGCTTCGAGCAGCTCGCCCTGATACCGAGGGTGATTCAAGGACACTTTCTCGGGCGCCGAGTAGAGCTTCAATCGCTGTGGTCTTTCCGGACCCTGAGGGGCCAATGAGCGCCACCCGCTCGCCCGGTCCAATTTCAATTTTTACTTCGTCTCTTCGATCCGTCGCCCGCCTATCGGCAGCCACGAAAACCAGCACGGGCGCCTTGCGCATGTAGGTCCGGTCCTCGATCTGTCGAACCAGGAAGTCTGTGAGCGTCCCCCATTGAGTGGTCCGGGTGGAATGTTAGTGCATGATGCCGTCCTTTACCATTGTCGGCTGTAGGTGGAGCGAAGCGGAACCGGAAGGCGGCAATGGCGGCGTCGTGGTTTCCGGGGCTGGCGGTTGATAGCCAAGGCTGCTGTGCGGGCGGATGGTGTTGTAGTGCC
>CAMDQJ010000147.1 GCA_945905835.1 Asaia bogorensis
TCAACCTGCCCGACGCCGAACCGCGGCTCGTGGTCTGCGCCACGCTGGCGGTGGCGGCCGAAATCGCGCCGGGACGGCTCTATGCCCCCAAGGCCTTCCTCGCCTTTGCCGCCGTCAATATCCTGTTGCTCGCGGCCGGCCTGGCGGTCCAAGGCAGCAATGTCGCGCTGGCCCAGTCCGAATCGGAGGGCACGCGCAACACCATGCAGGCGGTGCTCGACAACATGGGCGATGGTGCTGCGCTCTACGCTGAGGACGGCACCCTGCTGTTCCACAACGCCGCTTTCCGCCGCCTGCTCGATCTCGACGAGGCCATGCTCGACGCGCGGCCCAATGTCCGAGACCTCGTGCGCTTCCAGGTCGGCCGCGGCGATTTCGCGGTGAACCCCACGTTCGAGGCGGCGGCAAGGGAGAGCACGACGAACGTCATCGTTGCCGGCGACGGCAAGCCGTAACGACGGCGAGAGCGGTTCCGATAAGCTGTAGCATTTCTATCTCCAGGCGTGGCGGCGGGGGCCGCGCACCTCAGCGGGTCGTGGAGGCGAGAACGGTGCCAGTGCCGCCCGTGCCGTTGCCGGTCGTGACGTAGCTGCCGGCGTTGCTGGCGCCGGAGGTCAGCGAGGCATGGGCCGGCTGGCCGCCGAAGGCCCAAACGAGGGTGAGGAGGGTGAAGGTCGAGGCGACTGTCTGGAACATTTCTATCTCCCGGTCTCTGGTCGGCTGGGCGGGGATGCCGTTGCCGTTGGAGCCTATGTACCGGGAGGCCGTGTCGTGGACGGGTCGTGGTCCGGGAGAATGGTGTCGTCTGTGTCGCGGCCGCGGGGGCTGCGAATCGGCGGTTTTGGGGCCTTTTACCTCGGCCCCAGGACTCCGGCGGCCTTCAGGGCGGCGATGCCGGCGGCATCGTAACCCGCTTCGGCCAGCACCTCGTCATTATGCTGGCCGATCTCCGGCGGGTCGCTGACCAGCGGCGGCCGCCAGCCGAACATCTGGAACGGCAGCAGCGGCAGGCGCGTCTTTACCCCGCCCGGCAGGGTCGTGGCCGCCAGAGACCCGTTGGCCAGCAGATGCGGATGATCGAACAGGTCCTGCGGCCGCGCGACGGGCGCGAAGGAGATGTCGGCGGCAAGCGCCAGGCGCTCGATCTCGGCCATGCTGTGGCGCTTGAAGATCTCGGCGACCTTGGGCACCAGCCACGGCCGGGCTTCGATACGGGCATTGTTGGTGGCAAGGCGCGGATCGGCCGCGAGTTCCGGCTGCCCGAAGACATCGCAAAAGCGCTTCCACTGGCCGTCGCTGGTGACGCCGATGAAAAGCTGCTGGCTGTCGGCGCTGGCGAAGATCTCGTAGATCGCCCACGAGCTCACCCGTTCGGGCATCGGCGGCGGCGGCGCGCCGTTCATCGCCGTGATGGCGAGATGCTGGCCCATCAGGAAGACGACCGACTCGAAGAGCGCGCTCTCGACCAGCCCGCCCTTGCCGGTGCGCTCGCGCGTCTTGAGCGCCAGCACGATGCCGAGCGCGCCGAACAGGCCGCCGACGATATCGACCACCGAGGTGCCGGCGCGCAACGGCCGTCCCGACGGTCCGGTCATGTAGGCGAGCCCGCCCATCATCTGCACGACCTCGTCGAGCGCCGGCCGCTTTTCATACGGGCCCGGCAGGAAGCCCTTGAGCGCGCAGTAGACCAGCCGCGGGTTGATCTGCTCCAGATGCTTCGGCCCAAGCCCGCGTTTGGCCATCGAGTCTGGCGCGAAATTCTCGATCAGCACGTCGGCCGACTGCAGCAGCTTTACCAGCACCTCGCGGCCGGTCTTGGAATCGGCGTCGAGAGCCAGGCTGCGCTTGTTGCGGTTGAAATAGCCGAAGAAGCCGCCGCCGAAGCCGCGCAGCTTGCGCGTGCGGTCGCCATCGACCGGCTCGACCTTGATAACTTCGGCACCGAGATCGGCCAGCACCATGCCGCAGGACGGCCCGAGGATCGTATGGGTGAGTTCGACGACGCGGACGCCTTTGAGAGGCGGCTCGACGGGGGCTAGAGCCAACTATCGATTTCCTTGATGAGCGGCAGGCTGGCGGCTTCGCCCAGGACACGATGGCCGATGCCCGAGCCGATCAGGAACACTTCCTGGTGCGCCACGACATTGGCCTTGAGCATGGCGCGCAAGGCCGCGGCATCGTGGCCCCAACCGATCGCCTCGACCTTGCCGTCGAAGGCGCGGTTGGCGAGCGCCAGAAAATCCGCGCGCTCGCTTTCGCTCAGCGCCGGCACGGCGTCGATGTCGCCCAGCAGGAACAACCGGCCGCCGAAACGCGCGACGCGATCGGCGATTGAATTGCGCGGCTCGATGATGACTTCGTACCCCGTCCCGCGGCGCACACGCGCTGCAAGCGACAGCGGCAGCACGGCGCTGCCGAGATGGCTGCCGGTGTCCATCAGGGCGGCGGTGAACTCGCGGTAGGTGATGCCGAGGCTTTCGGCGCGCTTGACGCGGCGCAGCGCGACCTCGGGCTTGGGCGTGGCCCAGGCCTTGGCGGTAGCGCGCCGCCACACCCAAGCCTCCCACGACATGTCGAAGGTCGGCCCGTTGTTGTGGCCAATGCCGGGGCGGCGCAGCAGGGCCTCGACATTGGCATGCCGGACGCCTAGACGGTCGAAACGATCACCCATGCCCTAATTTTGCTCCGAAGAAGCGTGCATTTAAAGGGTTTCGCAGGAGGTTTTCATGGCTCTTTTGACGCGCCGCCAGGGACTGGCTTTGGGCTCCGGAGCAATCCTCATACCGGGTGCCGTGCGCTCCCAGGCGGCCTGGCCGACCTCTCCCATCACCTTCGTCGTGGGTTATGCCGCCGGCGGCGGCGCCGACATCAACGCGCGCGAGCTGGCGCATCTGATCTCGCCGATCCTCGGCCAGCAGGTCATCGTCGACAACAAGGGCGGCGCCACGGGCAGCATCGGCGTGCGCAACGTCGCCAATGCCAGGCCCGACGGCTACTCGCTATTCTATGCCGTCGGAACCAACGTGGTGATCAATCCGCATGTCCAGAAGGGCATGATCGATACCATCGCGATGCTGGCGCCGATCTGCCAGACCACCGACTACCAGTACGTGCTGGCGGTGAACCCCAAGGTCCCGGCCAATACGGCGGCCGAGCTGATGGCACTGGCCAAGAAGGATGCCGGCAAGCTCACCTTCTCGTCCTCCGGCGTCGGCGGCAACAACCACCTCGCTGGCGCGCTGTTCGCCCATGCCGCCGGCATCGAGCTGACGCATGTGCCCTACAAGGGCACCGGCCCCGCCCTGCTCGACGTCATTAACGGCATCATCACCATGAATTTCAGCTCGCTGCCGCCCGCCGTCACCCAGATCAAGGCCGGCCACCTCAAGGCGCTGGCGGTCACCGGCGAGAAGCGCATCAAGTCGATGCCCGACGTACCGACGCTCAAGGAACAGGGCATCGACGTCGTCGTCAACGGCTGGCACGGCCTGTTCGCCCCGGCCAAGACGCCCGACGCCATCCTCGACAAGGTCGAGAAGGACGCCAAGACCGCAATGAAGGATCCCAAGTGGACCGAGGCGCTGGCCAAGGACGGCCTCGACCAACCACCCGAGCGCACGCGCGCGGAGTTCGCCAAGATGGTGCGCGACGAGCACGCCTTCTGGGGCAAGAAGCTCAAGGAACTGAAGATCGAGATGGAGTGAGGGGGCGCCACTAGCCCTTCTTCTTCGCTCCCGCTGCCGGTATCACGCAGAAGCCTTGCGCCTCGATGCCGAGGGGCGGATTGAATTTGCTGCGGAAATTTTCCATGGCGATGGCGGCCGTCAGCTCGACGATCTGGCCTTCGGTGAAATGCTCCTTCACCCGGGCGAACAGGGCATCGTCGACCTTCTGATCGGTGTAGGTGATGCGCTCGGCATATTCGAGCGCCACGCGCTCAGCCTCGCTGAACAGCTTGCTGTCGCGCCAGTTCGTCACTTCTGCCAGCTTCTCCACGCCGCCTTCAGTTTCCATCACACGGACGGAATTGATATCCATTCAAAATGGACAGCCGTTGATGGTGGCGACGCGCACATAGATCAGTGGCGGCAGCGCCTTGGGCAGCAGGCCCGACTGCTCGATCGACGCACCGAGCAACCCGGCCGCCCGCAGGATCGGTGGGCAATGCGCGATCACCTTGGTCGAATTGAGCAGCCCGCCGAACGTCTCGCGCTGCTTTTCGAAGGCGGCCTTCAGTATGGGATCGCCGCCGTCGTCCTCGATTTCGCTTACACGAGCCATTGGCTTACCTCTTGGTTATCCGCCCGACTCTACGGCTGTCATGCCAAGTCGAGCGAATGAAATTCGCTCTGAAGCGAGGGACCTTCCCTCATGGTCACCTGAGCCAAGGTAAAGCGACTTAAAAACCCAACACCTTCGCCTGAACGACGCCCGGCACGCCGGCGATCTGGCCCATCAGCGCCGGCGAGATCGGCTGGTCGACCTGGACCAGTGCGATCGCCGAGCCGCCGGGCTTGTCCCGGCCGAGATGGAAGGTCGCGATATTGACCCGGTTCTCGCCCAGCATGGTGCCGAGGCGGCCGATGAAGCCCGGCTTGTCGTCGTTGGTGATGTAGAGCATGTGCGGGGCGAAGGCGGCGTCGATCTCGATGCCCTTGATGTCGACGATGCGCGGATGGCGGCCGCCGAACAGCGTGCCGGTCACCGAACGCGTGTACTGGTCGGTGGTCACCGAGATGCGGATCATCGAATGGTAGTCGCTGTCGCGCTCGTGCTTGACTTCGGCCACCTCGATGCCGCGCTCGCGGGCGATCACCGGTGCGTTCACCATGTTCACCGAGACGAGCTGCGGGCGCAGCACGCCCATCAGCGCCACCTGGGTCAGCGGCTTGATGTTGAGCGCCGCCACGGCGCCCTCGTACTCGATCGACACCGCCTTGATGTCGGTGTCGGTGAGCTGGCCGGCGAACGAGCCGAGCTTCTCGGCAAGGTCGAGGAAGGGCGCGAGCTTGGGCGCGTCCTCGGCCGAGACGTTGGGCATATTGAGCGAGTTGGTGATGGCGCCGGTCAGCAGGTAGTCGGCCATCTGCTCGGCGACCTGCAGCGCCACGTTCTCCTGCGCCTCGACGGTGGCGGCGCCGAGATGCGGCGTGCACACGAGATTGGGCGCGCCGAACAGCACGCTTTCCTTGGCCGGCTCGACGGTGAAGACGTCGAAACCGGCGCCGGCGATGTGGCCGGAGACCAGCAGGTCGTGCACCGCCAGCTCGTCGACCAGGCCGCCGCGCGCACAGTTGATGATGCGCACGCCCTTCTTGGTCTTCATCAGGTTGACGCGGCTCAGGATGTTCTTGGTCTGCTCGGTAAGCGGCGTGTGCACGGTGATGAAGTCGGCGCGTGCCAGTACCTGGTCGATCGTGCCCTTCTCGACACCGAGTTCTTTTGCGCGCTGGTCGCTGAGGAACGGATCGTAGGCCAGCACGCGCATCTTCAGCCCCAGCGCCCGCTCGGCCACGATCGATCCGATATTGCCGCAGCCGATCAGGCCCAGCGTCTTGAAGCTGAGCTCGACGCCCATGAAGCGGTTCTTCTCCCACTTGCCGGCCTGGGTGCTGGCGTTGGCTTCGGGGATCTGGCGGGCGACCGCGAACATCAAGGCGATAGCGTGCTCGGCCGTGGTGATGGCGTTGCCGAACGGCGTGTTCATGACCACGACGCCGTGCGCGGTCGCGGCCTTGATGTCGACATTGTCGACGCCGATGCCGGCGCGCCCGACGACTTTCAGCTTCCTGGCTTCGGCCAGAACCTCGGCCGTGACCTTGGTCGCCGAACGGATGGCCAGCCCCTCGTAGTTGCCGACGATGGCGCGCAGCTCGGCGGGCTTCAGCCCCGGCTTGAAGTCGACGTCGCAGCCGCGCTCGGAGAAGATTTCGACGGCGCGCGGAGAAAGCTCATCGGAAATGAGTACCTTAGGCTTTGCCATGTTGCCTCTCGATCTCCGCATAGGCCCAATCGAGCCAGGGCAGCAGCGCTTCCAGGTCACTCTTCTCGACGGTGGCGCCACACCAGATGCGCAGGCCCGGGGGAGCGTCGCGGTAGGAACCGACGTCGTAGCCGGCCTTCTCGTTCTCCAGCAGGTCGACCATCTTCTTGGCCGCCGCCGCCTGCTTGTCGGCCGGCAAGGCCGTGAACCACAGCGCCTTGATGACGAGGCAGACCGAGGTGTTGGAGCGGATCGCCTTGTCGGCCGCCAGGAACGCAGCCCACGGCCGCGACGCCACGAACTTCTCCAGCACGCCGAGATTTTTCTCGGAGCGGGCCATCAAGCCCTTGAGGCCGCCGACGGTCTCGCCCCAGCGCAGGCCGTCGATCGCATCCTCGACGCAGAGCATCGACGGCGTGTTGATCGTGTCGCCTTTGAAGATCGCCTCGGAGAATTTCCCGCCCGAGGTCATGCGGAAGATTTTCGGCATCGGCCACGGCGGCGAATAGCTTTCCAGCCGCTGGATGGCGCGCGGCGACAGCACGAGCATGCCGTGCGCGCCCTCCCCGCCCATCACCTTCTGCCAGGACCAGGTCACGACATCGAGCTTCTGCCACGGCAGGTCCATGGCGAAGACGGCGGAGGTGGCGTCGCAGATGGCGAGGCCTGCGCGGTCGTCGGCGATCCAGTCGCCGTTGGGCACCTTCACGCCCGAGGTCGTGCCGTTCCAGGTGAAGACGACGTCGTGTGTCCAGTCGACAGCCTCGAGGTCAGCGATCTGGCCATAAGGCGCCTTCAGGACGCGGGCGTCCTTGAGCTCGAGTTGCTTGGCCACATCGGTGACCCAGCCTTCGCCGAAGCTTTCCCAGGTCAGCATGTCGACCGGCCGGGCGCCCAAAAGCGACCACAGCGCCATCTCGACGGCGCCGGTGTCGGAGGCCGGCACGATGCCGATGCGGTAGTCGGCCGGAATGCCGAGCAACGCGCGCGTGCGATCAACCGCTTCGACGATCTTCTTCTTGCCGAGCTTGGAACGGTGGGAACGGCCGGTGGCCGCATCAGAAAGAGCCTGGGGCGTCCATCCCGGACGCTTGGCGCAGGGGCCCGACGAAAAATCGGGACGCGCCGGACGCATGTTCGGCTTCATTTGACCTCTCCCTTACAGAAGAGCTGCACTCCGGTGGGGGAGCGTGGCCCGCGGCCCGTATAAGAGGGGCGGCAGCGAGCGTCAATGGTGGTACTTTCAGTTGTGGGCGCCAAATTATCCGATCTTCGACACAGCCTTGCCAAAACTCCGTTCTGGCAATGGATGAGCTGGATCACCGGCCCACTGCTGTCCGGTTAAAAAGAGAACAGATTCAATTGGTTGCCGATGGCGACGTCATCGGAGCTGGGATGATTGGCTGAAAAGGCTTGTTGCAAGGGCATCTTCTCGAAAAGCGTGAGCGAGAATATCTGTAGCAAAGTGTAGAGCG
>CAMDQJ010000148.1 GCA_945905835.1 Asaia bogorensis
GAACGTGTCAATGACTTTGCGCCACTTGTCGTCACGAGTTTACTGAGTAATTCCACTGCCGTCCGGTTAAACGGGTTTTCCCCCGATGCGGCGCAAAGGTGGCGGGCTAACTGTTCAACCTACTTAAACCGGTTCAACCAGATATGGAACCATGTCAATCAACACCTAAAAATCTGAGATGAATTGATCAAATTTGATAGGTTCGAGTTTGGCGCCGTCGATAGCCAATCTAGGAAGATTCTGAGCGAGTGCCGAGCAAGTTCAAAAAGCTGCAACGAATGACACTGTTGGGGCCCCTGCGATTCGCCGGCTTGCTCGTTATGCCTGAGGGCAACCAAGGTTCTTCCCTATGCCCTACTCTTCCTCTAGTTGCAGCTTATCTTTCCGGGGGAGATTCCAACACAATTAATAACGGGCAGTGGTGGCGGTGGTCGTGCTGGGGCTGTTGGCACAGCTACTTCCTTCGACGTCATGTTGGTGGGGCCATCACCTCGCGGGCGCGTTGGCCTCGCCATCGGCGAATCGTCAGCACCCAGCGTGCCCTTTGGGCATGGGCCCTCTACAATTATGTAGCAGAAGACAACAACGTAAGGAGGTATCGGCGGTTGGGGACATGGCTCAGTAAGACACACATTTAGGTCGGCCTTTTTTTTCTTCGTCCATTCGAGGGCGCGTTCCTCTGCCTTCGCCCTATCTACTGGCGTCTTAGATTCGCTATTTGCTGCCGTACTGGCGCAAACTAGCATTACCGACAATGCCAAACGAACTAGCTTCATTTCTCCCTCCTAGTAACGACGTTATTCTGTGAGTAAGTCGTGAGTCAAGATCGGGATGATTCTCGAAGCAAGGGTTCCGTCACGAAGATGTGCTGGCGGCGTTGGCGGAGCTGTTCATCGCGCGCGGACCGCCAGTGAACATCAGGTCAGACAACGGCAGCGAATTTATCGCAACAGCGGTGCACAAATGGCTGGCCAGGGCCTCCAGCCGCTCGAAGCGGCCCTCGGCCCAGCGGAAGTCCATCGTCACGTTCTGGCCGTCGACATAGCCCGCTTCCTTGAGGCCTTCGCGGACGGCGGTGAGCAGATGGCCGTCGGTCGCCAGCGACCGGCCGCTGAGATAGCCGATCACAGGCTTGGCCTGCGCGCGCAGGATGCTGGGCGAGCCGGCTGCCGCGCCGATGGCGCCGAGGAGAACGCGTCGCTTCATTTAACCTTTCGCCGCAAGGCGTCGCGACGCGTCAGACTCTCCGGGGGCCACATCTTCTTGAGGTCATAGTACTCGGCAACCGCCGGCGCGTCCGGCGGCAGAATCACCCAAGGCTGTTTGGATGAGGTGAAAATGTGGATGTCGGGCGGCACGCGGGCAGGCTCGTCGAGTGTGCCGACGCGCACGAAGCGGACGGCATCGCCGGCGCCAGCATAGTTGCTCCACACCGCGATGCGGCATTTCGGGCAGCGCGAGATCTTCTGGCCGTTGCCGCTGTTGGAAGGTGTGTCGACCGCCTCGACCTCGCCGCCTAAAAGCTCGACGCGGTCGGCCTCGATCATCGCGTTGAGGGCGAAGGCTGTGCCGGTCTCGCGCTGGCACCAGGTGCAGTGGCAGCAATGCACGAACATCGGCTTTGAGGTCATGCGGTAGCGCACGTGGCGGCAGGTGCAGCCGCCTTCATAGCTGGTCATGGCGTCAGGCTCCCGGTTAAGCTTTATGCCTGAAATAGCACTTTGGTGGGGGAGCGAACATGGCCGGACGTCTCAAGGACAAGGTCGCCATCGTGACCGGCGCGGCTCCGCGCGGCGAGGGCGTCGGCAACGGCATGGCGACGGCGATCCTGTTTGCGCGCGAGGGCGCCAAGGTCGTGCTGGTCAACAGGAGCGCCGAGCGCGCCGAGAAGCTCGCCAAGCAGATCAAGGACGAGGGCGGCGAGGCGGTGGTGTTCGCGGGCGATGTCGCCAAGCCGGACGCGGCCGAGGCGATGGCCGACTTCGCGGCGAAGAAATACGGCCGGCTCGACATCCTGCATAACAATGTCGGCATCGGCGCGCCGGGCACGCCTGAGACGGTGACGCTGGCCGACTGGCACAAGGTGATCGAGGCCAACCTCACCACGACGATGCTCTGCACCAAGTACTGCATCCCCAAGATGAAGGCGGGCGGCGGCGGCTCGATCATTATGGTGTCGTCGATCGCCGGCGCGCTCGGCCTGATGGGCAGCCCGGGCGCCGTCGCCTATTCGACGGTCAAGGCCGGCCTGCACGGCTTCACGCATTCGGTGGCGGCCGACTATGCGACGCAGAACATCCGCGCCAACTGCATCGTCGTGGGATCGGTGCATACGCCGATGGTCGCACACATGGGCGATGAGGCGCGCGAGCGGCGCAAGAAGATGGTGCCGATGCAGGTTGAGGGCACGGCCTGGGACATCGCCCATGGCGCGGTCTATCTGGCGTCGGAGGAATCGCGCTGGGTGACGGGGATTCTGTTGCCGATCGACGGCGGGCTGGTGGCGCTCAGGGCATGGCCGCGGTAGGATGGGCCCTATTTTTTCCATCCGATTCCCGACCCCATCGGGAAACGTTTAACGCTGCAGGGTAAGGGTTTTAGGTCGTTTTTCCCGATTTCCCGTCCGCCCCCCTCAGCGCTGCGGCATGCCGTGCGGGATGATCGTCTGGACGATCGACGAATCCAGCGCCTCGTAGTCGTGATAGCCGATGGCGGCATAGAGCTCGGCGCGGGTCTGCATCTGGTCGAGCATGTTCTGGGTGCCGCCGTCGCGCCGGAGCGCGGCGTAAAGCTTCTCCTGCGCCTTGTTGGCGACGCGCAGCGATGAGGCCGGCCAGATCACCATGCGGTAGCCCATGGCCTCGAACTCCGAGGCGCTGAAGAACGGCGTGCGGCCGAACTCCGTCATGTTGGCCAGCAGCTTCACGCCCGGCATCGCCTTGGCAAACGCGCGGAACATCTCGGCGTTGACGAGGGCCTCGGGGAAGATCGCGTCGGCGCCGGCCTCGAGATAGAGCCTGGCCCGTGCCACGGCGCCGTCGATGCCTTCGCTGGCGGCGGCGTCGGTGCGCGCGATCACCTTGAGATGCCGGCGCGCCCGGATCGCTGCCTGGACCTTGGCCGCCATGTCGGCGGGCTCGGCCAGTTTCTTGTCGTTGAGATGGCCGCACTTCTTGGGCAGCAGCTGGTCTTCGATATGGACCGCGGCGGCGCCGGCCTCCTCGAAGGCGCGCACCATGTGCATGACGTTCAGCGCCTCGCCATACCCCGTGTCGCCGTCGACCAACACCGGCAGGCCCGAAGCGCGCGCGATCTGGCGGATGAAGAAGCAGACCTCGTCGACGGTGATGATGCCGAGATCGGGCAGACCCATCGAGGCCGACATCGCGGCGCCTGAGAGGTAAAGCGCCTCGAAGCCGGCGGTGCGCGCCTGAAGGGCGGCGATGCCGTTATGCGCGCCGGGCATTTTTAGGATGCCGGGTCGTTCGAGCAGCGTCTGGAATCTTTCGCCCGCAGGCACGGTCGGCCGATCCGATGCAACGAGATAGGGCATGTCTCCTCCTTCAGGCAGCAGGGGCCGCGTTATTGGCGCGCCTGTCATGGTTCCAGGTGTAGAGGCCGCTCGCCACGACGATCGTGGCCCCCAGGATCGTCCAGCCGTCGGGCACGTCGCCGAACATGAAGATGCCCAGCAGCGTCGCCCAGACCAGAAGCGAGTAGCTGTAGGGCTGCACGGCGCCGGCCTCGGCATAATCGAGGGCCTTGATCAGCGCGTAGTGGGCGCCGGCGCCGATGGCGGCGATGACGATCATCAGCGCCCAGACGGTGGCGGTCGGCCACTGCCAGTCGAGCGGGCCGAAGAAGCTCAGCACGACGAAGGCCACAATCGCCGACCACAGCATGGTGGTGTCGGGCTGGTCGGTGCGCGAGACCAGGCGCGTCAGGATCTGGTAGCCCGCCCAGAGCACGGAGCCGACCAGCGGCAGCAGCAGCGGCCAGTCGAATTCCTTGAATCCCGGCCGCACGATCAACAGCACGCCGGCGAAACCCGCCGCGACGGCCAGCCAGCGCGCCAGCCCGGCGCGTTCGCCGAGGAAGAAGACGCCGAGCGCGATCACGATCAGCGGCGCGGTTGCGGCCACCGCGTGCGTGTCGGCCAGCGGCAGGTAGCGGAAGGCCAGCACGAACATCGCGCCTTCGATGACGGCGACCAGCGAGCGGAAGATCTGCAGCCATGGCCGCTGCGTCTTCAGCGCCGTGAACACACCGCGACGCCGCGCGATGAAGGCGGCGAAGAGACAAAGCAGCGCGTAGCGGATCCACATCATCTGGGCCACGGAATAGTCGACCACCAGGACCTTGGTGATGGCGTCCATGGCGGCGAAGCACAGCATCGCCAGCATGGTAAGCAGAGCGCCGAGCTTGTTGTTGGTGCGTGCCGCCTGATCGGCGGCGCTCACTCCGCCGCTGCCATCCGCTTGGCGAGCGGCCGGAAGGCCGGGATCACGCGCTCGGCAAAGAGCTTCAGGCTCTTCATCGTCTTCTCGCGCCCGTAATAGGGCGGGTAGTGCAGCAGCAGCGACGTCATGCCGGTCTTGGCCTGCATGTCGCGCAGCCTTGCGATCACCGTCTCGGCCGAGCCGTGCAGCAACGTGGTGTTGGCGAGATCGTCGTAGGTGAGCTGGCTGCCCTTCTCGGACACCGAGCCGAGATAGCCGCCGGTGCCGGTGCCGCCGAAATGGGCGATGTGCTTGACGATCGCCTCCTCGGTCTCGGCGCGCGCCTGCTGGTCGGTGTCGGCGATGTACACCCAGCGCGCGATGTCGATGTTGCCGGCCGCCGGGTTTTTGCGGCGCTCAGGCGTCGCCAGGCTGAGCTCGCGCTTGTAGAGCGCGGTCTGCTGCGCCAGCGTCTCGACGCCGGGCAGCGTGCTCAGCATCAGGCCGAAGCCGTTGCGGCCGGAGTAGCCGATCGAGCGGTCGGTGCCGCCCGCCATGTAGAGCGGCGGATGCGGCATCTGCACCGGATGCGGCAGCATCTCGTAGCCGTCCTTCACGGTGCCCGAATAGAACTTACCCTTGTGGTCCCAGCGGTGGCGGTGCCAGGCGTCGAACATCAGGCCGATCGCCTCCTCGACCTGGTCGCGGCGGCTGTCGAAATCCTTGCCCAGCCCCTCGAACTCATAGGGTCGGTAGCCCGAGCCGACGCCCAGCCGCACGCGGCCGTTGCTGAGGATGTCGACGAAGGAGGTGTTCTCGACCACGCGGATCGGGTCGTAGAGCGGCAGCGTGATCACCGCCGCGCCGATGTTGATGCGGCTGGTCTTGCCCGCGAGGTAAGCCATGTAGGCAAAGCAGTCCGGCATGATGCCGTAGCTCGTGGCGAAATGGTGCTCGGCGATCCAGGCGGTATCGTAGCCCAGCCGCTCGGCCTCGATCACTTCGTCGGTGGTGCGGGCGTGCACGGCGCGGTGCGGATAGGGCTCTTCCTTGGGATTGGGATGGGACGTGAAAAGTATGCCGAATTCCATGTTTCCTGCCTGTGTTTCGCGCGATCCTAGGACGGCAGCCATGCACTGGCCAGCGGTTGAGCGGGCCGGTTTCGAGGCGTAGCCTTCTTCAACGCTCGGGAGGGCTTCCATGGCTTACGACCTCGTCGTCAAGAACGGCATGATCATCGACGGTTCCGGCTTGCCGCGGTTTCGCGGCGACATCGGCGTCAAGGACGGCAAGATCGTCGAGATCGGCCGCATCGCCTCGGCCGCCAGGGAAACCCTCGACGCCGAAGGCCATGTCGTGACGCCGGGCTTCATCGATGGCCACACCCACATGGACGCCCAGATCTTCTGGGATCCGATCGGCACCAGCTCCTGCTTCCAGGGCGTCACCTCGGTCGTCATGGGCAATTGCGGCTTCACGCTGGCACCCTGCCGCGAGGCCGAGGCCGACATGGTGTTCCGCAACCTCGAACGCGCCGAGGACATCAGCCGCGCCGCCATGCTGGCCGGCATCAAGTGGCGCTGGGAGACCTTCCCGCAGTTTTTGGACGTGCTCGACTCGCTGCCCAAGGGCATCAACTACTCGGGCTATATCGGCCACTGCGCGCTGCGCACCTATGTGATGGGCCAGCGCGCCTTCACCGACGAGGCGACCGAGGATGACACCAAGGCGATGGTGCATCAGGTCAAGGAGGCGATCGCCGCCGGCGCCTTCGGCTTCTCGACCACGCGCAGCGTCAACCACCAGACCTCCGACGACAAGCCGGTCGCCAGCCGCTTGGCCACCTGGGGCGAGTTCGAGACCCTGGTCCATGCCATGGGTGCGGGCGTGGTCGAGGTCGCGGGCGAGCCGCGCGGCGCCGACAGCGACAAGGCGCGCATCTACTACGAAGGCCTGTCGAAGCTCGCCATCGAGACCGGGCGGCCGATCACCTTCGGCCTGTTCAACCGGCGCAAGACGCCGGGCGCCTGGCGCACGACGTTCGACATCATCGAGCGTACCGCCCAGAAGGGCGGGCGCATGTTCGCCCAGGTCCACAGCCGCGCTCTGAACGTGCTGCTGTCGTTCGAGACACAGCTGCCGTTCGACAAGTGGGAGCTGTGGCGCGAGATGCGCGTCAAGCCGCTCGCCGAACAGAAGAAGGCGCTGCTCGATCCCGAGATGCGCCGCCGCCTGGTCGAGATCGCCTCGCGTCCCTACGAGGGCCCGCTGGTGCGCGGCACCGAGGCGCGGCCGCCGGAATGGGACTGGATCTACGCCATGGACAAGATCGAAGGCCCGCACAAGTCGATGGCCGATCTGGCGCGCCAGAAGAACACGCATCCGGTCGAGCTGATGATCGACATGGCGCTCGAACGCGACATGAAGTTCTTCATGATCCAGCCGATCGCCAACGAGAACCAGACCGAGGCGCTGGAACTGATGAAGCACCCGCGCTCGGTCGTGACCTTCTCTGATTCAGGTGCGCATGTCTCGCAGATCATGGACGCCTCGCTGCAAACCCATCTGCTCAGCCACTGGGTGCGCGAGAAGAAGGCCTTCACGCTCGAGGAGGCAGTGAAGCTGATCACTTGCGACAACGCCACCCAGTTCGGCTTCCACGATCGTGGCCTGTTGCGTGAAGGCATGGCCGCCGACATCGTGGTGTTCGATCCGGCCACGGTCGGCCCGCGCATGCCCGAGGTGGTGTGCGACCTGCCGGCCGGCGCCAAGCGTCTGCGCCAAAAGGCCGACGGCATGCGCGCCACCATCGTCAACGGCCAGGTGCTGCTGCGCGACAACGAGCCGACCGGCAACCTGCCCGGCAAGCTGCTGCGCAAGGGATCGCGGCGGTAGTTTTCGCTGGGGGCGCGCCACTCCAGTGGCGCGTCTTCTCTTGAATTATGAAC
>CAMDQJ010000149.1 GCA_945905835.1 Asaia bogorensis
CGCGACACGATCTCGGCGCCGGCTGCCATCGACTTGCCGAACCAGGTGTCGGCGAATGGGTTGAACGGGCTCGAATAGGCCTGCTCGATCAGGTTGGCCCAGACGCGGACGGGCTTGGCCAATTGCCGCTGAAATTCATACGCTTGATAAAGCATGGGGCGGGGAGTGTACTCTGCGGTGCTCGGTTGTCACGCTTATATTGCGCTGCACAAATAGACAAAGACTCCCAATATTACAATAGCTTAGACACGGCCGCCGCAATCGTCTCGGCCTTGGCCTCGTGGGTAAAGTGGGTGACGAAGCGGCCATTGCGGTCGAGCAGGTAGATGATCGAGGAATGATCCATCAGGTAAGGACTGCCGTTCTTGCCAGGCACTTTTTGGTAATAGACGCGATAGGACTTGGCGGCGGCGGCGACCTGCTCTTGCGTACCGGTGAGGCCGAGGAAGGTCGGCCCGAAATTGGTCACGTAATCCTTCAGGAGCTTTTGCGTATCGCGTTCGGGGTCGATGGTGATCAGCAGCGCATTCACTTTCTGCTGTCCGTCGGGCCCGAGTTTCTCCAGCGCCGTTTCCATCAGCAGTAGCGAAGTCGGGCAAACGTCCGGGCAATAGGTGAAGCCGAAATAGATCAGCGTCGGCTTGCCCTTGAAGGTGGCGTCGCTGACGGTGCGGCCGTTCTGGTCGACCAGCGTGAACGGTCCACCGATGGTCTGTCGGCCGCCCTGCGCGGCGTCCCAGGCGATCCAGCCCGCGGCGCCGGCGAGCACGGCGATCCACAGGCCGAGCACAGCTTTCATGGCTTTCGACATGGCCGGAACATGGCCTTGCGTCGCCGTCTCGACAAGCCCGCCATCGCGTCGCACAACAGGAAGTGATGAACACGGATTTGGTGAAACTTGCGCACGCCGCCGACTACGCCGCGCGCCAGCACATAGCGCAGCGCCGCAAGGGCGAGGCCGCCGAGCCCTACGTCAATCATCTGACCGAGGTCGCCGCCCTCCTGGCCGAGGCGACCGGCGGCGACGATGTCGTGCTGCTGATGGGCGGCCTGCTGCACGACACGCTCGAGGACACCGACGCCACCTACGAGGATCTCGTGCAGCGCTTCGGCGAGGACGTGGCCGCGCTGGTGGCCGAGGTCACCGATGACAAGAGCCTCAAGAAGGAGGAGCGCAAGCGCCTGCAGGTCGAAACGACCGCCCAGAAATCGCGCCGCGCCAAGCTGCTGAAGATCGCCGACAAGACCAGCAACCTGCGCAGCCTGCTCAAGAGCCCGCCCAAGGGATGGACAGAAGAACGGCTGCACGATTATGTCGTGTGGGCGGGCGACGTGGTGCGTTCGTGCCGCGGGCTGAATGAAAAACTCGAGGCGGGTTTCGATGCCGCCCATGCCGAGGCCAGGCAGCGTTTCGGTGCGTAAGGGGGAAACGATGTTCTACGACACTGCGCGCCGCGATCACGGCATGACGGTCGACCCATGGACGGCGCTGGTGGTGCCGCGCCCGATCGGCTGGATCTCGACCATCGACGGCCAGGGCCGCGTGAACCTGGCGCCCTACAGTTTCTACAACGCCGTCAGCGGCTCGCCGCCCATGGTCTATTTCTCGACCACCGGGACCTACGGCGACAGCCCGACCAAGCATTCGCGGCGCAACGCCGAGGAGACCGGCGAGTTCGTCGTCAACATGGTGAGCGCCGAGCTCGCCAAGGAGATGAACGTCACGACCACGATGGTCGATTACGGCGTCGACGAGATGAAGCTGGCCGGGCTGGCGGCCGCACCCTCGCGCTACGTCAAGCCGCCGCGCGTGGCGGCTTCGCCGATCGCGCTGGAGTGTAAGTACTGGAAGACGATCGAGATGCCGGCCGAGGAGGGCCGCGAGAAGCAGCAATCGAGTGTGGTGTTCGGTAGAGTCGTCGGCATCCATGTTGCCGACAGCATCATCAAGAACGGCCGCATCGATACGCTGGCCTTCAAGCCGCTCGCCCGCCTGGGCTACAGCGAATACACCACGACCGAGAATGTCTGGCGCATGGCAAGACCGGACGATCCGAAATATCAGTGAGCGCGCACCACTGGCGCCACCGAGCGCGCCATCGCCAGCACGCGCTTGTCGGCCATCGCCTCGCCCATCAGCATGAATCCTACCGGCAGCTCGCCATCGGCGTGACAGGGCAGGCTGATGCCGCAGCGGTCGAGAAAGTTGCCGACGGTGGTGTTGCGCAGCAGCAGCATGTTCTTCTTGGTGAACATCTCGGGCATCGCGACCTCCTCGATGGTCGGCGCGGTGATGGCGCAGGTCGGGGTGACGACGGCGTCGTAGTTCGACGTCACAGCCGACACGCGCTTCTGCAGGTCGGCGCGCTTGGCCAAAAGCTCGATGTAGTCGGCGGCGGTCATCTCGGCGCCGCGGCGGATGCGCGGCGCCACCATCGGGTCGTAGACGTTGCCGCGCCGGGCGATCAGGTCCTTGTGCCAGGCATAGGCCTCGGACGCGGCGAATCCGCCTTTGGCGTTGATCGCCGGCAGCTCGTTCAGTTGCGGCAGGTCGATCTGCTCGACCTTCACACCCTTGGCTAAAAGAGCCTTGCAGGCGCGCTCGAAGGCCTTGGCGACGACGGGATCGAGCTCGTCCATCATGAACTGCTTAGGAATCGCGAAGCGCAGGCCGCTGAGCGGTGCGGCATCCGGAACGGAGATTGGCTCACCAGCAAAAACCGCATCGACGATGGCGCAGCATTCGACGGAGTTGGCGAGCGGGCCGATCGAATCGAGGCTGGTCGAGAGCGGCACTACGCCGTCGATCGGCACGCGCCGCGCCGTCGGCTTGAAGCCCACGATGCCGCAGACCGCGGCGGGAATGCGTACCGAGCCGCCGGTGTCAGTGCCCAGAGCCGCCACTGCCATGCGGTCGCCTACGGAGACCGCGGCACCGGCCGACGAGCCGCCGGGCACTCTGCTGCGGTCGGCGGGATTGCCCGGTGTGCCGTAATGCGGGTTGGCGCCGATGCCGGAAAAGGCGAACTCGCTCATGTTGGTGCTGCCGACGATCACCGCACCTGCCGCGCGTAGCCGCGCCACGACAGGCGCGTCTGATTTGGCCGGTGGCGCATCATCGAGCGCTTTCGATCCCGACAGCGTCATCTCGCCCGCCACGTCGCAGAGATTCTTGATCGACACCGGAATGCCGGCCAGCATCGACGGCACAAGGCCCGCCTTGCGCTGCAGGTCGCTGGCGTCCGCTACGGCCAGCGCCTGTGTCTTCCAGACCTTGATGAAGGCGCGCTTGCCCTCGCCCTTGGGGTCCTCGATGCGGGCCAGCGCTTCTTCGGTGAGCTTGCGCGAGCTGGTGCGACCCGCCGCCAAATCGGCGGCGAGCTGGAGAATGGTTGGATTCATTTCGCCCTGTTCTTCACGAGATCGTCGACGACGCCGGGATCGGCGAGGGTAGAAGTATCGCCGAGATTGCCGAACTCGTTCTCGGCGATCTTGCGCAGGATGCGGCGCATGATCTTGCCCGAGCGCGTTTTGGGCAGGCCCGGCGCCCACTGGATGACGTCGGGCGTGGCGATCGGGCCGATTTCCTTGCGCACCCAGGCGACCAGCTCCTTGCGCAGATCCTCCGACGGCGTTTGTCCCGCCTTGAGCGTAACGTAGGCGTAGATTCCCTGGCCCTTGATGTCGTGCGGGAAGCCGACGACGGCGGCTTCCGCAACCTTGGTGTTGCCGACCAGCGCGCTCTCGACCTCGGCGGTGCCGATGCGATGGCCCGAGACGTTTATAACGTCGTCGACGCGGCCCGTGATCCAGTAGTAGCCGTCCTCGTCGCGTCGTGCGCCGTCGCCGGTGAAGTACTTGCCGGGATAGGTCTTGAAATAGGTTTCGATGAAGCGCTGGTGATCGCCATAGACCGAGCGCATCTGGCCCGGCCAGGAATTCACCAGGCAGAGATTGCCGCTGCAGGCGCCTTGCATCTCCTTGCCCTCGGCATCGACCATGACGGGGGTGACGCCAAAGAACGGCTTGGTCGCCGAGCCGGGTTTTAGCGCCGTGGCGCCCGGCAGCGGCGTGATCAGAATGCCGCCAGTCTCGGTCTGCCACCACGTATCCACGATCGGGCAGCGCGAGTCGCCCACGACGCGGTAGTACCACAGCCACGCCTCGGGATTGATCGGCTCGCCGACCGAACCGAGCAGGCGCAGGCTCTTGCGGCTCGTCTTCTTCACCGGCGCCTCGCCGTCGCGCATCAGGGCGCGGATGGCCGTCGGTGCCGTGTAGAAGATGTTGACCTTGTGTTTGTCGATGACCTGCCAGAAGCGGCTGGTGTCGGGGTAGTTGGGCACGCCCTCGAACATCAGGGTCGTGGCGCCGTTGGCCAGCGGTCCATAGAGGACGTAGCTGTGACCGGTGACCCAACCCACGTCGGCGGTGCACCAGTAGACGTCACCGTCGTGATAATCGAAGACGTACTGGTGTGTCATAGAGGCGAAGACGATGTAGCCGCCCGTGGTGTGTAAAACGCCCTTGGGCTTTCCGGTCGAGCCCGAGGTGTAGAGGATAAACAGCGGATCCTCCGCGCCCATCGGCTCGGGCTTGCACTCGGCCGAGACACGCCCCGAGATCTCGTGCCACCACACGTCGCGCTTGTCGTCCCAGGCGACTTTGCCGCCGGTACGCTTGACCACCAACATCTTCTTCACGGCGGGACACTTCTTCAGCGCCTCGTCGGCATTGGCCTTGAGCGGCACCGGCTTGCCGCCGCGCAGGCCCTCGTCGGCGGTGATGACCAACGTGCTCTTGCAATCGGTGATGCGGTTGACGAGCGACTCTGGCGAGAAGCCGCCGAACACCACCGAATGCGCCGCGCCGATGCGCGTGCAGGCCAGCATGGCGTAGGCCGCCTCCGGGATCATCGGCAGGTAGATGGTGATGCGGTCGCCCTTCTTGGCACCCAGTTCCTTCAGCACATTGGCCATGCGCGAGACCTGCTCGTGCAGCTCGCGATAGGTGATGCGCTTCGATTCGGCGGGATTGTCGCCCTCCCAGATGATCGCGGTCTGGTCGGCGCGCTTGGCGAGATGGCGGTCGACGCAATTGGCCGAGACGTTCAGCGCGCCATCGTGGAACCAGCGGATGCGGACATCGCCGGTATAGTCGACGTCGCGCACGGCGCCTGCGCTGAACGGCTTGATCCAGTCGACGCGCTTGCCGTGCTCGGCCCAGAAAGCGACGGGGTCCTTGACCGACGCCTCGTACATCGACTTGTACTTGGCCTCGTCGACATAGGCGCGCTTGGCCCAGTCGGGGCTGACGGCAATGACCTCATCGGCCATGGATTCCTCCCAAAATCGCTCGAATTTCAGCGAATTAAGCTGATTTTAGCGCGGCCGCCCGGGGCTCGGCAATTCGACTTTAGGCGGCGGCGCGCAGCCGCGCCAAGGCGACGGCGCCGAATAGCAGGATGACCAGTGGCGTCAGCGGTACGCCGGCCTCGTTGAGGCCCATGCAGAAGTGCGGGATCAGCCACAGCGCCAGGTAGATCACGCGCTCGCCGGGCCGGTAGCCATCGGCCGGCGGATGCAAGAACAGCAGCGCCACGGCCGGCATCAGCAGCAGCAGGTCGTAGTTAAGCGTGTGCGGCGAGACGAGGAAGGTAGCGGCCACCAGCAGCGCCGTGCGTTCGTTGTGCCCTCGGGACTGAGACGGTCGATGGCGAGCGAAGGCCCAGACCACCGTGACCACGGCGAGGAGGGCGCCGGCGAGCTGCAGGGCCATGGACGGCCCGTCGCCCAGGCCGAAGATCTTGCCCGCCGCCATCAGGGTCGTCATGTGAGCGTGCACGCGGGCGAACATTTCGGCAAATTCAGCGCTCGTGCCGGCGCGCCGCGCCGCCGCGATGAAGGCCAGCCAGAAATCGGCGCCGAACAGCAGCAACGTGACGAGCGATTGCGCGGCCACCGTCGCCGCCAGTGCGATCAGCGGCCGGCAGCCGCGCGCCCGCCAGCAGGGCGACCGGCACCAGCACCCAGACCTGCGGCTTGTAGGCAAGCAGGCCGAGCAGGATACCGGCTAGGATCGGCCGGCGTTCGAGCAGCGCCAGGCCGCCATAGAGCAGCGCCACGCTGAGGAAAGTGTTCTGGCCCGCGATCACCACCGAGATCGCCGCGGGCGCGGCCAGGATCGCCAGCACGGGTTCGAGGCGCAGGCCGAGCGCGCGCAAGGCAGCGGCGCAGATGCCGGCAGGCAGGACCAGGAACGAAGCGACCGCGAGGCCGACGGGCAGCAATCCGAACGGCAGGAGATCGAACAGCCACAGCGGCGGATAGAGGAAGGGCCGGAAGCCAAGCTCATATGGCAGGCGCGCGGCATAGAGTGTGTTCTGCAGATGGGTGATGGCGTCGGTGTCGTAGACGAGGGCGAGCTTGCCTTCGAAGAGGGCGCGGGCGGCGGCATGGAAGACGAGGAAATCGGGAAACAGCAGGTCGAATTTGTAGCCGAGTACGGCGGTGCCGGTGATCGTGGTCGAGACGTAGAGAAGGTCGTAGAGGCCGACGATGCCGCAGAACAGGGTGGCGATGCGCAAATCGGCCTTCGACGGCCCGTCATTGCCGAGATCCATTCACTCCGAGAACCAGCGCACGAAGTCCTTCAGCGGCGCCCGCCCGGTAATGAGGTTGTTCGGCACATCGTCGGGATCGGCGTAGCCCAGCGCCAGGCCGCAGATCACGACCTGGTCTTCGGGAATCTTCAGCTCGCGGCGCAGGACATGCGGGAAGCGGCTGAACGCCGCCTGCGGGCAGGTATGCAGGCCCTTCTCGCGGGCCAGCAGCATGAGCTGGTCGAGAAAGATGCCTGAATCGATCCACTGGCCGCCGCCCATGCGGCGCTCGACGCAGAGGATCATGCCGACCGGTGCGCCGAAGAATTCGAAGTTCTTGCGGAACTGCTTTTGCATGCCGGCGGTATCGCCGCGCGGTACGCCGAGCAGGGTGTAGAGCTGCTTGCCGACCAGCTTGCGGCGGGCGTCGTAGACCGGCGTAAATTCCTTGGGGTAGACGTCGTACTCGCCGCCCGGCCCGGCATCGCCGTCATCCATCGATTTCAGGATCGCCGCCGACAGCCGCTGGCGCGCCTTGCCCGTGGTGACGTAGAGCTGCCAGGGCTGCAGGTTGCCGTTGGAGGCCGCGCGCGTGGCGTTCTCGATGATCCATTCGATGTCGGCCTTGGGCACCGGATCGGTC
>CAMDQJ010000150.1 GCA_945905835.1 Asaia bogorensis
ACATGCCTGCTTTGCAGCGGGCCTCGTGTCGCTGGCGATCGCGGCCCTGGTTCGCGAACCGATCGGCATGATGGCGCTCTTTATCAGCCTCGGCACGCTCGCGACGCTGGCGTGGCGGCGCTGGCGAGCCGGGCAGCGCCTGGCATGGCCGATAGTGGCGGCACTGCTCGTCAAGGTGCACCACTCAATTCCGGAACTTAGCGCCACCAGCAGCTATCACCACTTCACTGAGGATATGATGCAGTTTACCTAGTACCCACTTTATTCTGTGAGTGAGTCGTGATTCAAGATCGGGATGCTTCTCGAAGCAAGAGAAGCTCGGCTGAGTCCGAAGATACGTCAGGTTCTGGAGGCGCGTTGCCGGGCGCCGACGACGGGGCAGCGCGACGTCAAGCGAGCACGGATCGTGTTGTTGGCGGCAAAGGGCCGGAGCACACGATCGATAGCCCAAGAGGTTGGCGTGCAGCCTCGCATTGTGAGCAATTGGCGGCGACGTTTTGCCGACCATGGGCTTGGTGGGCTGAAGGACCTCCCGAAGGGCGGCAAGAAGCAGATCTATGGCAAGGCGACGAACAAGCGCATTGTGGCGCTTCTGAACAAGGCGCCGCCTGCGGGATATGGGCGGTGGACCGGTCCCCTGCTGGCGAAGGCTCTGGGCGACGTTGACGTTCAGTACGTCTGGCGTTTTCTGCGGGAGAGCAATATCGACCTTGTCGCTCGCAAGTCCTGGTGCGAGAGCAACGACCCCGCGTTCACGGCGAAGGCCGCCGATGTTGTCGGCCTCTATGTCGCTCCGCCCGCCCAGGCCATTGTTCTGTGTGTCGACGAAAAACCTTCGATCCAGGCCCTGGAGCGGGCACAGGGCTATCTGAAGCTGCCCAATGGCCGAGCTTTGACGGGGCAGAGTCATGACTACACCCGCCACGGCACGACGACGTTGTTCGCAGCGCTCGACGTCGCCACCGGCAAGATCATCGCCGAGCATTCCAAGCGCCGGCGCCGCATCGAGTTTCTAGGGTTCATGAACAGCGTCGTTGCTGCCTTCCCGGACTGCGAGCTTCACGTCGTCCTCGACAACCTCAACACCCACAAGAAGAACGAGCGCTGGCTCAAGAAACATCCCAACGTCGATTTCCACTTCACTCCCACTCGATCGTCATGGCTCAATCAGGTCGAGACTTGGTTTTCGATCCTCCAGGGTCAATCCTTGGCAGGCGCTTCATTCACAGCCGTCGAGCAGTTGCAGGAGCACATCGATGCCTTCATCGCCGCTTACAACGAGACCGCACAGCCATTCGCCTGGAAAAAAGGTCTATCAGCGCCGGTTCAAAAACCGCCGTATCACCCAACTCTGATTCCGAGTACTAGCCTGTCCCCGGAATATTTTCGCATCGTCTGGAAGCTCTATGTCGATCGAGTCATGGAAGACCCGCTTGAAGTGGCGCGCATCTATCTCAGGAAGGCGGAAATGATCCTGGCTGATACGATCATCGAGCCCGGGCTGCCCTTGGCACTTGTGCTTGCGGTCGTGGCCGCTCATTTGCTGTTGGCGACGTACTTCGGAGCCTGGCGCAGAATCGGATTCCCGCAGGGCTTCACCGTCGAGTTCATCGTGCTGATTTTCATCGGCTTCTTCGTCGCCCAGGCAATACTCGGTCATCCAAGCCGGCTGTATGCCTTTCCGGTGGGTCCGCTCCTGATGGTGCTTTTGGGCACCCTGGTCGAGTTCGGCAGCCGGTGGCTGTGGGTTGTCAGCGCGCCGGCGCGGGCTCGGATTGCGAGCGCGACACATAGGCGGCGAGCTTGAGGGGCTGGCCGGTGAACTCCGCCACCAGCTTCGCCGTTGCCGGCTCGATGGTGTCTTCCAGCCCGCGCATGAACTCGGCTTTCTCCAGGCCGGGCGGAATCGCCGGCAGGAACTCGATGGCTGCGCGGCCGGGCTTCTTTACCCAGTCGCGGCGGTTCCACAGCAAGCCGACCGAGATCGCGACCGGTGTCACCGGCAGGCCGAAATCGCGCGACATGTAGTAGATGCCAGAGCGGTAGCGCTCGTGCTCGCCGATCGCCATCAGATGGCCCTCGGGATAGATCGTGATGTAGCGGCCGCTGTCGTAGGCGCGCCTGGCGAAGCGGGCGAGGTGCTCGCGTTCCTTGCCGCCACCGCAACTGTCGACACGGATCATCTGCAGGTGATAGAGGATCGCGCCGATCAGCGGATAGCGGAACAGCTCCTGCATGGCTACGAACGCGATGCCGGGAATTTCGGCGGCAAGCGTGATGCTGTCGGACTCGCTCTGGTGCTTCATGGCGAGCAGCGCCGGACCGCGAGCCGGCAAATTCTCGCGGCCGCGCACCTCGACCTGCATGCCGCCGACGACACGCATGCCCCAGTCGACGACGCGCGCCCAATTGTGCAGCAGGCCGCGCAGGACCTTGGGTGAGGGAATCGGTACCAGCAGCACGCCGACCACGGCGTAGACCAGCGTGATGCCGTAGAAAAAAAGATTGAAGGCGAACGAGCGCATGCGTGTCAGGGATTTGATAGCAGGTTCGCCAGTCGCTCAAAATCGCCGATCGCCAGCTCCTCGGCGCGGGCGGTGCCGGCGAGGCCGAGGCCCGCGAGTGTGGTCGTCGGATCGGCAAAGAGGCTGCCAAGCGAACCGCGCAGCATCTTGCGGCGCTGACCGAAGGCAGCGGCAGTGACGCGTTCGAGCGGTTTGAGGTCGGACAGGCGCTGACTCTTCGGTCGCGGGGTTAGGCGGGCTACCGACGAGATCACTTTGGGCGGCGGGACGAAGGCGGAAGGAGCGATGTCGAACAGCTTGGAAACGTCGCAGACATGCTGGGCCAGTACCGACAGCCGCCCATAGTCCTTGGTGCGTGGCCTGGCCACCAGGCGCTCCGCGACTTCCTTCTGGAACATCAGCACCATGTCAGCGATGTCGTCGGTGGCATGCAGCCAGCGCACCAGCAGCGCGGTCGAGATGTTGTAGGGCAGGTTGGCCACGATCCGCCGCGGTGGTCGGCCCAGGGCTGCGATATCGATCTCGAGCGCATCGGCCTCGACGATCTCCAGGCGGCCGCCGGAGGCGGCCTGCAGCTCCTGCAGGGCGGCGATGGCGCGTGGGTCGATTTCGATGGCCACGACGCGGGCAGCGCCCTCCAGCAGCAGGGCGCGCGTCAGTCCGCCGGGGCCGGGGCCGACCTCGATCACCGTGCCCTCGTCGAGCGCGCCGGCAGCACGGGCGATCCGCCGAGTCAGGTTGAGGTCGAGCAGAAAGTGCTGTCCCAGGCGCTTGCGGGCATCGAGACCATGGGCGGCGATGGTTTCGCGCAACGGCGGCAGCCGGGCCAATGCTTCGGTGGCTCGCGCATCCACGTTCAGTGTCCGCGGCGACGCGCCATGTCGTCGGCCATGCCTAGGGCTGCGATCAGGCTCGCTGGGTCGGCCCGGCCGGATCCTGCAATGTCGAGCGCCGTGCCATGGTCGGGCGAGGTACGCACGAACGGCAGGCCGAGCGTTACGTTGACGCCGCCGGCGAAGTCGATGGTCTTGATCGGGATCAGCGCCTGGTCGTGATACATGCACAACACCGCGTCGTACTTCGTGCGCGCGGCGGCATGGAACAGTGTGTCGGCCGGCGCCGGGCCATGGGCCTCGATGCCGTCGCGCCGCAACGCCTCCACGGCCGGTCCGATGATGCGCGCTTCCTCATTGCCCATCGTGCCCTGCTCGCCGGCATGCGGGTTGAGCGCTGCCACGGCGAGCCGCGGTCTGGCGATCCCGAATAGCGATGTGAGCCCCGCCGCCGCAATCCGGCCGGCGCGGACGATCGAGGGCGTGTCGAGCACGCGCACGGCGTCGGCAAGCGAGAGATGGACGCTTACCGGCACGACGCGCAACTCCGGGCAGGCGAGCATCATCGCGACGTCGGCGCCGCCCGCCAGCTCGGCCAGGAACTCAGTGTGGCCGGGGTGCCGGAATCCGGCATCCTGCAGGGTTTTCTTCTGGATCGGGTTGGTCACCATTCCCGCCACCTCACCATTGCGCGCAAGCACAGCCGCCCGTTCGATCGTGGCGATGGTGGCGGGGGCATTGGCTGTGTCGGGATAGCCGGCCTTCACCTCTGCGCCCAGGGTGACCGGCAGGACGGGCAGGGCCGAGCCGAAGATGGCACCGGCGTCGGCCGCCCGCGCAATGGCGCGTACAGGTACATCGAGGCCGAGCGTGCGGGCGAGCGTCGTCAGCCGTTGCGGGTCGTCGAGCACGAAGAATGGCCGGGTCCCGGCGCGGCGCGCCAGCCATGCCTTGAGACTGAGCTCGCCGCCGATGCCGGCCGGCTCGCCCATCGTAACGGCGAGCGGCAGCGCAACGGTCACGGCTGCTTATATTCGATGGTGGCGGTTCGGCGCAGCTCACGCATATAGCGGCGGCCAGCGGTCTCGAGTTTCTGCAGCAGGAGCTGCTGGGAAATCGCGTCGCGCGGCGGCAGGCCCTGGCCGCCCTCGCGGCTGCACAAGGCTACGACCTGCAGGCCTTCGGCAACGCGGAAGGGGCCGGCGGTCTGGCCCGACTGCAGGCGCGGGATGGCGTCGTACATCTCGCGGTTACCGGCGAGGTCACCGACGCGCACGCCCGTCAGGTCGCCCGAGGTTGCGCCCTTGAGCGCGCTGGCTTGAATGTGCAGATCGCCGCACTGCCGAACCGCGCTTAGCGCCTTCTGGGCGTCGGCCGAAGCGCGGCTGGTCTCTTCGGGTGAAGCGTTGGTCGGCAGGGCCAGCGTCATCTGGACGAGATTGAGACGCGCGTCATCAGGCCGCGCGGCGGCGAACTGGCGGCGCTCGATGACGTAGAGGATGTGCCAGCCGGCCGGCGACCGCACCGGCTCGGAATAGCCTCGCGGCTGCAGCTTCTCTATCGCCGCGTCGATCGCAGGATCGAGCGAGCCGGGCGTCACCCAGCCGATATCGCCGCCGCTCTGCGCCGTGGCGCCCTGCGAGAATTGCTGGGCGACGGCGGGGAACGGCGCGCCGCGCTTCAACTGTTCGATGATCCGCTCGGCATTGCGCCGGGACTCCTCAGTCTGCTCGACGCGGTCGATCGGCACGAAGATTTCGGCGACACGCGATTCAGTCTTGCCGACGTTGATCTGCAGTCGGGCCATCGCATCGTCGATCTCAGCCTCCGAGACCTCGACCTGCGGCCGCACCCGGCGACGGATGATCTTGGCCCACGAGATCGTGGCTTCGATCTGCTGCAGGGCGATCTCGTAGGGAACGCCGAAGCTCTGGACGAGTTGGCGGAACTGACCGCGGCCCAGCCCGGTTGTGCGTTCGAGCTCGGCAACGCGCGCGGCAATCTCATTCTCGTTGGCCTTCATGCCCAGGCGCTTGGCGTCCTGGATCTGCAGGCGCTCGTCGACCATCTGGCGCAGCACCTGGGTGGACAGCCGCTGGCGGATGTCCGGACTGTCCTGGAGGCCGGTGGTGCCGATGGCGAATATGACCCGCTGCGCCAGCTCGAAGTCCGTGATGGCGTCGTCGTTGACGCGCGCGACGACGCGCAGGCCCTGGGCGGACGCCAGGGTTGGCATCAGCAGGGGCAGCAGGCCGAGGGTGATCGCCAAGAGGGCGCGGAGGAGCAGCGCGGACATCGAACCGGTTGAGGGAGAGAGTAGGGCATTATAGTTGGCTGCCGTGCGGCTGCAATGGAGCGTGGCGCAATAAGGCGTTATGCTTTACGCCAAATGCCGATTGTTTTGGCTCTGACAGGCCTTGAACCAGGTGAGTACAAAAAAAGATGAACGAAATCCGCGCACTTGACGTCGCCGGCCCCTGGGGATGGCTGAGTTCTGGGGTCGGATATCATCTGGACAATCTGGGCAGTTGGCTGATCGAACGTGCGCCGGTGCTGGGCATCGCCTATGCGTCGATGCTGAAGCCGTGGCCGCCCACGCTGGTGCCGCGTCCGGGATGGAAGTTTGCCGAGGAGTACTACGATAAGCGCCAATGGCTCGCCTGTCGGCGTGGCGCTCTATGGGAGGTCGCGCGGCGGAAGGGCATGATCGTGCCCCTGACAGTGCCCTGGCATGGCGCTACCAGCGTGGAGGTGACGCTGGGCAACGACAACAGCCTTTGCCTTTATGTCTGCGGATCGTTCGAACCGAACGAGTTCGCGTTCCTTGATCGTGTGCTCAAGCCCGGCATGGTCTTCATCGACGTCGGGGCGAATGATGGATACTACACGCTGTTTGCCGCCAAGCGCGTTGGTCCGTCGGGAAAAGTCATAGCGGTGGAACCGAGTTCGCGCGAACGGGCACATCTGAGGCGGAACCTGGCGCGCAACGCCTTCGAGAACGTCGTCGTCATTCCGTCCGCCTTGGGGGCGGAGAGCGGGATGGCCGAATTGAAGCTCGCCCATGGACTTCATGCCGGTCACAACACGCTCGGCGGCTTTGCCCACGACGACGTCGTGACCTCGACGATCGAGCGCGTGAAGATCGAAACCTTGGATACCGTTGCCAAGAGGCTGTCGCTCAACTCCATCGACGTGATGAAGATCGATGTCGAAGGCGCCGAGGCGAGTGTCGTGAATGGCGCCATAGCGTGCATCGAAGCCTGGCGCCCGGTGATGCTCATGGAGATCAACGAAAAGGCACTGCGCGACCAGGGTCACAGTGCCAATGGCCTGCTCGATCTCCTGACGACCCAGCTGAAGTACGACGTTCGCATCTTCACCGATGCCGGCGCACAGTTGGAGAAGTGGAAGTCCGGGGTGCCGATTTCGGCCAATGTAGCGGCCATTCCCGTCGAAAAGGCCGCTGCGCTGGGCATCGCCGGCTAGGGCCTGTCCTCAATTAGGGGATCCCCAATGAGGATTTTAAGTGATTCATAGGAGGTCGGCCATCGAGGAGAGCTGACCGATGACACGGCGTTATGGATTGCGGGATGACCAATGGGCACGGATCAGGGATTTTCTGCCGGGCGGTGACGGGCACGTGGGTGTGACGGCGAAG
>CAMDQJ010000151.1 GCA_945905835.1 Asaia bogorensis
GCTGTTGGTCAGCAGCACCATTTCCTTGACGCCGAGATCGATCAGGATCTGGGCGCCGACGCCGTAGTCGCGCAACTCGCCGCTGCCTTGTTCGTCGACTTCGCCGCGGCGCTTGCGCTGCTCCGACAGCATGACGGTGACGGGCTCGCGGATCAGTACGATGACGCCGCGGTCTTCTTTGGAGATCTCGCGCATCGACGCCTCGATCTCGCCGCCGCGACCGCCGGTACGCTGGCCGAGCGCATCTGTGAACAGGTTCACGGCATGCATGCGGACCAGCACAGGACCGCCCGCCGCGGGATCGCCCTTCACCAGCGCCACGTGCTGCGCCATCGTCACCTTGTTCACGTACACGACGCAGCGGAACTCGCCGCCATAGGTGCTGTCGAAGTTGGTTTCGCTCAACCGCTTGACGATCGAGTCGTAGCGCCGGCGGTAGGCGATCAGGTCGGCAATGGTACCGATCTTGAGGCCGTGCCTCTGCGCAAAGGTGATGAGGTCGTTGCGACGGGCCATCGTGCCGTCGTCGTTCATGATCTCGCAGATCACGCCGGCCGGCGTCAGGCCAGCCAGTCGCGCGAGGTCGACTGCCGATTCGGTATGGCCGGTGCGCTCCAGCACGCCGCCGTCGCGGGCGACCAGAGGGAAGACATGGCCGGGCGTCACGAGGTCCTGGGGCCCGCAAGACGGGTCGATCGCTACGGCGACAGTACGGGCGCGGTCGGCCGCCGAAATGCCGGTGGTCACGCCCTCGCGCGCCTCGATCGAGACGGTGAAGGCGGTCTGGTGGCGGGTGCCATTGTTCTGCGCCATCAGCGGCAGGCCGAGCTGCTCGACGCGCTCGCGGGTCAGCGCCAGGCAAATCAGCCCGCGGGCGTGCTTGGCCATGAAGTTGATGGCCTCGGGCGTCGCCCACTGGGCCGGGATCACGAGATCGCCCTCATTCTCGCGGTCCTCGTCGTCGACCAGGATGAACATCCGGCCGCGCCGGGCTTCCTCGATGATGTCCTCGGCAGCCGCCTTCACTTCGCCGAAGGTGATCCGCCAAGCGTCCTTTTCGAGCGCGCTCATGCTTTTGGGTACTCCAACTGTCGCGCAACGTAACGCGCGAGCATATCGACCTCAAGGTTGACCCGCTGCCCCGGTTTGGCCTGCCCGAGGGTCGTAACCGCCTGGGTGTGGGAAATTATGTTCACGCCGAAGCGGTTTCCTGTCACTTCGTTGACCGTGAGCGAGATGCCGTCGATGGCGACCGATCCCTTGGCGGCGATGAAACGCGCCAGATCGCCCGGTGCCTGGAACACGAAACGTACGCTGCCGCCTTCCGGCGTCATCGACACAATCTTACCCGCACCGTCGACATGGCCGTAGACCAGATGGCCGCCCAGCTCGTCGCCCAGCTTCAGCGACAGTTCGAGGTTGATGCGGCTGCCGACCTTCCAGTCGCCGAGGTGAGTCTTGTCGAGGCTTTCGCCCGAGACCTCGACGGCGAACCAGTCCCGGCCTTTCTCGATCACCGTCAGGCAGCAGCCCGAGCAGGCGATCGAGGCACCGATGGCGATAGGGTTCATGTCGTGCTTCGTGCGCACGACGAAGCGGCGGTCGCCCGACTGGCTACCGGGCTTCATCTCGGCGATATCGCCCATGTCGGTCACGATGCCCGTGAACATGCTCTGTCCTTACGTCCGCCGCCGCCAGGTTTCCACCGTGTCGCCGTAAAGTTCGCGCACCGACACCAGCCTGAACCGAGGCGCGAAATCGAGCCGGCTGACCGCCATGTCACCTATCGCAGGGCGGCCGTCATCGCCCAGCCCAAGGCCGGTGCGATAGCAGCTCACGCGATCGACCAGGCCAGCCTTGAGGAAGGCCGCGCTCACCGCGCCACCGCCCTCGATCAGGACCCGCGTCAGCCCGCGCTCGCCCAGCGCCTTGGACGCCAGCATCACATCGACGCGGCCCGCACTTTCGGCAGCGATCTCAATGATCTCCACGCCGCGCTCCTCGAGCGCGCGCCGCACCTGCATGGAGGCCGCCGGGGTGCAGACCAGCCATACCGGCACCTCGCGCGCGCTCATCGCAAGCTTGGAGGTCGGCGACAGCCGCGCCTTTGAATCGAGAATGATGCGCACTGGCGAACGAGCGCCGAGTCCCGGCAGGCGGCAGGTCAGTTCAGGATCGTCAGCCGCTGCCGTCGCGGCACCAATCATGATTGCGTCATGCGTCGCGCGCAGGCGCTGGCCATCGGCGCGCGCGGTGTTGCTGGTGATCCATTTGCTCTCACCCGAAGCTGTAGCGATGCGGCCGTCGAGCGATGTCGCCATCTTAAGGTGAAAGATCGGCCGACCCTCGCGGATGCGCATCAGGAAGCCGGCATTGAGTTCGGCCGCCTCCGCGCCGCGCACGCCGAACTCGACAGCGATACCCGCGGTTCGTAGGCGTGCGTGGCCGGTTCCCTTCACGCGCGGATCGGGATCTTCCAGCGCCGATACGACACGCGAGACACCGGCCTCGATCAGCGCATCGACACAGGGCGGCGTCTTGCCGAAATGCGAGCACGGCTCGAGCGTCACATAGACCGTGGCGCCCATCAGCGGGCCCTTTGCATTGGCGATGGCGTTGGTCTCGGCGTGCGGACGGCCGCCTTCCTGCGTGCGGCCGCGCGCCAGCACGATACCGTCACGCGCGATCACACAACCCACTGCCGGGTTGGGCCACGCGCGGCCGAGTGAGCGGCGCGCCAAAGCAAGCGCCGCACGCATCATGGCCGTCAGTCCTTGAGGTTGGTCTCGGCGAGGTCGGAGATGAACTCCTCGAAATCCTTGGCCTCGCGGAAGTTGCGATAGACCGAGGCGAACCGCACATAGGCCACCGGATCGAGCGCGCGCAACGCGTCCATCACCAGTTCGCCGATCTGCGTCGAGGGGATCTCGCTCTCGCCGGAGCTTTCCAGCCGTCGCACGATGCCGTTGACCACGCGCTCGACCCGCTCCGGGTCGACAGGTCGCTTGCGGCAGGCCACCGAGATCGAGCGCGCGAGCTTGTCGCGGTCGAACTGCACGCGCTGGCCGTTCTTCTTGACCACCGTCAGCTCGCGCAGCTGCACGCGCTCGAAGGTGGTGAAGCGCGAACCGCAGGACGGGCAGTAGCGCCGCCGGCGGATCGCCGAATTGTCGTCGGTCGGTCGCGAGTCCTTCACTTGGGTATCCTCGTGACCGCAGAATGGACAGCGCATCTAGTCCCCCTGGCTTGCTTGGGCGCTTTTCAGTCGCGGTAGATGGGAAAGCGGGCACACAGCGCACGGACCTTGCCGCGCACCTGACTCTCGACCTGGGCGTCGCCGTCCGGGCCGTTCTTGGCGATGCCGTCGAGCACGTCGGCGATCAGGTGGCCGACCTGGCGGAACTCAGCGACCCCGAATCCGCGTGTCGTTCCCGCCGGCGAACCCAGCCGGATGCCCGAGGTGACGGTGTATTTTTCCGGATCTCCCGGAATGCTGTTCTTGTTGGTCGTGATGCCGGCTCGGTCGAGCACCTTCTCGGCGATGTTACCCGTGGCCTTCTTGGGCCGCAGGTCGACCAGCATGACATGACTGTCGGTACCGCCCGAGACGATGGCAAGACCGCGCTCGGTCAGTGCCGAGGCGAGCGCGCGGGCATTGTCGACGACGTTCTGGGCATAGACCTTGAAGTCCGGCCGCAGCGCCTCGCCGAAGGCTACCGCCTTGGCGGCGATGATGTGCATCAGCGGCCCGCCCTGCAGGCCGGGGAACACCGCTGAATTGATCTTCTTCCCGAGTTCGGCATCGTTCGACAGGATCATGCCGCCGCGCGGCCCGCGCAGCGTCTTGTGCGTCGTCGTGGTCGTCACATGGGCGTGCGGCAGCGGGCTGGGATAGACCCCGGCCGCGACCAGACCGGCGTAATGCGCCATGTCGACCATGAAGTAGGCGCCGATCTCGTCGGCAACCTTGCGGAAGCACGCGAAGTCGATGTGGCGCGAATAGGCCGAGGCGCCGGCGATGATCAGCTTGGGCTTCTCTGCCCGCGCCACCGCTTCCATCTGCTCGTAGTCGATCAGATGCGTGTCGGCCTTCACGCCGTAGGACACGACCTTGAACCACTTGCCCGACTGGTTGGCCGGCGAGCCGTGCGTGAGATGGCCGCCCTGGTCGAGCGCCATGCCTAAAAACTTGTCGCCCGGCTGCAGCAGCGCCATGAACACAGCCTGGTTGGCTTGGGCGCCAGAATGCGGCTGGACGTTGGCGAAGGAGCAACCGAAGAGCTTCTTCGCCCGCTCGATGGCCAGCTTCTCGGCCTTGTCGACTTCCTCGCAGCCGCCGTAGTAGCGCCTGCCGGGATAGCCCTCGGCATATTTGTTGGTCAGCACCGAGCCAGCCGCCTCGAGCACGGCACGCGACACGATGTTTTCCGAGGCTATAAGTTCGATCTGCTCACGCTGGCGCGCCAGCTCGCCCTTGACCGCGGCATGGACCGCAGGATCGGCCTCAGCGAGGCTTTGAGTGAACATCGCCAGTGGCGTATCCTGCATTTTCAACGCGGCTTGGCTCATGCCCTCTATTCCTCAGGCAAGCTTGGCAACGCGGCCAGCATGGCGACCGCCTGCGAATTGGGTATTCAAAAAAGCTTTCAGCGCATCCCGCGCCGTCTCAACGCCGATCAGGCGCTGGCCGAACGCAACCACGTTGGCATCGTTATGCTCGCGTGAAAGCTTTGCCGAGGTGACGTCATGGACGAGCGCAGCCCGCACCTTTGAGTTGCGGTTGGCGGCGATCGAGATGCCGATACCGGTGCCACAGACGAGAACGCCGCGCTCAGCCTTGCCCGACGCGATCACTTCGGCCATCGCCTTGCCGAAGTCCGGATAATCGACCGATACAGTGGAATTCGTGCCAAGATCAAGCACCGCGAAACCCGCTTCCTGCAGGTCGCGTTTGAGTATTTCCTTCAAGTCGAAGCCGGCGTGATCCGCTGCGACCGCGATGGCGCCCCCCGGCATCCTTTCGCTCGTCCCCTCAAGCTGTTGATCTCCCGGATACCATATCCGGGGGGAGCGTGCCACACGGCCCCAAAATCGTGGGAAGCAGCCCACAAGACGCTGAATTTAAAGGAAAAGCGCAGGCGCTGAGCCCGTCCGCCGTCGGTTGCGCCGGGACATCGCGATCAGGCGCACGGCTGCAGCCGCGACCACGAGAGCCGCCATCGGCCAGTAGAAACTGTCGAGCGATACGCGTTTGCCGACGGCGGTGGCAAAGCTGGTCCAGATGTACCAACCGCCTAAAAGATGCAGCAGGCGCCAGTTGCGCGGACCAAGTCAGGCGGCGCTGCGATCGAACGACGTTGCCGCCATCGCCGCGATGAACAGGTAGGCCGTGCCGGCCAGCACGATGGTGGTGATGTTGGTCAGCTTCCAGAACAGCGCTTGGTCGACGCTCGCCAGCGCGACGATCACCGCAAGATGGATGAAATGCGAGACGGCGAAGGAAACGTCGAGATAGCGACGGTTCGTGCGCTGCCAGCGCGTGATCGCGCCCGGCACGAGCTCAGCGAGCGCGCTCGCGGTGAAGGCGAGAATGAACAGCACCAACGATGTCCGTGCCGTGGCACGGATGACAAGCCGCAATCCCTCGACGTCGCCGCCATGCATTGCCAGCAGCCAGGCGGACATGGCCAACAGCAGCCCCGAGAGCAATCCGACCAGACGCCAGCCCTGCATCATCCCGGCCCCCGCAATATCTCCACCCGGCGCCGCCCCCGGTACAAATCGAAGACGAAAAAGGCCAGCATCAGCACCAGCGCGATCTCGCAGGCCGTGCCGGCGAGCACGTGGACCGGCGCCGGCCTTGCCAAAAGATCGGCACGCACCAGGCCGGCAGCGATCGATGCGGCAAGGGCTGCGATGCAGAAGGCCAGTGGCAACACGGAGCGGCGGGCCACCCACCAGCCGATGGCGGCGACGGCAGTCGCGGCGGCGAAAGCGTAGCGATCGATCAGCGGTGCCAGGAACGAGACCGCATCATCGCCGCCTTCCAGCCACATGACGCGCAGCCGCATGGCGAGGAACGTCGCGAACACCGCGGTGAGCAGGATCAGCCAGGTGCGGTTGGCCTGGCGGTGGACGGCATTTTCGGTGAATTGCGCGGCGATGTCGCGCCACGAGCCGAAGCGTGCGACGGCACGGCGCTCGGCCTCTTCCGCCGGCCATGCCGGATCGGTTTCGGCGGCCTCGCGCAAATGATCCTCTGTTTCGGCGCAAACGCGACGCGCCAGCGCGCGATCGAACGACAGTTCGCGGCCAAGCGCCTCGACATAGGCCGCGCTCGCACCGCTCACGTCCCCGCCTCGGTCAGCAGCGCATCGACGGTGCGCGAGAAGCGGCCCCAGCCGCGGCGGCGCTCGGCCAGCGCGTCGCGGCCCTTGGGGGTCAGCGAGTAGACGCGGCGGCGGCGGCCCACACCCGGCTCGGTCCAGGTGCTGGCCAGCAGGCCCGCCAGTTCGAGGCGATGCAGCGCCGGATAGATGGTGCCCTCCGGCAGGTCGAACGTCGCCGCACTACGCCTGCGGATCTCCTCGATGATGGCGTAGCCGTGCGCCGGGCCGGCTTCGAGCCCTGCCAGCACGATCGTGTCGAGGTGTCCTTTTAGCATCTCAGCTTCCATACATAGTTTAACTAGGCATAGTGACATGAGGAATCAGGCCGCTTGAAACCAAGGCCGGGAAAAAACCAAGAGTGCGCCCGTGAGTACAGAACTTTTCGACTTGGTCATTATCGGCGCCGGCCCTGCAGGCCTGGCGGCCGCCGCGGAGGCCGCAGGCGCGGGCCTCAAGACGCTGATCCTG
>CAMDQJ010000152.1 GCA_945905835.1 Asaia bogorensis
CGCGTTCCTGGGACGGGTGGCGGCGCGCATCATCAATGAGTGCCGGGGCATCAACCGGGTGACGTATGACATTACGTCCAAGCCGCCGGGAACGATCGAGTGGGAGTAGTTTTAGTTAACTAAGTCATTGTGGCCTGCCCCCGGTTTGGAAGACACCGAGTTAGGTGTTTTTGCGGATCAAGGACTTGCTGCCCGGCCGTGAGGGCCACGTCGGGGTGACGGCGAAGGATAATCGGTTGTTTGTCGAGGCGGTGCTGTTTCGCTACCGAGCGGGCATCCCGTGGCGCGATCTGCCAGAGCGGTTCGGCGACTGGAAAGCGGTGCATATCCGGTTCAGTCGCTGGGCCGTGAGCGGCGTCTGGGTCGAACTGTTCAAGCACCTCAGTGCCGACGCTGACAATGAGTACGCGATGATCGACAGCACGATCGTGCGTGCCCATCAGCACAGCGCCGGCGCTCCCAAAAAAACGGCACCGACCAGGCGATCGGGCGCAGCAAGGGCGGGCTGAGCACCAAAATCCACGCCTTGGTCGATGTGTTGGGCAACCCGATCGATTTCCTGCTCACCGCCGGCCAGGCTCACAACCTGCAAGGCGCCGATGCCTTCCTGCCCGATCTCGCCGCCGGCACACTGCTGGCCGACAAGGCTTTCGACGCCGATGCTCGCGTCATCGACCTGCTCACTGCCAACAACAAGGTCGCGGTCATCCCGTCCAAGAGCAATCGCAAGGTCCAGCGCCAATACGACAAGGAACTCTACAAGGCGCGCCATCTCATCGAGAACTTCTTCTGCAAGCTCAAACAGTTCCGTGCCATCGCGACCCGCTATGACAAGCTCGCACGGAACTTCCTCGCTGGTGTACTTCTCGCCGCCAGCTACATTTGTCTCAATTGAGAACGGGCCCTAGCCGGCGCATGAACTCGGCTTTTTCGAGGCCCGGCGAAATCGGCGGCAGGAATTCGATGGCGGCGCGGCCGGCATTCTTCTTCCAGTCGCGGCGGTTCCACAGCAGCCCGACACAGGTGGCGATCGGTGTCACCGGCAGCTCGAAGTCGCGCGCCATGTAGTAGATGCCCGAGCGGTAGCGCTCGTGCTCGCCGATCGCCATCAGATGGCCCTCGGGATAGATCGTGATGAAGCGGCCGCTGTCGTAGGCGCGCCGGGCGAAGCGGGCGAGGTTTTCGCGCTCCTTACCGCCGCCGCAGGTATCGACGCGGATCATCTGCAGCCGATAGAGGATGGCGCCGATCAGCGGGTAACGAAACAGCTCCTGCATGGCGACGAAGGCGATGCCGGGGATTTCGGCGATCAGCGGCACGGCGTCGGACTCGCTCTGATGCTTCATGGCGAGCAGCGCCGGACCGCGGGCGGGCAGATGCTCGCGACCGCGGACTTCGATCTTCATGCCGCCGATCCAGCGCATGCCCCAGCCGATGACGTGTGCCCAGTTGCGGAGCAGGTGGCGCAGCAGGGTTGGCGAGGGAACCGGCACCAGCAAGATGCCGGCTACGGCATAGAGGAGTGTCGTGAGATAGAAGAAGAGGTTGAAGGCGAGCGAGCGCATGGCTACCGGCCAAACCACCACTTGCTGACCCAGGACGGGATAAAGCGGCCGTCGTAATTGGCGACCATGGCCTCGGGGTAGCGACGCGGCCAGGTCGGCCGCAGCAGCGGATCGGTGACGATGTCGCGGTTCATGTACTCGGCGTAACTCAGGCGCTTCGACTTGGCTTCCGGCACCAGCAGGTCGAGCAGCGATTGCACCGGGACGATTTCCTCGAAGGTGGCGCGGTGCTGCAGGAGCAGCTCGGCCGCGCAATCGTTCAACCCGAAGATCTCGTATAGACAGGCCAGCGCCACGAGCTTGCGGCGCTGCGGCGCTGCGGCGCTGTGGCCGACATAGTCACGCAGATAGAGCGCGTCGCCCCAGAGGATCTGGCCCTGGATCGAAGAGCCGGCGACTGGCTGGCCCCCCAGATCGCGGAAATCGTAGAGGTAAGGATAGGGCAGCGCGCGCTTGCTGTAGCGATAGGTGTCAAGATCGTAGAGTTCGAGGCCGACCTCGCGGGCATAGCGCTCCATCTCCCAAAACAGCGGGCAGCCCGATGAGGCACTGGTGAAGCGCACCTCCGTGACCAAGCCCAGCATGTCGGGCGAGCGCATGACCTCGGCGGCGCCCTGCAGGATCTCGAGTTCGGCGCCTTCGACGTCGATCTTGATGAAATCGGGCGTCGGAATGCCGTTGGCTGCCAGCGCCGCGGGAAGCGTCGTCGTCTGGACCGTAATTTCCCTGATGGTTTCGAGATTGGAACCGTCGAGATAGCGGGAGTGATAGGCCGGGTTCGGCTTGTGGAGGGAACTCGATGGCGCGTGGTTGGCGACATGCAGGGTGCGGGGGGCGATGTCGCGGCCCAGGGCGTGGGGCAGATAGCGGACCCGCCTGTCGTTGCCCTCGTTGAGGCGGGCGCATTCCTCGGCATCGACTTCGAAGGCGACGATGCGGATGTCCTGGCCGAAGACTTCCCAATAGGATTCGACACCGCCGCGCGCGCCGATATCGGCCACGACCAGCGGCGCGTCGCGGAAGACGCCGCGCCCGACGAGAAATGCCGTCATTTTCGGCGTATCATTGACGTGAAGGTTGGGCATGAAACATCGGTACTTGGCGGCTTAACGCGAGTCCAGCGTTGCTTGGGACAGGCGCACGAAGTCGGCCGGGGTCAATTCCTCGGCGCGTGCCGTGCCTTTGAGGCCAAGGCCGGCCAGAACCGTGGAAGGACGAGGTGAGGGCACTCGGTCGCGAACTGGGCCGGCTTCCTCGAGGCGAACAGGCTGCGCACGACGAAGAAACCGGCCAGCATGGCGACCAGGCTCATAGCGACGTGCACCGACGTGAAGGCCGAAATCGACATGCTGGGAATCAAGACACCGCTCCTTCTCCGTACCGGATGCGCAAGAGCGGGCACGGCTGCACGCCGCGCCCGCGTCCCTGCGATCAGGTCTTCTTGGTGACCACGACTTCGAAATATTCACTGGGGACGACGAGGGTGCCGTCCTGCGCGGTGTTGAACCTGTCGATCAGGGCATGGATGTCGGCGGCGAGCGCCTCGCGGGCCTCGCCGTCGAGGGCGGCGAACGCTTTCACGACCGGGCCGTAGTAGGTGCGGAGATCTCCAGCCAGTGCGTCGGCGACTTGTAGCGGAAGACGAAGTGCCGGCTTGCCGTCGCCACCGTCGCCTTCGAGCCGAACAGGCTGTCGAGTCGCGCCGCGGTACCCCACAGCGCCGGCGACTTCACGCCGGGCGCCGGCGGCACATACTTGCCGATGGTCTTGAAGAGTTGGCCGATGAAGCTCTCCGGCGTCCAGTTGGCGAGGCCGATCTTGCCCCCTGGCCGGCAGACGCGCAGCAGCTCGCTGGCGGCCTGCTCCTGGTTCGGCGTGAACATGACGCCGAAGGTCGACAGGACGACGTCGAAGCTCGCATCGGCGAAGGGCAGGGACTCGGCATCGGCTTCCTGGAAGGTGACCGCCAGGCGGTCGGCAACCGCGCGCTCGCGGCCGCGCTCGAGCAGCGAAGCGACATAGTCGGTCGACACCGTCTCGGCGAAGCGGCGGGCGGCGGCGAGGGTGGCATTGCCGCTGCCGGCGGCGACGTCGAGGACGCGCTGGTTGCTGCGCAGGTCGATCACCTCGCAGAGGGTTTCGCCCACGATCTGCAGGGTGTTGCCGACCACCGCATAGTCGCCTGCGCTCCAGGCGACCTGCTGGCGGCCCTTGATGGTGGCGAGATCGACGGCGGTCGGGGGAGTTACTTGAACGTTCATGATGGCATTCCTTTGCCGGTGGCTTTTGCAGTCGGGGTTGGGAGGCGCCGCCGCGCTGGCGGCGGCGCCCTATCGTTTCAGGCCGCGGCGCTTGCCTTGGCCGGGTCGTCGCGGGTGATCACGGTGTTGACGACCGGGAAAATCTGGTCGCCGGGCATGCCGACGCGGCTGGCATGCTCGCGGATCGAGTCGGGATCCTTCGCCTCGTAGATGCAGAAGGTGCCGAGGCGCCCATCGGCTTCCTTGACGACGTAGCTGCGGATCCAGCGCACCCGGTCGGCCATCTCCTCGTTGCCGATCCGCCCGACTTGATGGCGGCGGCTTCGAGCTCGGGCACGTTGGCCCAGGCGCTGGGGCGGCGAATGACATAGAGATCCATGGCTTTTGCTCCTTGTTGCATCCCGTCGTGCTGCTGCAGCGCGCGGGCCGTGTATCTAGGTGCTGTCGCGCCGAGTCCGAATGATCAGGCGTCCGCAATGCTTGACGCGGCGTCGGCAATTCCTAGGTTGCCCCCAAATGGCAGCCGATGCTCTTTCCGACGTCCTGCGAACGGTTCGTTTGACGGGCGCGACGTATTTCGACGTCATCGCCCGGGAGCCGTGGGTCGCCGAGCAACCGACGCGCGAGATGGTCCTGCCCAAGATCCTGCCGGGCGCGGGGCACCTGATCTCGTATCACGTGGTGACCGAGGGCCGCTGCTTCGCCGCGATCGTCGGTCAGGAGGCGATCGCGCTCGACGTCGGCGAGGTCATCGTCTTCACCAAAGGCGACCCGCATGTCATGTCGAGCAGCCCCGGCATGCGCGCCGATCCCGTGGCGCCGGATGCGCTCGACGGTGTCAGCGCCAGCCAGTTGCCGTTCTTCATCAACCACACCGGCGGCGGGCCGCCCACGGTCAAGCTGGTCTGCGGCCTCCTCGCCTGCGATGCCCAGCCGTTCAATCCGCTGCTCGACAACCTGCCGCCCGTCATCAAGGCCAAGGCGACACAGGGTGGCGATACCCCGTGGCTGGGCGAGTTCATCCGGCTGGCGATGATCGAGTCGGCGGGCAAGCGGGCCGGCGGCGAAAGCGTCCTGGCCAAGCTCAGCGAGCTGATGTTCATCGAGGTGGTGCGCTGCCATCTCGAAGCCTTGCCGCCGGGACAGGCCGGCTGGCTGGCGGGCTTGCGCGATCCCTTCGTCGGCAAGGCCCTGTCGCTGCTGCACGGCGCGCCGGCGCGCAACTGGACGATCGAGGAGCTGGCCCGCGACATCGGACTGTCGCGCTCGGTGCTGGCGGAGCGCTTCAACGATCTCGTCGGCATGCCGCCGATGCACTATCTCGCCAAATGGCGGATGCAGATCGCCGCGGGACTCCTGAGCGGCGGCAACGCGAATATCGCGACCGTCGCCTCCGAAACCGGCTACGGCTCCGAGGCCGCTTTCAGCCGCGCCTTCAAGAAGCTGGTCGGCGTTCCGCCCTCGGCCTGGCGCCGTCGCCCCGGGCATATGGAGGCAAGCGGGTGACGACGATCTACGGCATCAAGAACTGCGACACGATGAAGAAGGCACGCGCCTGGCTCGACAAGAAGGGCGTCAGCTATGCCTTTCACGACTACAAGGCGTCCGGCATCGATAGTGGCGTGCTCGAGAAATGGGCGAAGACGGTCGGCTGGGAGACGCTTTTGAATCGCGCCGGCACGACCTTCCGCAAGCTGCCCAACGCCGACAAGGCGGGCGTCACGGAGAAGAAGGCGATTGCGCTGATGGTGGCGCAGCCCTCGATGATCAAGCGCCCGGTGCTCGACGCCGGCGGCAAGCTTGTGGTCGGCTTCAAGCCCGAGACCTACGCGGCGGCGCTGCGCTGATCATCCAACCGGCGGCGGCGTCGAGGATCTCGTCCAGCACCTCGCCATCGCTGCGGCCGCTCCGCGCCGGGACGTAAAAGGAATGATCGGCGTCGGCGACCAGCTTCAGCGTCGCGCGTTTTCCCAGCCGGGTGACCACAGGCTTCAGCAGCCGGACTTCCGCCAGCGCATCGCGCGAACCCTGCAGGAACAACATCGGCAGCTTCACGTCGGACAGATGCGTCGCGCGTTCGCTGCCCGGCTTGCCGGCGGGGTGCAGGGGAAAGCCGAGGAAGACAAGGCCGCGCACTCCCGCCAGTGGGGCGATTGCCTGGGCCTGCGAGGTCATGCGCCCGCCGAACGACTTGCCGCCGGCAAACAGCTTCAGCTTCGGCGCGCGCCATGCGGCATGGGCTGCGGCGGCGCGGACGGCGGCATGGGCGGTCGCCGGCGGGTCGGGGCGGCGTGAACCGCGCTCCATGTAGGGAAACTGGTAGCGCAGCGTCGCCACGCCGCGCCTGGCCAGCCCGTCGGCGATCGCGGTCAGGAACTGCGTGGGTCATGCCGGCACCGGCCGCCATGGGGCCAGCACGAGGCAGGCACGGGGCCTTACAGGGGCCTGCCAGAGGCCCGAAACCGATACTGTATCCGGAACAGCAATTCTTACGGCTCGTGCAGTCATCGCTGTCGCTCTAGATGATGATAGTAAATAGTTGTTATTATTCAATATCTTATAATATTTAGTTGACGTGCTGGATAAATCTCAGGAAAGTGTTCGGCAGACGGCCAATTAAAGGTCCCGTCTGTCGTTTGGCGGCACGTTGAGCAGTCTTCCCCTCTTGAGGTTCCGGTCATGAATATCAAGCTTATGGCGGCCATTGTGCCGCTCGCTTTGTCGGTCTCGGCGTGCGGCGATACGTGGGGCCCGCGCGCCGCCACGGGCGCCGGCATCGGCGCGGGCTCGGGCGCCGTGCTCGGCCTGGTCACGGGCTTCCCGATCATCGGCTCGGCCGTGGTCGGCGGCC
>CAMDQJ010000153.1 GCA_945905835.1 Asaia bogorensis
AGCCTTGGCTATCAACCGCCAGCCCCGGAAACCACGACGCCGCCATTGCCGCCTTCCGGTTCCGCTTCGCTCCACCTACAGCCGACAATGGTAAAGGACGGCATCATGCACTAACATTCCACCCGGACCACTCAATGGGGGACGATCAATGTCGCATTTATCACTCCCGGGTCGCGTCCAAGAATGAGCGCGACTGCTTCAGGGATTCGCCAATAAGCGCACTTAGCCCAGTGGCTGAAATCCGCTCGCGCACCAGGCTGGTTGTACCATCGCTTGGCTTCCAGCTTGGCCAAGGCCTCCAATTGGGAACGCTTATACTCTGCATCAAGTTCGCTTTCGGAAAGCGCACCAAGCTCAACTTCCGCCGTTAGGCTTGCCGCCACGTTCTCCGGAGATGGCGCGGGCAATTTCGGGCCGCTAAACGCTCCCCAATCCGGATAATCTTTGGAGAGGGTGCCTCCTGTTCCGTAGCGCTCTATCAGAATCGAATGGATCTTCACTTTTCGGGTAGGCGCTTCAATTCTTACTGCCATGGCTCCCGCTTGCGGGACGGGCCCGCGGTGGACGACTTGGGACAATCGCAGGATGCCACCAAATCTGGCTTGGCGCTTAATCGAACACTGTGAATATCGCGGCGTAGCGCAATAAAGCGGGGACAACGCCTCAGCTTACCGCAATCGCATCGCCTGCTAGGGCTTTGCCTTCAGCCCGGTTGGCGGGCGGCTTGTGATAGCCTTCCGTCCCTGCCCGATGGCAACGACTTTCCCGCCGTCGGCCCGCAGCGCGTCGAGGTGATCCGCCCATTGCTGCATCATCGCTTTGCGCTCTTCGAGGTACTGCGACCGGTGATAGGCGGCACGTACCGCATTCTTTTCCGTATGGGCAAGCTGACGCTCGATCACGTCCGGACGGTAGCCCAATTCGTTCAAGGTGGTCGAGGCGATAGCCCTGAAGCCGTGCCCCGTCATGCGGCTGTGGTAGCCCATTCTATAGATCGCGAAGAGTATCGTGTTTTTGCTGATCGGCTGTGTCGGCCGCCGGCCCGGAAAGACCAGTTCCCGGTTGCCGTTGAGCGCTTGCAACTGGCGGAACGCCTCGACAGCCTGCCGCGCCAGCGGGACATGATGCGGTGCCTTGGTTTTCATGCGCTCGGCCGGAATCATCCATTCGGCCTGGTCGAGGTCAATCTCGGCCCAGGTCGCGCTGCGCAGCTCGGTCGTACGAACGAACGTCAGCGCCAACAGCTTGAGCGCCAGCCGGGTCTGTACGTCGCCATCGTAGGTATCGATGCCGGCCAGCAGGCCGGGGAGGTCGTCGGCCGCCAGCGCCGCCATGGGCTTGGCCTTGGGCTTGGCTTTCAACGCCCCGCGAAGGTCGGCAGCCGGGTTGCGGTCACAGCGCCCGGCCGCAATGGCAAAGCGGAACACCTGCCCGCAAGCGCGCGCCACCTTGTGAGCCGATTCGATGGTTCCGCGCGCCTCGATGCCTCGCAACGCGGCGAGTAGTTCGGGCGCTGCGATCTCGCGAATCGGGCGATGGCCAATTTTTGGAAAAATGAACATTTCGAAGCGCTTCAGCGAATCGCTGTGGTGTTGCGGCGACCACTCCGCCTTGATGTTCTCCAGCCAATGCCGGGCAACGCTGGCAAAGTCGTTGTCGGCCGCTTCCCGCTCGGCCCGCTTCTGCGCCTGCCGCGCCGCCGATGGGTCGTTGCCGGCCGCGACCAGCTTGCGGACCGCTTCACATTTCTCGCGCGCCTGCTTCAAGGGCACGTCAGGATACACCCCCAGTGACAGCAGCTTTTCCTTGCCTGCAAACCGGTATTTGAAGCGCCACCAGCGCTGCCCGGCTGGCGTCAGCAACAGGTAGAGGCCGCGTCCATCAGTGAGCTTCTGCGGCTTGCTGGTGGCCTTGATCTTGCGAATCGACACATCTGAAAGCATGGGGGTAACTCGATTTCGGTAAAAACCTGCTACCCCCAAACTTACCCCCGTCCGGGGGTAACTTCCACTGGCCCACCTTGGTCGGCTGTGGACACTAAGTTTGCCTAAATTGGCGTGTTTGTTGGATTACTTGGTCGTTCTGAGCTGGCTTTGGAGTGGTGTTGGCGGAAGAGAGTGGGAGTCGAACCCACTAAGAGCCGTCAAACGACCCTCTCTGGCTTTGAAGGCCAGCCGCCCCACCGGGAGCGCTTCCCCTCCATCTGCGATCATTCCCGAGAACGCGCCGCCTGTCACGCAGCGGCAGGTTGGCCAAACTGCCCAAGCTTGGCCGGCACCGCGCGGCGCAGGTCGCCCTTGCGCACGGTGATGCCGTGGCGGTCGAAGAATTCGAGAATGAGGATCGCCACCTTGCGGCCGTTGTCGAGCTTGTCGCGGAACTCGGCGGCGGTGAAGTCGCGGCCGAAGGCATGGGCGATGGCGATCATCTCGGCGACCACGGGCCGCAGGAAGAACTGATCGGGCGCCACCTCGATGACGCGGCCGAGCTTGGCCGCCTGGCGCATCAGCTTGCGCACGTCGGCCTCCGGCACGCTGTAGCCCTCGGCGAAGTCGCGCACCCGTGGCGGCTTGTAGCGCTCGCGTAGAAGGTCGGCCGAGATCTTCTTCCACAGCGCCTCGTCGCGCGCGCCGAGCTTCAGCGAATGGCCGGGCAGGCGCAGAAACGGCCCGTCGACCACCAGCGTCTTGGCCACGAGTTCGTGGTCGAGCAGCACGCGGAAGACCGCCGCCGGCCAGCGCCGCTTCATGGTCACGCGCAGCCGCTCGGGCTGCAGCCCGGGCGCGTCGGCGTTGCTTTCGTGGTAGGCCTTCAGCGCCCCGACGAAATCCCGCCGCGACTCCTCGAACGTACTGGCGAGGATGCCGTAGCCGCCGTGTTGGCTGCCTTGGGCATCGGCGAGCAGCTTTTCGACCTCGGCTGGCCGCAGGTTGCGCGCCTGGCCGAAGCGCGCGAGGTCGATAAAACCCTGCTCCAGCGCCAGCAGCCTCGGCATCACCTCGGTGTCGCCCTCGACCAGCGCCGCCAGTTCCGCCAGCCGCCGCGCGGTGCGTCGGTTGCGCGGCGGGCCGAACGGGTCGACCACTGACGCGCCCGCCATGGTGCGCGTCGCCGACGGATCGCGCAGGATCGCGCGGTCGCCGGCAAGGGCGCCGACCTTCTCGTCGAGCACGAGCTGCGCCAGCCCTTCATGACCCGGCGCCAGCTGCTCGCCTTCGAGCAGCGCGACACGGCCCATGACGTGCGCCGAGCCCATGTGCACATGGACGGGCGCCCAGTGCTTCAGCGCCTGCGCCTCCGAGGCCAGCAGCTTCAGCCGTACGTCGATGCGATCGGTGGGCGCATGCAGCTCGGGCGCCACCACCCAGTCGCCGCGCCGGGTCGCGTCCTTCGACAGCCGCGCGCCGGTGAGGTTGAGCGCGCAGCGCTCGCCGGCCCGGCCGATCTCGGCCTCGCGGTTCTGCGCGTGCAGCGAGCGCACGCGCGCCTCGAGACCCGACGGCGTCAGCAGCACGCGGTCGTCGACGCGGAAGGTGCCGGCATGGACCGTGCCGGTGACGACGACGCCGGCGCCCGGCAGCACGAAGCAGCGGTCAACCGCCAGCCGCGCGAAGCCGGTATCGGCCTTGCCGCTTTCGCCCAGCGCCAGAAGCTTGCTCTTAAGCTCCTCTATACCGCGGCCGCTCAGCACCGAGACCGGCACCATTTCCGCGCCCCTGAGTGAGGTCGAGGAAAGCAGCGTCTCGATCTCTGCCATGCGCTCCAAGATCTGGTCGTCGCTGGCAAGGTCGGCCTTGGTGACGGCGACGATGCCGCGGTCGAGGCCGAGCAGGTCGACGATCTGCAGGTGCTCGATCGTCTGTGGCTTGATGCCCTCGGCCGCCGAGACGACCAGCAGCGCGGCATCGATGCCGGTGGCGCCGGCCAGCATGTTGTGCACGAAGCGCTCATGGCCCGGCACGTCGACGAAGCCCAGTTGCCTGCCGTCGCCGAGATCGCTGTAGGCGTAGCCGAGGTCGATGGTGATGCCGCGCGCCTTCTCCTCCTTCAGGCGATCGGCGTCGACGCCGGTCAGCGCTTTGACGAGCGCCGTCTTGCCGTGATCGATGTGGCCTGCGGTGCCGACGATCATGGCCCAGTCTCCCGAGCGAGGGGCTCCTCTGCCTTGCGTTCCGCCTCGGCGCGCTGCGAGGCCTTGGTGTGGGCCCGCGCCTCCGTCAGAAATCCCGCCGCCAACTCGCCGGCGCCATTGGCCTGGGCGCGCAGCAACCAGTGCAGCGCCTCGACCGGATCGCGCAAAACGCCCTTGCCGGCGAGATAGGCCGCCCCCAGCATCGCCTGCGCCTCGGGATGGCCGAGCCGCGCCGCCTTGCCCCACCACTGTGCCGCCCGATCGACATCGCGCTCGACGCCGAGCGCGTTGTGAAAGATGTCGCCCAGCCGCGCCATGGCGGCGGCACTGCCCTGCGCCGCGGCCTTCTCGGCCCAGTTCTTCGCCGCTACGTTATCCTGCTCGCAGCCGCCACCGACCAGCCGCATCCACGAGATCATGTCCTGGGCGTCGAGATCACCCTGCGCCGCGGCCTTCTCGTACCACTGCGCCGCCTCGACCTGGTCCTGGGGCACGCCCCAGCCGTTGTAGTAGCAGAGCGCCAGGTTTCGCTGGGCGCCGGCATCGCCCTGATCGGCGGCGCCGTGCGGCCAGGCCACCGCCTTGTCGGGGTCGCGCTCGACGCCGCGGCCTTCGAGGAACGCCGCCCCCATGTTGCTCTGCGCGCGCGCCACGCCGCGATGAGCAAGCGGCGCCCACAGATCGAGCGCCACGCCGTAGTCGCCGGCGTTCCAGGCGGCCAGCGCATCGGCCAGCTGGCGGTCGGCGCTGGGTGGGAAAAGTTTACCCAGCCACGACATCGAGCTTGCCCAACTGGGCCATGAAAGCTGCCTCGTCGTCGAGCGTTCGAACGTCGAAGAACAGCGTGTCCTCGCGGATGTAGCCGATCACTGGGACCGGCAAGCGGCGGAAGGCATCGGCCAGGCCGTCGAGGCCCTTGCCACGAAGCGCCAGCGCAAACGACGGCAGCGCCTCGACTGGCAGCGCACCCGAGCCGATCTGGCCGTGCACGGTTTCGATTGCGATCTTGGCCGCGCCGCCGACCGCCTTGGCCATCGCCGGCAAGAGGCGCTCGGCCTGCGCGCGGATCTCATCGGGCTTGCGGGCGAGCGTGCGGATGGTCGGCAGACGCGCGCGCAGCTTTTCCGGATCGGTATAGAGCTTCAGCGTCGCCTCGAGCGCCGCCAGCCGCACCTTGTCCAGCCGCAGCGCCCGCTTCATCGGGTTTCTGGCGATGCGCTCGATCAATCCTTTGCGGCCGACGATGAGGCCGGCCTGCGGACCGCCCAAAAGCTTGTCGCCAGAGAAGGTCACGACATCGATACCCGACTCGATCGCCTCGCGCGCCGTCGGCTCATGCGGCAGGCCCCATTGCTCGAGATCGACCAGCGTGCCGCTGCCGAGATCTTCTATGAGCGGCAGGCCCTTCTCGCGCGCCAGCGGCACCAGCTCGGCGGCCGACACCGACTTGGTGAATCCCTGGATGGCGTAGTTGGAAGGATGGACCTTCATGATCGCGGCCGTGTCCGGCCCGATGGCGGCGGCATAGTCCTTGAGATGCGTTCGGTTGGTCGTTCCGACCTCGACCAGCTTGCAGCCGGCGCGCGCCATGATGTCGGGAATGCGGAAGGCGCCGCCGATCTCGATCAGCTCGCCGCGCGAGACGATGACCTCGCGGCCAGCGGCCAATGCGTTGAGCACCAGCAGCACCGCTCCGGCATTGTTGTTCACCGCGGTGGCGGCCTCGGCCCCCGTCAACCGGCAGAGCCAGGGGGCAACGTGATCGTCGCGCTCGCCGCGCGCGCCGCCCGACAGCTCGTATTCCAGGCTGGTCGGCGAGCGCATGGCCTCGACCGCGGCCTCGATCGCCTCCTCGGCCATCACGGCGCGGCCGAGATTGGTGTGCAGGACGGTGCCGGTGAGGTTAAAGACGCGGCGCTGCGACTTGGTCACCAGCCCGACCAGCCTCGCCTCGCACCAGCGTACGCAGGCGGCGCCGTCGCCAACCTCGGCGTTGCCGCGCCTCGCCTCGGCCCAGGCGCGCAGCGCCTCGACGACCAGCGGACGGCCGGCGCGCTCTATCAGGCCGGCCAGCTCGGGCCAGCTTGCCATGCGGTCGATCGACGGCGGACGGAGGATTGGTGCGCTCTTGGCGCGGTCGGCACGCGACACGGGTCTCTTCCCAAAGGCAGGACAGCCGATCAGTTCGGCCGATCAGGCGGCAGGATGGACCAGCAGGAGTGGATGTTCAATTGTCTGGCGTGGCCCAAATAACGCCCGGTCTTAAAACCCGATGACGGCGCCC
>CAMDQJ010000154.1 GCA_945905835.1 Asaia bogorensis
ATGAAGGCAGCCGTCGTCACCGAGAACGGCGTCCAGTACAAGGACGCGCCCAAGCCCTCGCCCAAGGCCAACGAGATCCTGATCAAGGTCAAGGCGGCCTCGCTCAACCGTGCCGATCTCGCGGTCGCCTCGGGCCATCGCCACGGCACGGTCGGCGGCGCCGGCACCATCGTCGGCCTCGAATGCGCCGGCGAGGTCGAGGCGGTCGGTGGCGACGTCAAGGATTTCAAACCGGGCGATCGCGTCATGAGCTCGGCGGCCGGCGGCTTCGCCGAATACGCCGTCACCGATTCCGGCCGCGCCCACAAGATCCCCGCCAACAACATGACCTACGAGCAGGCCGCCTGCATGCCGGTGGCAGTGCAGACCATGCACAACGCGCTGGTCGGCGCCGGCCGGCTCAAGAAGGGCGAGTCCGTGCTGATCCAGGGCGCCAGCTCGGGCGTCGGCCTGCTCGGCATGCAGATCGCCAAGCACATGGGTGCCTCGATCGTCATGGGCAGTTCGACCAACGACGGCCGCCGCACGCGCCTCAAGGAATTCGGCTGCGACGTCGCCATCGACACGCGCGACCCCAAGTGGCCGGAGAAGGTGAAAGAGGCAACCGGCGGCAAGGGCGTCGACCTGATCGTCGACCAGGTCTCGGGCGGCGTCATGGACCAGAACATGGAAGCCGCCGCCATCCTGGGCCGCATCGTCAATGTCGGGCGGCTGGGCGGTATGAAGGGCGAGTTCAACTTCGACCTCCATGCGCTCAAGCGCATCGACTATATCGGCGTCACCTTCCGTACCCGCACGCCCGATGAAGTGCGCGCCATCGTCAAGGCCGCCCGCGCCGACCTGTGGTCGGCCATCGAGGCGGGCAAGCTATCGCTGCCGATCGACAAGACCTTCCCGCTTGCCCAGGCAGCCGAGGCGCTTGCGCACATGAAGGCGAATGCCCATTTTGGCAAGATAGTGCTCGTCGTCTGACGAAAGGTCTCCCATGTCCAAGTCGATCAACAACCTCGCCACCGCCGACAAGATCTTCTTCGGCAAGGGCGGCCTGAGCCAAGGCCGCACCGGCAAGCTGGTCGACGACGCCCTGACCGGCTGCGACGATGGCGAGCTGTTCCTCGAGTACGTCCAGAGCGAAAGCCTGTCGTTCGACGACGGCAAGCTGAAGAGTGCCGCCTACGACACCACGCAGGGCTTCGGCCTGCGCGCGGTTGCCGGCGAGGCGTCGGGTTTCGCCCATGCCTCGGCGCTCGACGAGGCGGCGCTGAAGCGCGCGGCCTCGACCGTCAAGGCCGTGCGCTCGGGCTACACCGGCAAGCTCGACGAGACACCGCGCGGTACCAATCGGTTGCTCTATGCCGACGACAACCCGATCGACGGCGTGCCGTTCTCGCGCAAGGTCGAGCTGCTGGAGCAGATCGACGCCTATGTCCGCGCCAAGGAACCCAAGGCACGGCAGGTCTCAGTCTCGCTCGCCAGTTCATGGCAGGTCGTCGAGATCGTGCGTCCCGGCGGCTGGCGCGCCGCCGACGTGCGGCCGCTGGTGCGGCTGAACGTCAGCGTCGTCTGCGGCGACGGCACGCGCCAGGAATCGGGCGGCACCGGCCGTGGCGGGCGCATGGCCTATGGCGATATCTTCGATCCCGCCCACTGGCAGAAAGAGGCCGACGAGGCTGTGCGCCAGGCGCTGGTCAATCTCGAATCGGTCGATGCACCGGCGGGCGAAATGCCGGTCGTGCTGGGCGCCGGCTGGTCGGGCGTGCTGTGGCACGAGGCGGTCGGCCACGGCCTGGAAGGCGACTTCCACCGCAAGAAGACCTCGATGTTCACCCATCTTATGGGCGAGATGATCGCCTCGCCCGGCGTCACCGTGATCGACGACGGCACGATCCAGGATCGCCGCGGCTCGCTCACCATCGACGACGAGGGCACGCCGACCCAGCGCAACGTACTGATCGAGAACGGCCGGCTGGTCGGGCTGATGCAGGACCGCCAGAACGCCCGCCTGATGGGCGTGAAGCCGACCGGAAACGGCCGCCGCCAGAGCCACTCCTATGCGCCGATGCCGCGCATGACCAACACCATCATGCTGGGCGGCGACAAGGACCCCAAGGAGATCATGGCCTCGGTGAAGAAGGGCCTCTACTGCGCCAACTTTGGCGGCGGCCAGGTCGACATCGTGTCGGGCAAGTTCGTCTTCAGCTGCACCGAGGCCTACATGATCGAGGATGGCAAGATCGGCCGGCCGGTCAAGGGCGCGACACTGATCGGCGCCGGCTCGGAGGCGCTGACCCGTGTCGGCATGGTCGGCAACGACATGACGCTCGATCCCGGCATTGGCACCTGCGGCAAGGATGGCCAGGGCGTGCCCGTGGGCGTCGGTCAGCCGACGCTGCGCATCGATGCGCTGACAGTCGGCGGCACGGCGACCTGATTCATTTTCCTCCCCTTCGCGGAGTCCGCCTCATAGGCCGACGGAGGGGTCATGAGCACCTGCACGGTCGCTCATCACCCCTCCGTCGCCGTATGACGGCGACACCTCCCCCGCTGACGGGGGAGGAAAACTGATCACCCTACCTTGGCGGGTGCCTTGGAGTAATCCCCGTCGCTCACCGGCTCGAACCAGCTCGTGGCTTCGCCCTTTTCATTGGTCTCCGACATGGCGAGGTGGACCATCATGGTGTCCGGCGCCGAGCCGTGCCAATGCCGAGAATTCGGCGGGATGACCACGGTATCGCCCGGCCTGATCTCCTGCACCGGTTGGCCCTCGAGCTGGTAGCGGCCGACGCCCGACAGCACGTAGAGGATCTGGCCAACCGCGTGCTTGTGCCAATTGGTGCGACCGCCTGGCATGAACGACACCCGCGACGCCCGTAGCCGCGACGGCTGCTCTGGCGCGTATACGGGATCCGACAGCACGGTACCGACAAAATTGGCCGTCTCCGCCTTGGTGGTCGGGCGAGACGCGGCTCTCATGATCCTGGGCTGCATGGCGTTTCCTCCTTACGACTTGTAGAGACCTTTCGATTCCGCCCTGCTGACACAGAGCGCTTCGATCGCGTCGAGGGTCGGCGTATCGACTCCGGCGCTGCGCGCGAAGGCCAACGGCGCCCGCACGATCGCCTCGACCTCCATCGCCCGGTCGAGGTCGTAGTCCTGCAGGATCGACGGGCGGTGGCTGGTATAGACGCGCTTGGCGCCGTAACGGCGCTCCGGATCGTCGTCGAGCACCACGCCATGGGCCGCTGCCGTCGCCAATGCCTCGGCATGGGCCCGGCGCGCCATGCGATTGACCAGCGGCGTCGCCTGGACCTTAACGGACTGCCCCGTGATCAGGCAGAGCGTCGATCCGGTGAGATTGGCCATCAGCTTGTGCCAGATGTCGTAGCGGATATCACGCGTCGCCGGCGACCCGATCTCCGCCGCGATCAGGGCGGCGCGAAGCGCGTCGACGCGCGGGCTCGGGCGATCGTCGATCTCGGCCACCCACAGCGCATTGCGGTCGGGCAATTCGTTATGCACGACGCCGGGTGCCACGACATGGTTCGGCGAGGTAATGACGCCGCCCAGCACCCGGTCGAAGCCGATCGCCTTGGCGAGCGCGCCGCCGGGATCGAGTCGCGACAGGTCGGGCGCCGGCGGCCGGGATGCCGCAAGGCCGTAACCGTACCACCAGGGAATGCCGTTCTGCGCGAAGACCACCGGCGTATCGGCGCGCAGCAAAGGCCCCGCTCCTTCGGCAAGTGCTGCAAGGCCCGTCGCCTTCAGCGTCGATATCACGGCGTCCTGCGGCCCGAGGTCGGCCGGCCGATCACTGGCGCGGACCTTCGCCACGATCTTCCTGTCACCCGCCAGCAAGGTGAGGCCGTTGGCACGGATCGCCTCGAGATGGGCGCCGCGCGCCACGACCGAGACTTCGTTGCCGGCATTGGCGAGGCGCGCCGCGAAGTTTCCGCCGATGGCCCCGGCACCGAAAACGCAGATCCGCATTGTCCGCTACTCTCGTGTTTCGGTGAACTTCAGCGACTCGAGAAAGCGCGTCGCCGCGCGCGCGGTCTTCATGTCGCCTTTGTGGGTGGTCAGCATGCGATAGAGCCGGTCGCGAACGATGTAGGTGCGCATCATCACCGTGGCACCACTGGCGTCCTGGATGTCCAGCGCGTAGCCGTCCCAGCCCTGCAGCTTCACGGCCTCGTCGCGCACGTATTTGTAGGTCGCGCGCGGAAAAGCCTTCTCGGCCTCGCCACGGCCGAGATCGCGAGCCATCGCCGTGGTGTCGCGTTCCTTGAACCGGCCATCCTGGTAGTCGACGAAGTCGAAATCGAACATCTCGTCGTCGCGCTTGGCGGCCCAAGCGGTGCGCACGCCGCTATGCCCGCGCTCCTTCTCATCCGCCGCGGTCTGGGTAGCGGGTGCCGGCATTTCCAGCCGGAACCTGAGGTCGCGCGAGACGATGGATTGCCAGTCCGGAGCCTGCGCCAAGGCGGCAAGCGGCGCGACCATCAAGGCGAGGAGAAACAACAAAGCTTTCATGCCGACGGCACCAGATCCTTGCGGCCCGACCAGTCCCACGCCAGACCGGTTCGCGAAACGCCGAGCAGCAGCCCGTGCAATTCCCTGGGATGGACCCAGCCACCGTCGGGATTGGTCACCGGGTCGGCGCCGCGCGGCGTGTAGCGGGCGTTGGCCTCGAGCAGGCGGCCGCGCACCGCCGGCCAGTCGTGAGCCTCGACGTAGCACATGTAGAGCGAGTCGCCGTGCCTGGCGACATAGCGACCCATGCTGTGCACGTCGTCGGTGACCTGGCTGAGCTCGATGCGGTCGAGTCGGTTGGGCGGATCGAACAGCGTCAGCGTCCCGACATAACCGAAGCGCTCGCTGCCGATGTCGCTGAAGCGGGCGGGATCGAGGCCGAACAGGCCAGCGTAGACGGTCGCCGCGCGGCGCCAGTCGCTGGCCAGCGTGTTGGTGGTCTCGTAGAGGAACGACACCGGGCCGACGCGCGGCCGGTAGGTGCTGGTCGAGATCACGATCGGCAGGCCGAATGTCGCTTCGAGCCCGAGATAGAGCTGCTCGCCTTCGCGGTCGAATGGCACGCCGAGGCCCTCCCAGCGCTTCATCATCAGGTCGGGATCGGCGGTGCTGTAGCCCGCCGTCATCAGGCCTTCGCCGCGCCCGGCGATGAAATCCTGGGTCGGGCCGGCGCCGTCGGCCTCACAGAGTTCGAATTCGCTTTCGCCGATCGCGAGGATGGTGCGCTTAGCGGCGAGATGGCGGCTGGAATCGTGGCGCGCCACGGCGCCGCCCAGCAGCTCGATGTACCGCGCCGCGGCCTTGGCACGGTCATGGACGGCGATCTGCACGCGGTCGCAGCGATCAAGCATGACCTCTATTCCCCGCTCACGTCCGTCTGCGTTCCATCGCGACGTCTTCTCCCCCCATCACTGCTCGCAGATCCCGCGTCATGGTCTCCTTGGGATGACCTGGTGGAATGCAAAGCATGTTGTACGACATGGCGTTGCTGAAGATGTCATCGGCCTTGCCGGCAAAGTTCCGGGCGTTGAACAGCGGCGCCATGTGCCAGAACAGATAGTACCCCAGATCGAGAAGATGGCGGATCAGCGGTGGCGAGGTGGCGCCGCCCTCGTTCTCGACATAGAGGATCGGCTTGCAGCGCTTGATGGTGTCGGCGGCACCCAGCAACACCTCGCGCTCCATGCCCTCGACGTCGATCTTGATCAGGGCGCAGCGCGGCAGCTCGAACTGGTCGACCGTCACCACCGGCACACGCTCGCCCGCGCCTTTGGTCTTGAGCACGACATTGCCAAAATTGTCGGCACGGCCGTAGTCGAGCGGCGGCACCACCATTTCGCCCGCCTTGCCACCGATGGCGCACCACGGCGCGGTGACGTTGGCCAGGCCGTTCAGCGCCACGTTGGCGCAGAGGAGCTGGTGCACGATGCGCTGCGCCTCGATGGCAAGCACATGGCCCTTCGGCCCGACCCGGTGCGCCAGCGGCACGGTGTCGACGCCCATGTTGGCGCCGGGCTCGATCATTGCCATCAACAGGCTCACTCCGGCGTCAGCGTACTCGCCATGCACCTCGAGGCTGCGGCCGATATAGCGATCCTGCCGGTTGTAGAGAAAGTTGCCGTATTTGCACTTCTTCAGCCGGTACGGCAGACCCGTTGAGGCCCCGGCCGGTGTGCCGGTCGCTGTGCCAGTTGAA
>CAMDQJ010000155.1 GCA_945905835.1 Asaia bogorensis
CATCACGCTCGCGGCGCTGGCCGACCGCTTCGCCTGGGTCGTGCCCAAGGCAAGCCAGATCGCCTGACCGTCGCCGGCCTGGCTCAGTCGAGGCCGTTGCCGACGTTGCCGAGGCTGTTCACCGGCGAGCCGGCCTCGGTCAGCAGTGCAATCGCGGCAATCGCGATCAGCAGCAGCAGCGAGCTGTACTCGATCAGGGCTACGCCGCGTTCGTCCGCGAGCAGGGCGCTGAGGCGGGTCGGCAGGACGCGCATGATCCGAGCCGGGCAGGCGTCAGCCCATGACGTTGGCGACGTTGCTCAGCACGTTGGTGATCTTGCCGCCGACGGTCACCATGGCGACGATCGCGGCGACTGCGATCAGCGCTGCGATCAGCGTGTACTCGACGACCGTGGCGCCATCCCTGTTTCCGGAAAGAGTGCTGATGAAAGACAGCATGATCGGATCTCCTAAAACAATTTTCTCCTTGGTCCGCATGCACCAATATTTGTCCCGATGACACTGGGGTTCACCGGGAACCTGGAGCGGCGTCGACCTCGATCAAATAGCGAGGCATGCCCGATAGGGTAGCCGGCGCGCTGACAACATCAATACACGCGCTGTATCACGCGTATCAGCCGATCGCGTTTATGCAGTGCACAGGAAATGGATGGCCCGCCGGCCGCCGCTGCGTCGATCAGTTCAGAGTGGTCGCAACATTGCTCAAGACGTTCGTCGTCTTGCTGCCGACCGAGGACATGGTGGTGATTGCAGCGACGGCAACGAGCGAAGCGATCAAGGCGTACTCGATGGCGGTCGCGCCCTTGTCGTTCTTCAGCAGGCTTATGTTCCGCAGGATCGACAGCATTCTTGTTCTCCAAGCTGTAGTACGAGCGCATCACGACAAAGCTTCACGTCTCAGTATTCAGTTTAACTGTATTATATAAGATATTGATACTACTAGTGAATTAATACTGAAAACCTACATCTATGACGAAACGATTCAAGGCCGGGACGGTTGCCAAGTTTGGCCGCATGACGGAACTGGGCTCGTGTTATCGTCGCTCGAACGGGAGGGCACGTCATGAAATCGATCCTGACAATGGCTTGGACCGCCGAGGATCCGGCTGCGTTCGAACTGGCTGCCAAGATGGCGCGTACCTTCAATGCACGTCTGGTTGGCCTGGAACCTCCTTCCTATGGCGTCATGAGCATGGCCTGGGCCGATGCCGGCATGGGCGCGCCGATCGGCGGCGGCCTTGCCGAGGATGCCGAGGAGCGCCAGCGCGTCGCCGCCGTCCGTCAGGCCTTCGAGCAGCGCACGGCCGGCCTGCAGGCGGAATGGCGCGCCGCCGACGACAGTGGCCCGACGGCGATCGGCGTGATCGGCCGCGCCTACGACCTCATCGTCATGCCGCAGCCCGGCGCGCTGCCCAAGATGCCGGAGAGCGTGTTCGAGACGGCGCTGTTCGATTCCGGCCGGCCGGTGCTCGTCGTGCCGGCGGGCTTCAACGGCATGGTCGGCAAGCGAATCCTCTTTCCGTGGAACGGCTCGACCGAGAGCGCGCGCGCTATCTCGCTGGCCATGCCGGTGCTGAGCCGCGCCGAGACGATCGAGGTGCTGAGCATCGAGGGTGCGCTGGTGCCCGGTCCGTCGGCGGCCGAGATCGCCGAGTCGCTGGTCCGCCACGGACTCAACGTCACCAGCCAGCACATCAAGCCGGGCAGCAAGACCGCCGGCCAGGCGATTGTCGATCGTGCCGTGGCGCTCGGCGCCGACCTCATCGTCAAGGGCGCCTACACCCAGAGCCGCCTGCGCCAGATGATCTTCGGTGGCGTGACGCGCCATCTCATCCTGAGCTCGCCGATGCCGGTGCTGTTTTCCTTCTAGTTCCGCTGCCATCGCCGTTCGTCATGCACGAACGGCGATGAACCGTGCGCCTATGCTAGAAGCGGTCGCATGACGGCCGACCAAGCCCCCCCTTCAAGCGTCAACCTGCGATGGCTCCTCGCCGGCGTTGGGCTGGTCGCGATCGTGCTGGCTGCGGGTGTTGCGCTGCTCATGCATGGCCCGGCCGAAGGCGGGATAAGCATGGCCGAGAAATTGGCAGCCCTGCGCGCCGAGCGCGCCAGCCTGCTGGCCCGGGCCGACGGCGAGGCGCGGCTGCGCTTGCTCGATGCTTTCCGCACCGCAGGCCTGCTGTCCGATGCCCTGGCCGCCCGCCACGAGAGCGATAAGGAGCGGCCGTTCGAGGCGCTTCCGGCCGTGCGCCAGCGCGCCTTCGCCGAGCTCGACACGCTGAACGCCACGCTCAGGGAGGCGCAGGCGCGGCAGGGCGAGGGCGCGCGGCTGGCCGCCCGCGCCGCCGCCGGACGCGCCGCGCAGGCGCTCGAACGGATGGCGGAAAGCGGCGACGATCTGCCGGTGGTGCTCTCGGTCTCGCCGCGCTTCGTGGCGCCGCGCCGCGCCACCGGCGAATTGACGCTCGGCCCGCGGGCGGCGGCCGCGCTGCCACGGGCGCCGCCGCTCGACACGTCGTTTCGCCTCGAGGCGCCGCGCGCGGCGGCCGGCGAGCAGGCTTCACCCACCGTTCCGCGCTACGTGCCCGACTTCGCCGCCTCGGCCGACGACGATCCGCCGGTTCGCGTCGAGATCGTCGGCCTGCATCTCGCGACGGCCGGCGGACCGCGGCCGGTGCTGGCGCTCGGCGGCTGGCGCGGCGAGGCCGAGGTGGCGCCGGCGCGATTGTTTTTTTCGGTGCCGCGATCGGCCTTCGTCACCGAAGCGGCGCGCACGACCCTGGCGAACGCCACGCTGGCGGTGCGGCGCGGCGCGCGGACGCTCTCGTTCCAGCTCACCTTCGTCGTGCTGCCCGACCGGCCGGGCTCGTTCGCGCTCGACCAGAAGGTCCGCGAGACGGCCCAGGAATCCAACACGCTGGTTTCACCCGAAGTGCTGGCGCGCGCCGGCGTCGGCGAGAGCCGCAGCACGCGGCGCTGCTTCGATCCGCCGGCCGGCTGGCGCTTCGACAAGGCCATGCGGCGCGTCGTCATCGTCGAGCGCCTGGGCTGGATCGACGACATCGGCGATCCGACGCTGAACGGCGGCTCTGTCGAGTTCGCGGCCGACGAGGGACCCGACCAGATCTGCTTCGTGGCGACGGCCAAGGCGGCGACCAAGGCCGCCCGTACCGCCACCATCGGCCGCTTCGAGGCCACCCTGGTGCGCGACCGGCCGGTCGAGCGCGCCCTGCGCAGCGGCGTGCGGGCGCTCGACTGGCGCGAGCCGGCGCGCGTGGCCATCGCGGCCGGCACCATCGAGCAGAAGCTCTACGTCAAGCTGTTCGACGAGATCGATCTGGAATTCGACGGCACCGCGGCTGGCCGCGTGCCGTTCCTGCGCATCACCTACGACCGCGAGCGCAGCGTTCTGGTGCTGCAGGCCGACCCGGCGGCGGAACCTTAGCGGGCACGCCCTTCGAGACGCAGGCGGCGGGTTCCTTGCGCGTCCGACAGGTCCAGTGTCGTCGCCGCGATCTGCGCCAGGCGGGTCGCTGCGAGAGCCTCGAGGAAGCGTGGTTCGATGGTGTCGGCCGGCGGCGCGCAGGCCATGCGAGTCGTGAGGCCGGGCGCGAAGCGCAGGCCATCGGCATCCAGCGTGTAGGTGCCGGCGACGCGGTTGCAGCCGGTCGAGCCGGTATAGCGGCCCTCGTCGTCGAGCGTGATGGTCGGCAGCAGGCGGCGGACATCGACCTCGAGCTTCTCGGTGCCGATCTCGCTGACACGCCATTCGGTGCCGCGCAGCGCGGCAGCCGGGGTCGGCAGCGAAGGGCAGCTCTCGCCCGGCTTGAGGCCGATGAACTGCTCCGCCAGCACGCGTGTCTCGCCGCGGAAGCGGGCGACCATCGAGGCGTAGAGTGCGGCGTCGCGCGCCGGCGTGGCGTCGGTCCAGGCGCGTTCCAGGTGCTCTTGAGCGGCCGAGGCCAGGACATGGAGGTTGCGCCCGGTGAGGCAGTCGGTGAAGACGCCGCCGTCGGGCGTGACGCGGAACATCCCATTCAGCCGGAAGCCCTCGTCGATCGGGTCGGCGGTGGCAAGCGGCGCGAATTCGAGGCCCGGCGGCGCGGTATCGACCAGGCGGCCGCCAGGCGCTTCGCGCAGGGACCGTCGCGCCACGGCTTCGCCACGCAGGATCAGGCGCAGGCCGCCATCGACTTCCTCGCTCCAGAGCCCGTGGTCGAGCAGGGACGCGCTGCCGTCGCGTCGGTCGCGCAGGCGGAAGACGCCGTCGGACATCAGGGTGAGGGTGGCGGCACCCGCCGCGTAGCTGCGCGTCGGCTCGCCCGGCTTGCCCACCGCATGGCAGCGCATCGCGCCGCCACCCCGCACTGCCAACGTCGCTTCGCGCCCGCGGCCGCGCAGTTCGTAATAGGAATCGCCGTAAGCGAAGCCCGAGCCGGAGGTCTGCCGCGACAGTTCGACGTCGGGCTGGCCAGTGTCGCCAACTCGTTGTCCTCGGAAAACCGTGCGGTGAAGTCCTGCCCGCCGGCGCAGATGTAGGTGACGAAGCGGCCGGGCGGCGTTCCGGGAGCAGGCGGCGTCGGCGTCTGCGCCGACACGGTGCCTGCCGCCGTCGCTAGCAGCAGCAGCGCCGCGCGCCTCATGTGGCACGCTCCGGGATCTGTCCGTTGGCGGACAGCAGCACGGCGACCGGTCGCGTTGACTCGAATTGCGCCAGTACGATCAGGATCACCACCATGATCGGCACGCAGAGGAACATGCCGACCACGCCCCACATCGTGCCCCAGACCAGCAGGGAGACGATGACGACCAGCGGCGAGAGGTTGAGCGAGCGGCCCATCATGGCGGGCTCGACGACATTGGCCATGAAGATCTGGATGGCGCCGATCACCAGCAGCACGATCAGGAACGGCGTCAGGCTGTCGAACTGCACCAGCGCCAGCAGCGCCGGCGCCGCGATGGCGAGGATCGAGCCCACCGCCGGGATGTAGAACAGGAAAAAGATCAGCACCCCCCAGAAGCCGGCGAAATCCACACCGACCCAGGCCATCACGAAATAGGCGAGCGCCGACGTTGCCGCCGCCAGCGTCGTCTTGATGCGCAGGTAGACCCGGATGTCGCGGTCGACCTGCTCCAGTACCGAGCGCACCTGCGCCTGCTGGCCGCGATCGCGGAACATCAGCGCGAGCTTCTTGCGGAAGTGCACCTGCTCGACGAACAGGAAGCCGGCATAGACCACGACGATGCCGGTGATGCTCACCACCGAGGCGGTCGCGGTCACGACATCGCGCAGCGTGTCGGCGAGGCTGATGCGATTGAAGAGGTCGGCCAGCGTCGGCGTCTGTTCGATGCCGATCAGGCGCGTCGCCTGGACGAGCAGCCGCTCGAGGCGGCCCTCGTAGTTGGGCGCGGCGGCGATCACGGCGTTGGCGTTGTCGCTGATGGTGCGGCCGAGCACCCAAGCCAGCCCGCCCATGACGCAGACGGCGGCGAGCAGGGCCAGCGGCCGCGGCAGATGCAGGCGTCCGATGCGCGGCTGCTCGAAGGCATCGGCCAGGGAATCGACCAAGTACCAGAGCGTCAGCCCGAGGATGAACGGCAGCAACAGGCTGCGACCGACGACCAGGAGATAGATGGTCGCCGCGATGACAATAGCCCATAGGGCGGCACGCTGAAGGGTCATGCCTCACACTTTAACGGCTGCAAAACCGGCTGTCGCGGCGATCGCAGAGGCTCTGCACGTCGACCATCTCGCGGCATTGGCGGGCATCAGCTATCATGCGACTGCAACTTAACGAGGTGCCCTGTGCGTCGCTGGCTTTCGCCGTTGGTTGGGCTCGCTGTCCTTCTCCTGGTTGCATCTGCCGCTCTTCCTTTTGCGGCAGGTGCGCAGGAGCGCGTGGCGTCAAACGGCCAGTGGAATGCGCAATGCCGAACCGACCGCGTCAACGGCAAGGCGTGCGAAGTCCAAGCCATCTACGACGTTCGCAAGCCGCCGCTGGCCAACTATTGGTTGACCTATACGCTGAAGGACAAGGTCTTCTCGATCAACGGCGCGCCCTGCCCGGCGAGCGGCCGTGTATGGATCGATAGGCAGCCGGCGGCCGAATTCGAATCGTGCGGCAAATGCGCCTGCCAGATGCGAACCGAGGACTCGGCGCGGC
>CAMDQJ010000156.1 GCA_945905835.1 Asaia bogorensis
TAGGAGACCGCAATGCCGCGTTCGGCCAGCAAGTCTTCGACGTCGCGCAAGCTCAGGGTGAACCGGAGATAGAGCCAGACCGCCCGGTGAATGATCTCAGGCGGAAACCGATACCCGACGTAGCTGATCTTGTTCATCCCGATGGCTACAACTCTGCCAGACGCACCGATACGATCGGAGCGACGTGACAATACCCCGCGCCGCCCTGACGTCGTCGATCAGCCCTTGGGCTTGACCGGCTCGAACTCGAACACCAGGCGGGTCTGCGTCACCTCGGCGAAGCGTTTCAGCGTGCGCCAGGACGGAGTGGCGCGGCCGCTCTCGAGGCGCGCGATCGTGCTCTGGGATGTGTTCATGCGGGCGGCAAGCTGCGTCTGCGTGAGACCAGAGCGCATGCGCGCGCGGATGAGAGCGGCGGCGATCTCGAATTCGGCGTCACCGACGGTGGGCGAGCGGGAGGGACGGCTGGCCATCAGAGGGACAACCTAAGCGAGAGGCTCCACGAACTGGCTTCGAGAATCATTTTAGGCACTCAGGCAATGAATAAAGATGTCATGCGGTTGTCAAATCCTGCCGAATCAGGCGGCCGGACGCAAATCTTCGGCAGCAACTTCCAGGGCGGGCGGGAAGCCGATCTTGAACCGGGCACCGCCCTCGGGTCGGTTCTCCGCCGTCATTTCGCCGCCCATGCGGTGGACGATATCGTAGCTGATTGAGAGGCCAAGGCCCGTGCCCTTGCCCACCGGCTTGGTGGTGAAGAAGGGCTCGAACAGGCGCGGCAGGACGTGCTTGGGAATGCCCGGCCCGTCGTCCTCGACGAACAGCATGACCCGCCTTGTGGACGGATCGGTGGCCACCCGCACGGTAATGCTGCCAAACTGGCCGCTCTCGGGCGCCGGGCCGCGTTCGACCAGGGCGTCGCGGGCGTTGTTCACGAGGTTGATCACGACCTGCTGGAGACGGCCGGCCTCGCCCATGATGCGCGGGCCGGGCGTCGGCAGGTCGAGCTCGAACGCGCCAGTTCCGCGAGTTCCGGCGACGGGCGCGCCACGGCATGCACCTCGACGCCGGCGGCCCGCAGACGCGCCAGACCGGCTGCCGTGCCCTGCCGCTCGACGTCGCCGACCGTGCGGCGGTCATGGCGGCACTGGCCGGCATCGAGGCCGACATCCTGGTGAACAACGCCGCCGCGCCGGCCCGGCCGGCGCCGGCGTGGCAGGCCGATCCCGCCGATATCCAGGCCGTCATCGACGTCAACATACGGGGCGCGCTCAACTGCCTTGCTGCGAGCGTGCCCGGCATGCGCAGCCGCGGGCGCGGCCATGTCGTGCAGATCGGCTCGACCGGCGGCACCTGGACGCTGCCCGGCATGCCGATCTACGCCATGACCAAGGCCGCCCTGCACAACATGGCGCAAACGCTGCGGCTCGACCTGCACGGCTCGGGCGTACGGGTGAGCGAAATCTCCCCGGGTGGCCGCTCAACATCGTGCTCTATTCCTTCGAGCCGCCGAAGCCGGGGCAGGCGAAGCGCTGCTAGGCCACGAGCCCGACCCGCCGCGCGAAGCCGGAGGAGAAGGCGGGGTCGATGAAGGTCTCGAACTGCGCGATCTCGGGATAGGCGGCGCGATAGCGATCGCGCGAGACGCGACCGTCCTTGGCGGGATAGATGCGGCCGCCCGACTCGGCGGTGATGGCGTCGAGGCTGTCGAGCAAGGCCAGCGTCGCGGCCCCACGGTTGGGAAAATCCAGCGCCAGCGTCGTGCCTGCCATGGGGAACGACATCATCCCGGCGGCGGGACGCGCGGCGAAGGTCTTTATCACCGTGAGGAAGGAGCCCGCACCTGATGCGGTGATGCGGTCGAGCAGCGCGGCCGAGGCTTGGCGCGCGGCCACCGTGGGCACGACGCACTGGTATTGATAGAAGCCGGCGCGGCCGTAGAGCCGGTTCCAGTGCGCGATCGAATCGAGCGGGAAGAGGCCGCTGTAGAACGGCAGCAGCCGCTGCACCTGCCGCTTGCCGAGCAGGCGATGGCCGTAGGCGTAGTTGAACAGCCGCGCCGAGAGAGGCCGTACCGGCGAGATTGGCGGCGCGAAGGGCACGGACAGGCGCGGCGGGCCGAGCGGCGGCGGCGGGCGGTCGCTGCGGGCATGGCGGGCGCGGGTGAAGATGCCGCGGCCGCGTGCCTCGCCGGTGGCCTGGCTGTCGAACCAGGCGACGGTGTATTCCCAGCTCTCCGAGGACTCTTCCGAGAGCGCGAAGAAGGCGTCGAGGTTGGCCATGGCGATGTCCTCGACATCGAGCCACAGGCTCTCGACGTGGCGCAGTTGCAGCCGCGCGGCGAGGATCAGGCCGGTGAGGCCCAGGCCGCCCACCGTGGCGCGAAAGAGCTCGGTGCCCGGTCCGCAGCGCACGACCGAGCCGTCGCCCAGCGCGAGATCGATCTCCAGCACGTGCTCGCCGAAGGTGCCCATGGCGTGATGGTTCTTGCCGTGCACGTCGTTGGCGATGGCGCCGCCCACCGTGACGAAGCGCGTGCCCGGCGCCACCGCCGGCAGCCAGCATCCACCGCCACCAGCGGCGAGGCCGCGCGTCCACTGCATCAGGCCGTCGAGCGAGACGCCGGCTTCGCAGATGAGCACGCCGGTCGCCGGATCGAAGTCGAGCAGGCGGTCCATGGCGGTCATGTCGACGATGGTGCCGCCGTCGTTCAGGCAGGAATCGCCGTAGGACCGGGCGAGGCCGCGGCCGAGCACGCGCGAGCCGTCGCGTTGGGCGATCGCGGCGATGGCGTCCTCGCGCCACAGCGGGCGGATCGTCGTTTCAGTTGCCGAATGGGCGCGGCCCCAGGAGGCGCGCATCGCTACCAGGCGAGAAAGATCAGGAAGGCGCAGGCCGCTCCCAGCGCCCACGACTGGCGGTCGCGCAGGGCGAAGGCGATGGGGTCCTCGTCCATCTCGCCGCGGCTGGCCAGCAGCCAGACCCGCATCAGCCAGGCCAGGATGGCCGGCGCCATGAACCACAGCGCCACCGGGTTACCGTAGATGCGCGCCGGGAAGCGGTCGAGCATCAGGTACATGATGAAGATCAGGACAGCGGCGATGCCGCAGCCGACGCCGAGCGCCATGACGAAGGCGAGGTTCGAGGTGTCGTAGCCACGGTCGAGCCGGGCCGGCGCCACGCCGAGGCCGGTAGTCGATCCCAGCGACGATGCGCTGCTGGCGAGCGCCGAGGTCTCGCGATCCAGCCGCAGCAGCTCGGCGTAGCGCTTCACGGCGGCCAGCCCGATGAACATGAACATGGCGAAGGTCAGGAACCACAGCGAGATCGGCGGCGGCACGAAGGCCATGCCGGCCAGCACGCGCACGGTGAACAGGCCGCCCAGCACCACCAGGTCGAACGGCGGCATGCGCTTCAGCAGGAAACTGTAGAGCAGCGTACCGGCGAAGTAGACGGCGATGGCCTTGGCGAAGAGTTCGGGCAGCGTCGCGGTGATGGCGGCGGCCACGACGATGCCGAGCGGCACGGTCACGTAGCCGACCCAGACCGGCAGCGCGCCCGAGGCGAAGGGCCGGCGGCGCTTGATGGGATGGGCGCGGTCGGCCTCGACGTCGAGAAGGTCGTTCACGACATAGCCGACCGAGGAGGCGATGCCGAGCGCCACGAAGCCGAGCAGCGCCATCTTGATGTCGCCGAACGTCGCCTGCACGCCAGCCAGGGCGAGCGGCGCGAAGACCAGGGCGTTCTTGGCCCATTGGTGCGGCCGCAGCGCCTTCAGCCAGGAGCGCAGATAATAAGGTGTGCTTACGCTTTGTTCAGCCATGTCGCCGATTTGACCTCGCGTTGCGCCCGGCAGGCCCCTCCGCTATGGTCCCCCGCGCTGGCGTGGGACCCGTAGCTCAACTGGATAGAGCGCTGCCCTCCGAAGGCAGAGGTTGTAGGTTCAAGTCCTATCGGGTCCGCCAATGATTTCAATGACTTAGCCTATTCTCGCCAGTTGCATCCGTGCGCTGGGGAAGCACTGGGGAAGCACCAGCATTATTTTCGCACCGCCGCGAAACGTGTCAACGCCGAAGTAAAAATGCATCGGCTGGCCGGAGTAAAAGTGCCTCACGGCTGATGGCAGGAAGGCCCCCGGTGGTGGTGTAAGCGCCGGAGACAAACTCCCTCATTGAAGCGGCCAGAAAATCTGGTTGGCGTTCGCGTCGCTCCATGGGTTCATCTGGGTAATGTCGGCTTAGTCCCGATTGTTCGGGAGCAGGATGAAAAGGCGTTCAAAAAGTATCGGACCAAGGAAATGATCCTTGCCTACATGCGCGCCTTTGCGGCTGGCGGTACGGAAAGCCGGGTTGCGGTTTAGTGATTGGGAAGAGGTACGCCCATCTGTGTATTGGGCCTGCCTCGGAATCGAAGGACCGCACCATCCAGCGCGTGCTGGAGCCGCGTCCTAAGCAGCCCTACCGTAAAGCTGCCACTGCCAACCAACCGGCCTCGTCCGGCGTGCTGCCCCCCCCTTCAATCTCACCCCACCCCGGGGTCACCACCACCCACCGGGCACCCCCCTTTTCTGAAAAGGGTCCCAGTACCTCCCGCCCACTGATCTGCACGGCCGATCCAGTCGGAAAGGCGAACGACCTTCAGACGGCATTGTCACGTTGCCGCTTGTGAGCCATTTCTGGCCTCTGCCCGAGCCTGCTAAGTCATTGGAAATGCTACAGCGCCATCAAGCGAAGCGGTTGGAGTTTGGGGGTGAACTCTGCCAACGTGACAATGCCCACGCGCCAGCTCGTGCCGTCCGCAGTCGCGGCCGCTTCCGCCCTGGGCGGGGCGCCGCGTCGCGTCTTCCTCAGCCTCGGCCGGCTCGAACTCGACGCCTTCATACAGGCGCCACAGCATCGTTACATCGCCCGCCTCATCGATCCGCCGGATGTCGCCGTCCGAACGCGACAGCACATTGGCGGGAAAGCTCAGTCCGCCGTCTTCTGCGCGAATTTCGGCCAGAGCATGCCAACACCTACTCCCACCAAGGCCCACAGCAATGCCTGCACGACCAGCGACAGCGCGGTGAACCGCGCGGCGATTTCCGCCGGCACCTTGCTTTCGAGTTCGTGCGGATGCGGAGCACCGATGAAATGTGGCGCCAACAGCAGGGCAATCGCCCCCAGACGTACCAGCGGGTGATGGTCTGCGCGCAGGAAAGCCCATAGACCGATGGCTGTCGCGATAGCCGTCCCGCCCCACCAGAGCTGGCGACCGACCAGGTCGCCGGCGGCCGCTCCGGGCAACTCCGGCGCAAGACCGGCGGCAGGCGCCAGACCGCAGGCGACGAAGCCCGCAATCGCCCAGGCCAGCGCGTGATGTTCGTCGATCGGAACGCCCGCAAAGACCATGACGGCCAACAGCACGAAAGCCACTCCCACGGCGGTCACAACTGTCGTGATGGCGGTGAAGAAAAAGCGCGGCAACCCGTCAGCGGGCTTCCACCCGTCGCCGTGCGAATGAGCCCCGGTGCCATGATGGTCATGCGGCGCCTTTGGCGCGGCCGAAACCTCGGCCGGCTTCTCGTAAGTTTCGGCCACGAGGATGAGAGGTGTCGTGGTGACTTGCTGCAAGGCCGCGATCAGCAGCCCAGCCAGAAGCCCGGCCAAAAGGCCGACCGACAAAATCCGGGTAAGCACTGCCGCCGCGTCAGTGACAGGGAAAGCTGAGGCTGTGACGCGTGTCGTGGGCGGCGTTATGGATAACTTCGGGATAAGCGAAGCCAGTCAGAAAAATCAGACCCAGCCCCAGGATCCAGGCAATGCCCGCGGCCCGGAGTGTATCGCTTCGTTCGATCGTCTTGAGGACGGATGCGGTCGTGTTGGCCATATCAACTCTCCTTGGCTGCCCCTCCGGCGGCCTGAATGCAACATATGACGGCAGGTCTCCTAGCTCTCGGATCCTCGCCACAGGCCACCTTCCCGGTTTCCCAGTGGTATCTCGGCCGTTGGCTGATCGTCCCCCATTGAGTGGTCCGGGTGGAATGTTAGTGCATGATGCCGTCCTTTACCATTGTCGGCTGTAGGTGGAGCGAAGCGGAACCGGAAGGCGGCAATGGCGGCGTCGTGGTTTCCGGGGCTGGCGGTTGATAGCCAAGGCT
>CAMDQJ010000157.1 GCA_945905835.1 Asaia bogorensis
TGTGGATCGTAACCACCCCCGGCAAGCAGACTTTTCAGCGCAAGCAAAGCAACAGTTGAGGCGAATTTGGGATCCTTGGCGCAGAAGTCGCGGGCCCCTCGGATGAGCGTCGACGGGTCGGCCCCATGTGTTGAGGCGCACTCGATGGCGATATCCAAGAACCCCGCGTCCTTGGCGGCGGCGAACCACTTTCCCTTGTCGCCGCGTGTTTCAATCAAGTCCAACAAGACCTGTCGTTTGTCGCGCTCGGGATAGGCGCGCGTCAGTGAGCGGTAGATGGTAAGATTGGTGCCGCCAACCGCCGCCGCCAAGCCGTAGCGCTTATAGGCCTCATCCGTATGTCCCTTCTCAATCAGCAGTTTCTCGCAGAAGCGATCAATCGAGTGATCGATAAAGCCAGGGTTGAGTTTGCTCCGCGACGCCTCGGCATAGGCGATAGCCGCTTCCCACAATCCCTGACGAAGAAGTGCTGAGGCTCCGAACTGACGCGCAGACCAATGTTTTGTTCGCGGCGTTTCCAGCAATTCCAGTAGCTCTGCATCGCGGCCAGCTTCAAGCAGGCATGAGAGGCAGATGTCCGTGCCAATCACATATTGAAAGGATGTGTGGTTGGCCCAGGCGCGGCGAACAGAATCAATCAACTCGTCCGCATAGGCGTTGATGAGTTCGGGGAACTGGGCAATTTCGCCCCAGCGCTCCTCAACGGGCGACAGATACTGAACCCCGTCATCCTGAACCGCCTGGTACAAACGCTCGAGCCATTTGCCTCGGGTTTTCTGGTCTGCGGGCGCATCAATCAAGATCGGGATCAACTCGTTCAGCGTGCGGTTGACGGCCGAGCCGAGAGCGCCAGACGATGAATCGATATCCTGAAGTGCCGGCCACAACCGCTCCATCAATGCCACCGCGCCATCACCGGCGGCGACGGGGTCGATCTTGGCGGCGGCCTTGATTTCAGAAACAGCCTCCTTTAGCCGAGCGGTCGCCAGAGCCGTACCGTTCCAATTATAAGACCGGGCCCGCAACCTCGCCTTGAATTGCCATTTCCATGCAGCTGCCATGACCTCGGTCCCAACTCCAGCGCGGCAAGTAAGCACGATCACGCTCATTGATGCCGCGTCGGCCACGTCGTTCGATGGTGCTTGCTGACACGCCTGCCTCGCCCCGGGCCATTTGAGCGTGGCGCCGTGCTCACGTCGGTCAAGAAGCGACCTGGAAGCACCGAGCCAGCTTCGCCGTCAGCGTGCCGGCCGTTCTTGACCGCCGCTCGACACGGACGCCGATGGGTGTGGGTGGCCGGGATGAAGGAAGCTCCGCTGGGGCCGAACCAAGGAAGTTCGCTCAGGGACGCGACGGGAAGCTGGGCGCGCGTTCCCGTTCCCGTTCCCGCGCGCTGTAGAGCCTTTGGGAACGGGAATGGGAACGGGGCGAAGGCTCAGCGGTCGGCGAGGCGATAGCCGCCGTCGATTTTGACGACGTGGCCGGCGGCGCAGAGTGCACCGATGCGTTCGAGGAGCGTGGCGGCACGAACTTTGGCCTGGGACCGCAGCTCGGCGAACGGGACCGGCGGATCAGCATCGGTGAGGAGGCCCAAGATGCGGTCGTCGAGGGAGTTTGGCGCGGGCGCCACGGGCTCGCGCCGGTCGGCGACTTCCAGGGCGAGGGCATCGCCGCGTTGGGCCAGCTCGATGGCGAGCGGCTTCGGTGATGGCGCGGCCCGATGTTCGACCGACAGCGAGAGATTATCGCCGTCGCGGCGCAGATAGAGATTGCTGTCGCCCCAGGCATGGAACTCGGACGAGCCGCGCAGGGCCTGGCCGGCGCGCACGCCGCCGGCTCCTTTGCGGGCGTGATGCACGACGAGCACGGCCATGCCATGCCGGCGCTGCAGCTCGCGCAGAAAGGCCAACAGCGGGGCGACCTCGCCGCTGGCATTCTCGTCGATGCGGTGCAATCGCACGAACGGATCGAGGATCAGCAGGCGCGGCTGCAATCGGGCGACCGTCTCGGCGAGGTTGCGGCGGTCGGCGTCGAGGTCGAGGCGCAGCACCGGCGACGTGATCACCTGGATATCGAGATCGGCGAGCGCCACACCGGCGGCGCTGGCGATGCCTTCGAGGCGCCGGCGTACGATGTGCAATGCATCCTCGGCGGCGAACAGCAGGACGCGGCCGGCACGCGACACCGAGAACCGGCGCAGGCAGGGCATGCCGGAAGCCACCGCGACGGCCAGGTCCAGCGCCAGGAACGACTTGCAGCACTTGGGCTCGCCGCCGACGATGCCGACGGCTTGCTCGGACCAGAGTCCGGTGACCAGCCATCGGTGTTCCTCGGCGCGCTCGGCGAGACGCCATGCAGGCTCGACCGGCAGCTGGCTCATCGGCGCTGCCTCGCGGTCTTGGTCTCGGGAACGGGTGGCGCCGCGCAGATCTCCAGGAACAGCTTCTCGTCGATCTGGCGGGCCTCGCGTTGGGCTGCGACCGACAACAGCTCGCCGGCGATGTTCATGAGCGCACGCGGATTGCCCTGAGCATGGTCGGCGAGGGTGGCGATCAGCTCCGGCGTCATGAGCTTGACGGCGCCCGCCTTCTGCAGCGCGTGCCCGATCAGCTCGGCCAGCTCGTCAGGCGTCGCCCGATCGAGCGCCAGACGCACGCGCATGCGGCTGTTGAGCGGGGCCAGATCGTCGGAGCGCAGGCGCTCCAGCAGTCGGCCGTCGCCCGCGAGCACGACGGTCAAGAGGATGTGACTGTCGAGCTTGGCGGAGGAGAGCAACCGCAGCTCGGCCAGCACGGCCGGCAGCATCTCCTGGGCCTCGTCGACGATCAGCACGGGCCGCGACAGGGCGGCGTCGATGTGGGTCTGCCAGCGATCCCGCAGCAGCTTGGCGCCGCCCCAACGGTTGGCGGGGCGCAGCTCGACGCTGAACAGATCGCCCATCTCGCGATAGAAGTCGGGCAGGCCGGCCTGCGGCCTCGTCAGGATGCCGACCTTGACGTCGCGTTGCGCGCCAAGGCGCTCGGCCAGAATGCGCAAGGTGACGGACTTGCCGGTTCCGGGGGCGCCGGTGACGAGGGCGAAGCCGCCTTCGCCGACCAGCTGCTCGGCGCGCCAACAGAACGACTCGATGCGACGCGACACGTGCAACGCCTCGACCGGCACGTCGGGGGCGAACGGGTTCCACTTCAGTCCGTAGAGCGCCAGCAGCTTCTTGGTCATGTGGGATCTCCGTCGTCGGTGTTGCCTTGGTCGCCTGAGGCGCGGTCATCTGGCGGGGCGTCGTCCTTGGGCAGGTAGGGCGGCGCCAGACCGGCTGCGGCCTGCCTGTCGAGCATCCGGGCCAGTAGCGGCGGGATCGTTGGATCAGGCACGAATGACGCCGGCTCGGACTTGATCGAGGCGGTCGAGACCGGATCGAGCGACCGGCGGAGCCCACTGGCGTTCTGGGTCTTGTCCTGCGGATAGAGGCGCGCGAGCACGGCGCCGGTGCGCTGATCGACCAGATGGACTTGGGCCAGATCCCACGATGCGTAACGAACCTCGATGCGCGTCAGGTGCCGGTAGCGGTTCGGGATCTCGAAGCGCCGCCCCTCGATCACGATGCTGCCGTCGCTCTTCCTCTGCGTGCGCGTATCGGATCGGGTGAAGGCTGCGCGCAATGCGTTGCTGTCGGGACATTCCCGGGTGACAGCGGGTCCGGCCAGGAAGCGTGTGATCGGGGCTTCGCCGATCTCGGAGTGGATCTTGCCGTTGTAGTCCTGCTCGACCCAGGCCTGCGTTGCCTCGTTGAGCGCCGACAAGGTCAGGTCCGGCACGTGCTCAAGCATGGCCATGAGGCGACCCTCGACCGGGCCCCAGAAGGCCTCCTGCTTGGCGTTCTGATACGGACTATATGGCAGCGTCGTCTGGTGCAGGATGCCGAGGCGGGCGAGGCCCTGGGTGATCTCAGCCGCGGTCATGGCGGCGCCGTTGTCACTCAATGCCGATCGCGGCAGGCCACGCTTCTGGAACGCCTGGGCGAGGCCGTGCGCGATGATCTCGGCGGTCTCGGCCAGATACCACTGCAGGTGACAGGCGAGCCGCGACCGATCATCGATGACGCCGAACAGGATCGGCGTCGCCCACTCCCCGCGCGCGGTCAGCACCTTGCGCGAGCCGTGGTGGCAGTCCCAATGCCAAAGGCCATTCACATACTCGGCCTCGTAGCTGCGGATCTCGCGATCGGCGAGGCGGGCCTCGGCACGCTCGGCGCCGTCGGTCGTGCGTGGCGTCAACCGGCGACGCTTGGCGAGGCCGTTGGCCTTCATGAAGCGGCGCAAGGTCGGATAGGACGGGATCGGCCTGAGTTCCGGTTGCTTCTCTGCGAGCGCGACGAGATTGTCGTGATGGAGCTGGACGCTCCAACCCATGTGGGCGGCATACTGCGCCAGCACCGCCTGTCGGACCGCGTCACTCACCGCATGCTGCTGCCCGGCATTGTTGCGCACCTTGCGGCGGAGAACACCGACCGGATCGGTGCGCTCGCGGAGAGCCCGATAGTACCAGCGCTCGATGGTGGAGAAGCCGAAGCGGACGGGCTCGCCCGTCGTTGGATGCTGCCACGTGCGTCGCGCCAGCTCGGTAATGGCCGCACGCAGCTCGCCCTTCTCGGGCGGCGCGGCCAACAGCCATCCGATGACGGCAAAGCGCAGTCGCGCCCACCGTTCGTGAACACCTGAACCTGATGGCGGCCCTGTCATGCCGGCGCTCCTGATGAGGGAATGCGCCGATGCTATGGGGCCGGTCGATGCGCTTCGAGGCAGATGCTCTGCGGATGGCCGTCGGCCGTCATCGAGCGTGATTGTTGGTTAAAAGTCCTGGTTATCGAGAGGTGCCGCCGGTAATCGGCCCAAGGAAGCGAAGCGCCGCGATGAGCTGGTCGCGCTCGTTGCCGAGGAACCGCACGAGGAGGGAAGCCGGCAGTCGCTCGTGCTCGACGGGCGGCATGAAGCGGGCGCGGGCCATCGTCCAGAACGGCGTCGCGGTGAATGCGTCCCGCCACCATCGTCGCCAACGCGCGATCGTGCGCGGCGGCACCGGGACAACGGCCGACAGATGCGCGAGGCGGGACGCACTGGCGCCCGAGTGCAGGATCGCGATCAGGACCACGACCGCGGCGACATAGACGCGCCGGCCGAGGAAGCGCAGCGACGGCGGCGTCTCTCTGCCCCGGCAGCCGTCCCGGCGGCAGCAGAAGCTGAAGCGCCGGTCGTGCTCGGGGCCGAGCTTGAGTGGCCGCCCACGCGGCTTGCGGTTGAAGTTCGCCACGTCGAGCCGGGAACCACAGCTGTCGCAGCACTGGGCCTGCCGCTCGCTGGCCAGATCGCGATCGCAGGCGAGCAGGAAGTCGTGGAATCTGCTATCGGCGATCAGGGTTGCGTACACGGAAGGCGCCTTCTCGACATCCAGGACCGACCCCGATGGCCAAGCCCGGACGTAACGATCGCTGCCCCTGCGGCAGCGGCAAGAAATACAAGTCGTGCTGCTTGATGAAGGATGAAGCCGCCGATCGAGAGCGTCTCACTGCGGCACAGGCTGCGCGTGACCAGCGCGCCGCCGAGGAGCGCCAGAGACTCAGGGAGGCACGCGCAGCATTGATGGCCAAGCTCGCCGGCGCCGATGACGACTTCGACGACGATCTGACCGAGGCCTCGAACGCGGTGCTCGACTTGATCCGCGATGGCCGCCTCGACGAGGCCGAGGCCGCCGCCCGCGACCTCCTGGTGCGCTATCCAGAAGTGCCCGACGGCTGGGACCGGCTCGGCATGGTGCACGAGGCGCGCGGCGAGAACCGCAAGGCCGCCGACTGCTATCGCCAGCTGCTCGCGTTCGTGCGCGAGCACCCCTACGACTTCGACATATCGGTCATCGACGACACCATCGCCCGCATCGACAGGCTCGATCCGACCGGCGCTGGTTGACCCCACCGCTCGCGATCATCGAGGGCGCTGCAGCAGTCACCTTCGGCGACCGTGATCAAGCCGCCGGGAGACCACCCTCAGATGCCGAGGCCAGGGTTACCGAGGCCCGCCTCGCCGATCGCGAGATCCGCAGCTACGAGGCCGAGTATGTGAATGGCCTTTGGCATTGGGACTGCCA
>CAMDQJ010000158.1 GCA_945905835.1 Asaia bogorensis
CTGGCGAGCGCTTCGGTGTCGAGCATCTCGTCGCCATCCTGTGCGGCGAGCGCACCGAGAACGTGGCCAAGTTCAACCACGACAAGCTGCCGACCTTCGGCGTCGGGTCCGATCGCAAGAACGTCGAATGGCGCTCGATCTTCCGCCAGCTTTCGGCGACCGGCCTCATAACGCAGGACATGATGGAACATGGCCGCTGGGCGGTGACCGACGAGGGCTGGCGCGTGCTGAAGGGCGAGTCGCGCATCGAGCTGCGCAAGGACCTCGCCAGCGCCAAGGCCAAGGGTAGCCGGGTACGGGCCGTTCCCGCCCAGCCGGTCGGCGACGCCGATGCCGATCTCCTGGCGGCGCTGAAGGCTTTGCGTGCGAAGCTCGCCAAGGCGCAGCGCGTGCCGGCCTATATCGTGTTTTCCGACCGCTCGCTGGTCGACATGGCAACGCACCGGCCCGCCAGCCCACGGGCGATGCGCGAAATGCACGGTGTCGGCGAGACCAAGCTGGAACGTTACGGTGCGGCGTTTCTCGACATCATCCAGGCGCACGCCCGCTGACGCCTCTCAGCGTGGCCCGGCTTGCACGATCTCGACATTGCGGCGCAGCGGGATCGGCGGTCCGGCGACCGTGACGGCCGACTGGGTGGCGGCTTTCTCACCGGCCGGCCTTTCGATCATCGACGCTTCGATGATCGGCTGCTCATGGCGGGTCGGGGTAGTGAGCCGCGCCGCCAAGGCTTCGGAACTGGCGACCTTGCCGCCGACGATCAGCACGGCGACGAAAAACAAGCAGATGCCGAGCACAGCGCTCGGCGCGTAGCCCCAGCGGGCGCTGTAGCGCCAGCATGGGAAAGCCGCGATTCCCACGATGCTGAGGACGAGAGCGAGGGCGGTGAGGACCATGGCGAAATAACGGCAAGGTTGCCCAAGGGTTCCGCAGTGATCGCGCTAAAACGGTTCGAGCAGAGCCGCCGCCTTCCTGTAGGTTTGGCGGCGGCTTGGCCGCTAGAAGTGGTAATTCACGTCTTCTGGCGGCTATGAGACTGCCTTCAAAATGCGATAGCGGCCGTCCTCGATCTCGGCTGCGGTCACGACGCCGGTCACCGCGCTGCCGCCGTCGAGGCCGAGGCGGTCGAACAGGAAGAGGTGCGGATCGTCCATGTGGGTGAGCGGCCAGTGCTTGGCCGGCGGTGTATGGCCGTGCACCACCAGCGTGCTGCCAAAGCCGCCCTGCCAGTCGAGGAAGCCGCGCGTGATCCACGCCCAGCGTGCGTCGGTGAATTCGCTCCAGACGTGCGACAGGAATTCCTCGGGGTCGGCGCGGCCATCGAGGCCGCCATGCACGAAGAGCGCGTTGCCGAGCCTGACATGGGAGCGATGGGTCATCAGCCGGCGCACGACGCCTTCGCCCAGCGCTGCGACCGCCAGCGCGTAGCTGAGCGGGGCGGCGAGGTCGCGGCAGGCGATGCGCATCTCGGTCAAAACCTTTTCGCCGCCGGTGCCTTCGGCTAGCCACATCTGCAGGGCCTTGGCGGCATGCGGACCGCCGGCCATTGCCAGCAGCATCATGATCTCGTGGTTGCCCATGACGCGGTCGATGCGGTCGACGCCGCGCGCCCTCTCGTCCTCGTTCCAGAGCTTCAGCGCGCCGATGTTGTCCGGCCCGCGATCGATGATGTCGCCGAGATAGACCAGGCGACGGCGATTTCCGGGTGGCGTTTGCGTCGCAGCCACGGTCGCCAGCAGAGCGCGCAGATGGTCGGTGCAGCCATGGATGTCGCCGATGGCGAACACGCTCTCACCCGCGAGCGCGAACGGTGCGGGCTTCCACTCGGAGATTTGGATGGAGATGTTCACGCAGCCGATGCTAGCGACTTAGTCACGCTTCGCCAATTACGCCGCCTTCACGGCCGCGGCCGGGCAAGCCTCTGTGTACGGGTTTCGACTCGCAGGACGGCTGCATCGAAGCTGTGGTCGAAATGCTGTCTCGGCTTTTCCCATCGGCCGAAATGGGCTTCACTTGACCATGGCTTCTCTCTCTCAATCGACCGTCGCCAAAGGCGGCAAGGCCCTCTACGGCGCGCCGCTCGGCATCCTGATGCTCGAGGCGCGCTTTCCCCGGATCATGGGTGACATGGGCAATGCCGGGACATGGCCGTTTCCGGTGCTCTACTCGGTGGTGCCCGGCGCCAGTCCGGAGCGGGTCGTCCTGCAGGGCGCCAAGGGCCTGCTGCCGGATTTCGTCGGCGCGGCGCAACGTCTGGTGCAACTCGGCGCCGAGGCCATCACCACCAACTGCGGCTTTCTCGCGCTGTTCCAGAAGGAGCTGGCGGCCGAGGTGAAGGTGCCGGTTGCGACCTCGTCGATGATGCAGGTGCCATGGGTGCAGGCGACGCTGCCGCCGGGCAAGCGGGTCGGTCTGATCACCATCAGCCGCGCCAGCATGACGCCGGCGCATCTCGCCGGCGCCGGCGTTCCGGCCGATACGCCGATCGTCGGCACCGAAGGCGGCCGCGAGTTCTTCCGCGTGCTGATCACCGCCGACAAGGACGAGCTCGATGTGGCGATCGCCCGCCAGGACATTCTGGACGCCGGCCGCGAGTTGGTGACGCGCCATCCCGAGGTCGGCGCCATCGTGCTCGAGTGCACCAACATGCCGCCCTATGCGGCGGCGTTGCGCGAGGCGATCGGCCTGCCGGTCTACGACATCTATTCCATGATCACCTGGTTCCACGCGGGCCTGCGCCCGCGCAAGTTCGACTGATGCGGGCATTGCTCGCTCTCCTCGTCGTGGTGGGCGTCGTTGCCGATGCCGCCGCCCAGGAGCGGCGTGCCCTGCAAATGCCGGCGAGCATGCAGCGTCCCGCGGTCGAGGCGGCGCCGTCCGAAGCAGACGTGCCGCCCGGCCTCGTCCGCATGTTGACGCCGCCGGTCGACGCCGAGAGCTCGACGTCGATCGCCTCGACCGGTCCCGCGCCTGGGCGCACGCGGCTCTTGACCGTCGATTTCTACAACAACCTGACGCGCAGCACGTGGGACCAGGCGGTGCAGGGTCGCTTTCCGGGACGGCCCGGCGCTGAGCGCCCGGCGGGTGAAAATCGCTGGACCACGCCATCGGCGGTCGGCGTCGGCGTCCAGGCACCGGTCGGTGCGCCCGACGCGAACGTTTCGGCGCCGGCCTCGATCGGTCTCAACGCCGGTCCGGGGGTCGATGCCTATGGCGGCACCAACGGCGTGGCCATCAACGCCCGCCTGCGCGTGCCATTCGGCCGCTAGAGCGGATCGCTTTTCAGTCCGGCGGCCTCGATGCCGAACAGGCAGACCGCTTCGTCTTCCTCGCCGGTTCCGCCGCTCGCGCCGGCGGCGCCCAGCACGTTGCCGTCCTTGTCCTTGATCAGGACGGCGCCGGTCTGCGGCAGGAACTTGCCGCCGGCTGTCGCCGACAGCGCGCCGTAGAACTGCGGATTGTCCTTGGCGCGCGCCAACAGGGTGCGGCTCGAGGCGCCCATGCCGACGGCCGCCTAAGCCTTGCCGGTGGCGATTTCGACACGGAACATGCTGGCCTTGTCCTCGCGCTGAACGGCCTTGGGATGGCCCGCCTCGTCGAGCACGACGACGGCGAGCGGCTTGATGCCGAGTTCGCGTGCGCGCTTGAGCGCTGCATCGATGATCTTGTTGGCCTGGACGAGGGTCAGTTGGGTCATGACTGAACAATCGAACCGGCTTGCCGGCAGGTCAAGCGGGACGCGCTACGCTGGCGGCATCCGTCGCAGAACGTCAAAGAGGGGGAACGACAATGAACGGTATTAACCGCCGTGGCGCGATTGCCACGGCGATGGCAGGCGTGGTCGCGGGGCGTCGCGTACACGCGCAAGGCGCGTGGAAACCCAGCCGGCCGCTCACGATCTACAATCCGCTGGCCGCCGGCGGCGTGTGCGACGTGCATCTGCGCTTCCTCGCCGAGCGCATGACGAAAATATGGGGCACCCAGGTCAATGTCGACGTCAAGGCCGGCGCTGGCGCGACGCTGGCCGCGGCGCAGATGGTGAATGTCAAGCCCGACGGCCAGATCATCGCCTGCATGACCATCAACAGCCTGCGCTATCCGCACTACCAGACCGCCAACTGGCATCCGCTGCGCGACTTCTCCTACATCATCGGCCTGTCGGATTTCACCTTCGGTGTCGTCGTGCGATCCGATTCGCCGTTCAAGACCATCGGCGATCTCATCGAGGCGGCCAAGCGCGAGCCCGAGAAATACACCTACGGAACTAGCGGCGTCGGCGGCACCGGGCATCTGCTGATGATCGAAGCCGAGCAGGCGACGGGCGCGCGCTTCATGCATGTGCCGCACAAGGGCTCGGCCGACTGGCTGCCGGCGCTGCTGGGCGGCCACATCCATTTCGTGGCCGACGGTGCGGGCTGGGCGCCCTCCGTCGAATCGGGGCAGGTCCGCCTGCTCGCCATGGCGACGGAAAAGCGCTTCGGCAAGTATCCCGACAAGCCGACCCCGATCGAAAGCGGCATCAATGCCGTGGCTGTCAGCCCCTACGGGCTGGTCGGTCCGAAGGACCTGCCGCAACCGGTCATCCAGGCGATCCACGACACGGTCAAGGAGGCGATGGCCGATCCCAAGCACCAGCCGCTGCTCGACCAGTTCATCCAGGAGCCGTGGTATCGCGATCCTGCGCAATACAGGGCCTTCGCCGAGAAGTACTACGTCGACGTTAAGCCGATGCTGATCAAGTCGGGGCTGGCGAAGGCTTAGACGCTGGGGCGCTCAGCGCGCGTCGTTCTCGCGGATGAAGGAGCGCACGCGCGGCATGATCTGCTCGCGCCATTTGCGGCCGTTGAAGGTGCCGTAGTGGCCGACCCGCGGCTGTTCCCAATGGACGTGTCGGGCGCCGGGAATGTTGGGTGTCAGCGCATGGGCGGCCTTGGTCTGGCCGATGCCGGAAATGTCGTCGAGCTCGCCCTCGACCGTCATCAACGCCGATTCGATGAACGACGGATCAATCTTACGACCGCGGCTGACCCAGGTGCCGCGCGGCAGGGAGTGTTCCTTGAACACCGTCTCGATGGTCTGCAGGTAGAATTCCGAGCTGAGATCCATCACCGCAAGGTATTCGTCGTAAAAGGCGCGGTGGCCGTCGGCGTTGTCGTCGTCGCCCTTCACGAGGTACTCGAACTGGCGCATGTGGCTGTTCATGTGCCGGTCGAAATTCATGGTGATGAAGCTGGTAAGCTGCAGGAAGCCCGGATAGACGCGGCGGAAGGCGCCGGGATAGCCGTAGGGCACCGTGGTGATGACGTTCTGGCGGAACCACATCATCGAATTGCGCACGGCGAGATCGTTGGGAACCGTCGGGCTCTGGCGCGTGTCGATCGGCCCGCCCATCAGGGTGAGCGACTTGGGCTGGCGCTGGTCCTTGGCTTCAGCCATCAGCGCAGCCGCCGCCATCACCGGCACCGAGGGCTGGCAGACGGCGATGACATGCACGTCGGGCCCGAGGTAGCGGCAGAACTCCATGACGTAGTCGATGTAGTCGTCGAGGTCGAAATTGTCGTCGGCGATCGGTACTTCCTTGGCGTCGCTCCAGTCGGTGACGTGGACGTCGTGGTCGGGCAGCAGCGCCTCGACGGTGCCGCGCAGCAGCGTAGCGAAATGGCCGCTCATCGGCGCCACCACCAGCACCTTGGGATGGCGTTTGGTCGTATCGCGACGGAAATGGATCAGCCGGCAGAATGGCTTGGTGAGCAGGATCTCCTCGTTGACCGCGACTTCCTCGCCGTCGATCCGCGTAGTCTTGAGACCCCAGGCCGGCTTGCCGTAGTTCTGCGTCAGCCGCGACACGATCTCGGCGCCGGCTGCCATCGACTTGCCGAACCAGGTGTCGGCGAATGGGTTGAACGGGCTCGAATAGGCCTGCTCGATCAGGTTGGCCCAGACGCGGACGGGCTTGGCCAATTGCCGCTGAAATTCATACGCTTGATA
>CAMDQJ010000159.1 GCA_945905835.1 Asaia bogorensis
TCGATCTTCACCAAAAGCTGGCTGAATGGGAGCGCTTCTACAATCTCTCCAGACCTCATGGCGCCTTCAATGGAAAGGCTCCTTACGAAACACTCCGCGAACGCCTATAAACAAATCCGATGTCTCGTCAGTTCGTCCACATTACAGGCGAAAGGTCCCGTACTGCGTTCGAAATGACAGCGGTGCGAGTGCTCATGACCCCTCCGTCGGCGTAAGACGCCGACACCTCCCCCGCTGACGGGGGAGGAAAGAGCCGACTACCGCGCCCTCGGCAACTGCGCGTCCCGGTACACATTCACCCCGATCAACAGCCCGCAGGCGAACATCACCGACAGCATCGCCGTGCCGCCGTTGGAGACCAGCGGCAGCGGCACGCCGACCACGGGCAGCAGCCCCATCACCATCGCGGTGTTGATGAAGACATAGAGGAACATCATCGCCGTCACGCCCATGGCGACGAGGCGGCCGAAATGGTGCTGGCTGCGCAGCGCGATCGAGAAGCCCCAGACCAGCACCAGCGCGAACAGCGCCAGCAGCACGCAGGCGCCGACCAGGCCCCATTCCTCGACGAAGGTGGTGAAGATGAAGTCGGTCTGCTTCTCGGGCAGGAAGTTGAGCGAGCTTTGCGTGCCCTTGAGGAAGCCCTTGCCGAACAGCCCGCCCGAGCCGATGGCGATCTTCGACTGGGTGATGTGGTAGCCGGCGCCCAGCGGGTCGCGCTCGGGGTCGAGGAAGGTGAGCACGCGCTTCTTCTGGTATTCGTGCATGAACGACCAGGCGAGCGGCAGGCAGGCGAGCCCGCCGACGGCCGCCACTAGGAACATCCAGACGCGCGTACCGGCGACGAACAGCAGGGCGGCGCCGCCCATCAGCAGCATGATCGCCGTGCCGAGGTCGGGCTGGACCATGACCAGCGCCACGGGGGCGAGGATCACGGCGAGCGGCGGCAGGGTGTAGAGGAAGCGGCTGGCCTGCTCGGGCCGCAGCCTGTGATAGTAGCTCGCCAGCACCAGGATGACGGCGACCTTGGCGATCTCCGAGGGCTGGATCTGCATCGACCCCAGCATCAGCCAGCGCGTCGCACCCATGCCGGTCTTGCCGACGAGGTCGACGGCGATCAGCAGCAGCAGGGCCGCGATATAGATCGGCCAGGCCAGCGCCAGCCAGACCCTGGGATGGATCAGCGCGACGACGATCAAGAGGCCGAGGGCGGCGGCAAAGCGCAGCGCGTGCTTGGTCGCCCAGGGCTCGACCCGGCCGCCGGCCGCCGAGTAGAGCGCCACGAAGCCGATCGCGGCGATCGCCGTCAGCACCAGCACGAGGCCCCAGTTGATGCGCCAGACCTTTTCCGCCAGCGAAATCGGCGCGGGGGCGCCCATGGCCTGCGAGGTCATTTATGTCCCCGTCGTCCCGAGCGAAGCCGCTCGAAGAGCGGCGCAGTCGAGGGACCTTTTATCTGCAACCACGGAAAAGAGGTCTCTCCGCTCCGCCTCGCTGCGCGAGGCTCCGCTCGAGACGACGGGAGGGTGCGGCTCATCGCGACGCCATCTTGCGGAAGCGGTCGCTCTTGCGCGAGGGGTCGCGCTTCATGGTCTCGAGCAGCAGGTCGCGGCCGATCGGGCCGGCCGTCGCGCCGCCGGCCTGGCCGTGCTCGATGATGATGGCGCAGGCGTAGCGGGCGTTCTCGGTCGGGCCCCAGCAGACGAACAGCGCGTGGTGGCGCAGGTGCCAGGGCAGCATCGCCTGGGTGATGCCCATGTCGCGCTCGCGCTCGGTGATGCGCTTGACCTGGGCGGTGCCGGTCTTGCCGGCGAAGCGCAGCGCCAGCTCGATCGGCCGGCCGGCCGGGTCGTTGCGCAGGTGGTTGGCGGTGCCGATGCCGGAATTGACGACGTCGGTCATGCCCTGGCGGACCAGCGCGAGGTGCGCGGGGTTGATGCGCAGCGACGGGGCGGCCGGCTTGTCGCGCACCGCCGGGGGCGCCAGTTCCTCGCGCGAGGTCGCCTTGGCGAGCAGGATGTTGGGCTGGACCTCGTAGCCGCCGTTGGCGATGCGCGCCGTCATGATGGCTAGCTGCAGCGGCGTGCAGGTCATGTAGCCCTGGCCGATGCCGAGGTTGAAGGTGTCGCCGTGCTGCCACGGCTTGCCGACCTTCTCCTGCTTCCAGGCGCGCGACGGCTGGTTGCCCGGGACCTCGCCGGGCAGGCCGAGCTCGGAGAGGCGGCCGAAGCCGAGCTTGGCCGCCATCTCGCCGATGCGGTCGACGCCGGCGCGGCGGGCGGCCTCGTAGAAGAAGCAGTCGCAGGAGGCGGCGATGGCGTTCTGGATGGCGAGGCCGCCGTGGCCGCCCTTCAGCCAGCAGTGGAACTTGATGTCGCCGAGCTCGATGTGGCCGAGGCAGGGCAGCACGGTATAGGGGTCGATGACGCGGGCTTCGAGGGCGGCCAGCGCCGTCACCATCTTGTAGGTCGAGCCCGGCGGATAGGCGCCCTGGATGGCCTTGTTGTTGAGCGGGCGCTCGGGGCTGTCGAGCAGCTCGCGCCATTCGCTCTGGGTGATGCCGCGGGCGAAGGTGTTGGGGTCGAAGCCCGGCCTCGAGACCATGGCGACGATGTCGCCGGTGATCACGTCGAGCACGACGGCCGAGCCCGACGGGTGGTCCTTCATGCGGTCCAATGCGAATTTCTGCAGCTCGAGGTCGATGGTCAGCAGCACATTGGAGCCGGGCTGGCCCTCGGTGCGGTCGAGCTCGCGCACGACGCGGCCGACGGCATTGACCTCGACCTGGACGGCGCCGGCGCGGCCGCGCAGGTCGTCCTCCAGCGCGCGCTCGGCGCCCTTCTTGCCGAAGCGCATGGTGGCGAGCTGCAGCACCGGATCGTCGCGGCCGGCGAGATCCTCGTCGGCCACTCTTCCCGTGTAGCCGATGATATGGCTCATCAGCAGGCCTTCCGGGTAATCCCGCGTCTGGCCGAGATCGATGAACACTCCGGGCAGGTCCGGCGCATTGAACTCGAGCTTGGCCACGTCCTCCCAGCCCAGATTCTCCCTCACCACCACCGGCTGCGCATTGCGACTGCGCCGCATCTCCTGCAACAACCTCACCCGCTCCGCTTCGCCCAGGCTCAGGAGCTGATCGAGCCTCTCCACCACCACATCCGCCCCCCGCCCCCGATCCGACGCCACCATCGCCCGGAAGTTGTTGCGATTGACGGCCAGCGGCTGGCCGTTGCGGTCGAAGATCAACCCGCGCGAGGGCGGCAGGAGGCGGAAGTTGATACGGTTTTCCTCGGCCAGCGTGGCGAAGCGCTGGGTGTCGACGATCTGCAACTGGTAGAGGCGGGCGGCGAGCGCCGACATCAGCAGGGCCTGGCCGCCGCCCAGCAGGAGGGCGCGGCGCAAGAACAGCGAGGTCTGTTCGCCGTCGCCCTTGCGGAACTTCATCATGCGCCGGTACCGGGGCGGGCGCCGCCGCGCTGGGCGTCGGGAATGTTCAGCGGATCGCGCACGCGGACGCGGGCGAGCAAGGGGCCGAGCACGGGATAGAGCACCAGCACGACGACATATTGCAGGGCGGCCGGCACGGGGTCGATGGCGGTCCAGGTGAACAGCGCGGTGAAGGCCCAGACCAGCAGCACGAAGCCGGCCGACAGGAGGCCGAAGCCCAGCCACTGGAAGAGGAAGGGCACGCCGACAAGATAGCGCCGGCTGTTGACCACTGTTTCGCGGATCAGCACGAAGCCCAGCGCGCTGACGCCGACCGGCGCGCCGGGGCCGCCGAGCAGCAGGTCGAGCAGGATGCCGGCGGCCAGCAGCAGCGGCCCGGGCAGGCGCTCGGGCGTGGCGAGGCTGAACTGGAAGACGGCGAGCGCCGGCAGGAGCGGCAGGGCGTCGGAGAGGTAGGGCGCGCGCAGCGGGGCGAGCGTCAGCAGCACGAAGAACAGCAGGACGAGCCCGGGCAGTGCGGCGCGGCCCCAGCGGTCGAACATGGCGAGTGCGCCGTCGGGCCGCACCTCAGCGGCCTTTCGCGGCGGGCGGGGGCGGCGTGCCGACGCCGGAGAGGCTGGTGATGCCGTAATCGACGACGCGCACGAACTCGAGGCGCGAGAAGTCGGCGAAGGGCCGGACCCTCACGCCGCCATCGCCGACGGAGACGACCTCGCCCACGGGAATGCCGACGGGGAAGCTGCCGCCGTGGCCGGAAGTGACGATGCGGTCGCCGGACTGCACGCCGGCGACGCTCTGCAGCAGCGACAGGCGAAGCTGCGGGGAGTTGTCGCCGGCCAGGATGGCGCGCTCGCGGGTGCGCTCGACCTGGACCGGCAGGCGCGAGTTCACATCGGTGACGAAGAGGACGCGGGCGGAGTTGTCGCCCACTTCGGCGATGCGGCCGGCCAGGCCCTCGCCGGTGACCACGGCCTGGCCCGGGGCGACGCCGACGCGGCGGCCGACGTTCAGCAGGGCGCCGCGGACATAGGCGCCGACATTGTCGCCGACGATGCGGGCGGTGATGAAGGCGGCTTCGGGTCCCTCGCGGAACTGCTGCAGGTCGCGCAGCCGCTCGTTCTCGTTCTCCAGCCGCCGCGCCGCCGTCTGCCACGCCAGCAGGCGCGCATTCTCGTCACGCAGCCGGGCATTCTCTTCGCGCAACGAGGCGAATTCCTTGAGATCGGCGATGGCCCGGTTGGCGGCGGCGACCGGCGGCGCGATGGCTTCGAGCGCCGGCGCCGCCAGATCGAGGGCCAGCACGCGGGCATGCTCGACCAGCACCGTATCGGCCTTGCCGATAAGCATGACCCCGAACGAGGCAACCACGAGCAGGCCCAGCGCAAAGCGCTGCACAACCGTGCGCACTTGCCCTGCAACTACCTCGAAATCGTCCCGGATCGCCATGGCCAGGCTATCTTACCTCAAAAACCGGCCGGGCTGGTCGTGCCCTTCGTGCAAATACCCTTAGTACATCGACGACAGAACGCCGCGCAGGCGGTCGATGTTCTCCACGGCGAGGCCGGTTCCCAGGGCGACGCAGAGCAGCGGCTCCTCGGCAACCGAGACCGGCAGGCCAGTGGCCTGGCGCAGGACGATGTCCATGTTGGTCAGCATCGCGCCGCCACCGGTGAGCACGATACCCCTGTCGACGATGTCGGCGGCCAGTTCAGGGGCGGTGTTCTCGAGCGCCACCTTGACGGCCTCGACGATGGCGCTGACCGGCTCCTGCAGGCTCTCGGCGATCTGGCGCTCGGTGATGACGAGCTCCTTGGGGACGCCGTTCATCAAATCGCGGCCCCTGATCTCAAGCGTGCGGCCTTCGCCGTCGTCGGGCGGGCAGGCGGAACCAATGGTCTTCTTGATGCGCTCGGCCGAGCTTTCGCCCACGAGCAGGTTATGGTTGCGGCGGATATAGGCGATGATCGCCTCGTCCATCTTGTCGCCGCCGACGCGGACCGAGCGCGGATAGACGATGCCGCCCAGCGACAGCACGGCCACTTCCGTCGTGCCGCCACCGATATCGACCACCATCGAGCCCGTAGGCTCCGTCACCGGCAGCCCGGCGCCGATCGCAGCAGCCATCGGCTCCTCGATCAGCCAGACCTTGCGCGCGCCAGCGCTCTCCGCCGACTCCTGAATCGCGCGCCGCTCGACGGCGGTGGAGCCCGACGGCACGCAAACCACGATCTGCGGATGGGCAAACGACCGCCGGTTATGCACCTTCGAAATGAAATGCTTGATCATCGCCTCGGCGACCTCGAAGTCGGCAATGACCCCGTCGCGCAGCGGCCGGATCGCCTGGATGTTGCCCGGCGTGCGCCCCAGCATCATCTTGGCTTCCTCGCCGACCGCGAGGACCTGCCGCTTGCCGCTCTGGGTGGTCAGCGCCACCACCGACGGCTCATTCAGCACAATCCCCCGGCCCTTCACATAGACCAGCGTATTCGCGGTCCCAAGGTCGATACCCATGTCGGCCGAGAAAAGCCCAATCA
>CAMDQJ010000160.1 GCA_945905835.1 Asaia bogorensis
GCGCGCGACTCCAGTCGCGCGATCATGCATGAAGACGCGCCACTGGAGTGGCGCGCCCCGGCGAAGACGGAATGAGGTAATGGCAAAATCTATCACCGTGATCGGCGCCGGCATCGTCGGCGTCTGTTGCGCACTTCATCTTCAGCGCGAAGGCTTCAAGGTCCGGCTCGTCGAAAAGGGCGAGCCGGGCAAAGCCGCTTCCTTCGGCAATTCCGGCAGCTTCGGCACCGCCTCCTGCGTGCCCTTCGCCATGCCGGGCGTGCTGAAGAAGGTGCCGAAGATGCTGTTCGACTCCGAATCTCCGCTCAAGCTGCGCTGGAGTCACGTGCCCAGGGCGCTGCCCTGGTTTCTGCGCTTCATCGAGTCGGCGCGGCCCTCGCGGGTTGAGGAGATCGCCGCCGCGCGCAACTCGCTGCTGGTGCATACCCACGCGGGCTACGCACCGCTGATCGAGGGCGCCGATGCCCAGAATTGGGTCGCCGACGACGGCCTGATGATGACCTTCGAGAGCGAGGCCGCCTTCGCGGGTGCTGCTTACGCGCTCGACCTGCGCCGCCGTCACGGCGTGCACATGGATATCCTCGACGGCAACGAGGCGCGGCAGATGGAGCCGGCGCTATCGGACAAGGTCGTCAAGGCGGTGTCGCTGCCCGACGTCAACCGCACCATCGATCCCTGGCGCCTGTGCGACTCGCTGGCCAGGGACTTCGTGCGCCGCGGCGGCGAGATCGTGAAGGCCAACGTCACCGGCTTCGAGATCGGACCCGAGGGCCCGACGAAGATCGTGACCGATGGCGGTCGGCTCGACGTCGAGCAGGTAGTGATCGCGGCGGGCGTGTGGTCGCGGCCGCTGGCCAAGCAGCTCGGCACCTCGGTGCCGCTCGAGGCCGAGCGCGGCTATCACGTGATGTTCGCTAACCAGGATTTCGGGCTGAAGCGCGCCCTGGTCTCGGCCGACCGCAGCGTTTCGCTCGCCCACATGCACGAGGGCATCCGCGCCACCGGCGTCGCCGAGTTCGCAGCACCCGACGCGCCGCCCGACATGCGCATCGCCGACATGGTGATGCGCCATGCCAAGCAACTGGTGCCCGGGCTGAAGGGGGAGCCGGCGTCGAAGTGGATGGGCCCGCGTCCGTCGCATCCCGATTCCAAGCCGGTGATCGGCCGCTCGCCGCGCCACAAGAACGTGTTCTTCGCCTTCGGCCACGACCATCTCGGCCTCACCATGGCCGGTATCACCGGCAAGCTGGTGGCCGAGCTGGCGACCGGCAAGCCGACCACCGTCAATCTCGCGCCGTTCAGGCCCGACCGGTTCTGAGCGACCCCGATGGATTTCGAGCTGGTCCTCGCGATCACCTACAAGTGGGACTTCAGCCTCGTCTGGAACTACGCAAATTTCTGGTTCAAGGGGCTCGCCGTCACGCTCGCCTATTCGGCCGGCACGATCGTGGGCGGCATGATCATCGGCGTGATCTGCGGCATGCTGCTGCTGTCGCGCAGCAAGTGGGTCACGCTGCCGGTGCATTTCTACGTCGAGCTCTTCCGCTGCACGCCGCTGCTGGTGCAGATCGTCTGGTTCTACTTCGCCCTGCCGATCGTGCTGGATGTCACGATGCCCGACTGGTTCGCCGCTGGCCTCGGTCTCACGCTCTACATGGGCGCCTTCGCCACCGAGATCTTCCGCGGCGGCATCATCTCGATCGACAAGGGCCAGTGGCAGGCGTCGCGCGCGCTCGGCATGACCTGGGCCGAGCTGATGCAGCACATCATCCTGCCGCAGGCGGTAAAGAGAATGACACCGCCCTTCGTCAATCAGTCGATCATCCAACTCAAGAACACCTCGCTGCTCTATGTCGTGGCGATTCCCGACCTGATGTACACCGGCTCGATCATCGTCTCCGACACGTTCCGGCCGCTCGAGGTCTATACCGCGGTGGCGATCGCCTATTTCGTGATCCTCTATCCGCTGACTCTCTGGGCCGCCCGGCTGGAGGCGCGCGTTGATCAGTAGCGCAATGGTAAAGGTCGACGGGCTGCGCAAGAACTACGGCACGGTCGAAGCCGTGCGTGGCGTGTCGCTCGAGGTCCAGCGTGGCGAGGTCGTGGTCGTGATCGGCCCGTCGGGCTGCGGTAAGTCGACGTTCCTGCGTTGCATCAACCTTCTCGAGGAGCCGTCGGCCGGTTCGCTGCAGGTCGGCGACCGCAGGATCGAGTTTGGCTCGAAGAATTCCCTGCCGCGCGGCCGCGACCTGGCGCGCTTCCGCAGCAGGATCGGCATGGTGTTCCAGCAGTTCGACCTCTTCCCGCACAAGACCGTGTTGGAGAACGTGATGGCGGGGCCGGTGATCGTGAAGAAGATGGCCAGGTCCGAGGCCGAGCCGATCGCCCGCGATCTGCTGGCCAAGGTCGGTCTTGCCGAATTTCACGAGCGTTACCCGCGGGCGCTGTCGGGCGGCCAGCAACAGCGCGTCGCCATTGCCCGCGCCATGGCGATGCAGCCCGAGCTCATGCTGTTCGACGAGGTGACCTCGGCGCTCGATCCCGAGCTGGTGGGCGAGGTGCTCGACGTCATGAAGCAGCTCGCCATCGAGGGCACCACCATGATCGTGGTGACGCACGAGATGTCGTTCGCCCAGGACGTCGCCGACCGCATCGTCGTCATGGATGCCGGCCAGGTGGTCGAGCAGGGCGTCGCCGACGAGGTGCTGCAGCGGCCCAAGAGCCCGCGCACCGCGCAATTCCTGTCGCGCTTCCACGGAATGCGCGACGCCAAGGTAAAAGACTAAGGAGAAGACATGTTCCCGACGAAGGACAAGCTCACGATCTGTTTCGCCCACGTGGCCTACGCGATGCAGGACCGCTTCGCGCTGCGCAAGACCGGCATCAACAGCTTCCAGGTCCGCACGCCCGAGGAGTTCCAGAAGCGCGTCGGCGAGGCCGATGTCGTGGTCGTCTCCGGCATGTGGAAGAACGACCTGATCGCGTCGGCCGGCAAGCTCAAGTTCATCCAGTCGATCAGCGCCGGCATGGACCAGTATTCCAAGGAGCAGCTCGGTGCCAAGGGCGTGCGCCTGTGCAGCGCGTCGGGCGTCAACGCCCGCGCCGTCGCCGAGCACGCGATCGCCCTGATGCTGGCCGTGGCGCGGCGTCTGCCCGAGGCGCGCGACAATCAGCACAAAAAGTTCTGGCGCGGCATGATCGGCGACCTGACGCAGCGCGAGGACGAGATCGGCGGCAAGACGGTGCTGATCGTCGGCACCGGCAAGATCGGCAGCCATCTCGCCGGCCTGTGCAAGGCCTTCGGCATGAAGGTGCTGGGCATCCGCCGCGACCCATCGAAGGGCACCGACGGCGCCGATTCGATCCATGGCATGGGCGACCTGGTGAAGCTGGTGCCGCAGGCGGATTACGTCGTGCTGGCCTGCGCCCTCACGCCCGAGACCACCGGTCTGATGAGCGCCGCGGCCTTCGCGGCGATGAAGCCGACGGCGACGTTCGTCAACGTCGCGCGCGGCAAGGTGGCGGATGAAGCTGCCCTGATCGCCACCCTCAAGGCCGGCAAGATCGCCGCCGCCTCGATCGACGTCACCGCCGAGGAGCCGCTACCGGCCTCCTCGCCTTTGTGGGAAATGCCCAACGTCTTCTTCAGTCCGCACACCGCGGGCGAAACCCGCGCCTACGAGGACAATGTGATCGACGTCCTGATGGACAATCTCGACCGCCTGTGGCGCGGCGAGAAGACGCTGCGCAACCAGGTTCTTTAGCCGCCGCTCTTTCCGTCGGAGTCGGCCTTACCTTCCTTGGGCTCGTCCTTCTTCTTGGGCGGCGTCGGCTCGGCCGGCGTCGGAGCCTGCGGCTTTGCCTCCTGCGGCGGCTTCGGCGGCGTTGCGGCCGGAGCCGGGGTCTGGGCCGGGGCAGCCTGCTGCGGCGGAGCTGCTGCCGGCGCCGGTGCGGGTGTCGGTGCCGCGACGATTTTCCTCGCGGTCCTGCTGCGGACGCTGCGCGGGCTGCGGCTCCGGGCGGGCCGGTGTGGCCTCCGGGCGAGCCGGCGTTGCCTGGGCGGGAGCCGGAGCAGGCTTGGTCGCTTCCGGCTAGGGCGCAGGCGTTGCAGGTGTCGCCGGTGCGGCGGGCGTCGCAACGCTGGGCGCAGGCTTTGCCGGCTCGGCCTTGGCCACCGGCGGTGCGGCGACCGGAGGCTGCGGCTGTGGCGTCGTGGGTGCCGTCGTCGCCTTGTTGTCGTTGGCGGCGGGCGCCTTGGCTTCGGGCTGGCTCGGCTTGGCCGGAGCGGCAGGCGTCCTGTCGCCCTTCAGTTCCGGTGGCGCATTGCCGACACGAGGCTGCAGCGGTGGCGGTGCGGCGGCCGGCCGGTTCTGTGGTGTACCGGCGGGAGCGCCAGCAGCAGCAGGTTCGTTCGGACGCGAGGCCACTTTCGGGCCCGGCGCCTTGGGACGGTCGCTGTCGGCGGGCTTGCCGAGCGTCGCCATGCCGCCGGCCTGGGTCTGCGTCACGGGCACGTTGCTCGCCTTGGCACTGGCTTCGGTCTTGGCTTTCGCATCGGCCTCAGCCTTGGCGTCAGCCTGTGCCTTCGGATCGGCAGCCTTCGGGTCGGCGGTCTTCGGATCGCCAGTCTTCGAGTCGGTCAGCTTGGCCGCCGGAGCATTGGCAGCCGGCGCGTTCGCCGCCGGAGCAGGCGCTGCATTCACCGACTGGGTCGGCGCCGGCGGAGCGGAGACACGCGCCACCGGAGCGGCGGCGAGTTTTTCCGGCGCGACCTGGATCGTCGCACGAGCCACCGGCCGCGAGCGGACGAAATCCTCAGCGGCCACGACGGTGGCGAAGCGCTGGTTGGCGAGCACGAAGCGCTGCTGATCGGGGCGCTGGCGGTCGGGCATGGCCTCGCGGCTCTGCGCGCGCTGCCAGCCCTCGTTCAGCATCGCCTGCTCGATCCGGTCGGAGCGGTTGACGTTGCGATAGTAGTTCTGGTTGGTCGTGTAGGGCGGCACATAGGCCTCGCGCGGGGCGAGCGGGAACCAGCCGACGGGTGCGCGGCTCGGGTTGCCGAGCGAGATCGAGAGTTCGATGCCGCCGATGAAGGCGACCAGCGCCGGCGCATAGACCGGACGCTGATCGCGCTGTGGCGGCACCCAGACGCAGCGGTTGTTGCGGTTGGCCCAGCGGCCCTGGGCGACCTGCATGCGGGTCTGCGTGTCGTCGATCGCCAGGAGGTCGAGCTGCGTGCCACCGTCGAGGCGCACGCGGGTGCCGGCAAGCGAAATCTCGCTGCGCGCTCCCGCTTCGGTCCAGATCGAATCGCCGGTGGTCAGCGGCGTATTGACGGCGGCGCGCGTCCAGTCGCTCTGCTCGTCGTCGTGGAACGAAACCGTGCCTTCGGTGAAGGCGAGCCGGGCGATGCGGCCCGGCGGATCGTTCTGCGCCAGGGCGGGCGCCGCGAGGGCGCCGACGCCGATCAGAGCCGCAATAACGACGCGAAACTTTTGACCCATGCTGGCGCTCCCCGAATATGCTTATAGTAGCCGTTGGAGGGAACGCGGGCCTGACGCCGAAGTTCCTCGAAAGCGCGAATAGGGAGGAAACCATGAGCGTTGCGGACCCCAATCGGACGATTTTGACCGGCGAGAACCCGTTCATCCGTCTCAGCAGCAAGGACGGTGACCCCAACA
>CAMDQJ010000161.1 GCA_945905835.1 Asaia bogorensis
CGGGATCGTCTCGGCCGCCTGGAACAGGCGCGGGAAGCGCTGCAGCTCGGATTTGTAATTCTGGGCGCCGCGCTCGACGATCATCTCGCGCGTCGCCTCGCTGCAGATGATGTGCTCAGGATTGTAGCCCCTGGCGCCCAGCACGCGCACGGCGTGATAGTGTGACAGCACGACGTACTTGATCGGCTTGTCGGTGACGGTGCGGATCTTCTCGATCACCGTCTCGGCCATCTTGGGCGTCGCCTGGGCATCGATCACCATGACCGCGTCGTCGCCGACCACGATTCCGGTGTTGGGATCGCCCTCGGCGGTGAAGGCATAGGCATGCTCCGACAAGCGGCTGAAGGTGATCTTCTTTTCCGCCATATCCGCCTGCGAAGCGAAGGCTCGTGCCATTCGTCTACTCCCGTCCGCTCTTGCTCTTGCGGTCGGACCCTATCTAGCAGGCGCTTCCCAAGTCAAAGCGCCGCCGGGATATTCAATTCACAGGCAGGATCACGAGTCGGAGCCGAATTTCATGTACTTGGAGCGGTCGCCGGAACGCACCGTGACCTCGAAGGCATCGCCGTCGCGCTCCAGCCGCAGCTTCACCGCGACGCCGGCGGCGCCGCTCGACCACAGCTTCTTGTAGAAGTCGGCGACGTCGTCCAACGAATCGCCGTTCAGCGCCTCCAGGATGTCGCCGCGACGCAGGCCGGCGCGATCGCAGGGCCCGCCGTCGGCAATGCCGCCGACCACGAGCTGGCCCATGTGCTCGACCGTGTAGATGCCGAGCCACGGCCTGGGCGGCGTCGCCAGGCGCCCGGTCTCGAGCAGCTCGGCGAAGATCGGCTTCAGCCGATTGATCGGCACGTACATGTTGCCGGGGAAGGCCGGCGCGCCCGGTCCGAGGGCGTCCTGCACCAGCAGCGAGCCGACGCCGAGCAAGGTGCCGTCCAGACCGATCAGCGCCGAGCCGCCCCACAGCGGATAGGCCGGGACGGTGAAAATCGCGCTGCCGAGCATGTATTCCCAATAGCCGGCGAACTCGCGCCGCCCGGCAACCTTGACCTTGAGCGTGGCCGATTCGCCGCCGATGCCCGCGACATAGGCCTCGGTGCGCAAGGTGGCGTCATCGGAGTTGCCGAATTTCATCGGCGTCACCTTGGGCGGGATGTCGGTGCGCACCAGGCCGAAGCCACTCTCGTAATCGTAGCCGACGATGGTGGCCGGCAGCTTGCGGCCCTCGATGTCGGTGATGGTGATGGTGTCGGCTTCCATGATCAGGTAGCCGATGGTGACGATCAGGCCCTCGTCGTCGATGATGATGCCGTGGCCTTCACGCTCCGTGCCGAGAGTCTGGGCCGAGCGGCGGTTCGACGGCACCGCCGAGCGCACGCCGACCACGGCCGGCAGGGCATCGACCACGGCCGGCGGCATGCCTGAACCGTCGCTGCCACGCGAATTCGGCGTCTCGACGCCCTGCGCGCCCAGCCAGGCGCTCGCGCCCGTCGTCCAGCCGTTCAATCCACGGGCCATGCAACGCTCCTCCGTGTCCACCGAGGGAAGGATAGGCGTCCGGCGCAGCGGTTGCTATACCCGACCGCATGGCGCCCCCCGCCGATCCGTTCGAAATTACCGACGATCCCGCCCCGCCTCCACCGGAACCGGCGCGGCGCGCCGTCACGTCCGGCGCCCACCTGGAAGGCCTCAACACCGAGCAGCGGCAGGCGGTCGTCCATGACGGCGGCCCGCTGCTGGTGCTGGCCGGCGCCGGCACCGGCAAGACCCGCGTGCTGACCTCGCGCATTGCCCATTTGCTGATCACCGGCCGCGCCCGGCCCTCGCAGGTCCTGGCTGTCACCTTCACCAACAAGGCGGCCCGCGAGATGCTCGACCGAGTCGCCAGCCTGATCGGTGGGGCGGCGGACGGCATGTGGCTCGGCACCTTCCATGCCATCGGCGTGCGCGTGCTGCGCCGCCACGCCGAGCTGTTGGGCCTCAAGAGCAACTTTACCATCCTCGACACCGACGACCAGGTACGGTTGATCAAACAGCTTCTTCAGGCCGAAGGCGTCGACGACAAGAAATGGCCGGCGCGCGTGCTCTCGGGGATCATCCAGCGCTGGAAGGACCGCGCTCTGACGCCCGACAAGGTGAGCAGCGAGGACGCTGGCGAATTCGCCAACGGCAAGGCCTCCGACATCTACCGCCAGTACCAGGAGCGCCTGTCCGAGGTGAACGCCGTCGATTTCGGCGACCTCGTGATGCATTGCGTGACCCTGTGGCAGAAGCACCCCGACATCCTGGCGCAATATCACCGCCGCTTCCGCCACATCCTGGTCGACGAGTACCAGGACACCAACGTCGCGCAGTATCTCTGGCTGCGCCTGCTGGCGCAGGGCACGCAGGACGTCTGCTGCGTCGGCGACGACGACCAGTCGATCTATGGCTGGCGCGGCGCCGAGGTCGGCAACATCCTGCGCTTCGAGAAGGATTTCCCCGGCGCCACCATCGTCCGGCTGGAGCGCAACTACCGCTCGACGCCGCATATCCTGGCCGCCGCTTCGCACCTGATCTCGCACAACGAGGGCCGGCTGGGCAAAACCCTGTGGACCGAGCTCAAGGAAGGCGAACGCATCTCGGTGCGTGGCGTCTGGGACGGCGACGAGGAAGCCCGCACCATCGGCGAGGAGATCGAGGCGCTGCAGCGCGACAAGCACAAGCTGGCGCAGATCGCCATTCTGGTGCGCGCCGGCTTCCAGACCCGAGAGTTCGAGGAGCGCTTCATCACGCTCGGCCTGCCCTATCGCGTGATCGGTGGCCCCCGTTTCTACGAGCGCCAGGAAATCCGCGATGCGATGGCCTATTGCCGCGTCACCGTGCAACCCGACGACGACCTCGCCTTCGAGCGCATCTACAACACGCCGCGCCGTGGCTTGGGCGAGTCGGCACTGCGGACGCTACGCATTATTGCGCGCGGGCAGAAAATCTCGCTGTTCGAGGCGACACGGCGGGCGCTGGAAACCGACGAATTGAAGGCGCGCGCGCGCAAGTCGCTGGGCGACCTGATCAAGGGCTTCGACCGCTGGCGCGCCATGCTCGATGGCATAAACCATGTCGAAGTGGTGGAAACCATTCTGGACGAGTCGGGCTACACCGACATGCTGCGCATGAACAAATCGCCGGAGGCCCAGGGCCGGCTGGAAAACCTCAAGGAGCTGACCAACGCCCTGCAGGAGTTCGAGACCCTGTCCGGCTTCCTCGAGCACGTGGCGTTGTTGACCGACATGGCCGACCGTACCGACACCGACATGATCAGCATCATGACCCTCCATGCCGCCAAGGGGCTGGAGTTCGACACCATCTTCCTACCGGGCTGGGAGGAAGGCCTGTTCCCCAATCAGCGCGCGCTCGACGATAAGGGCCTGAGCGGCCTCGAGGAGGAGCGGCGCCTCGCCTATGTCGGCCTGACGCGCGCCCGTAAGCGCGCCTACGTCTCCTTCGCCGCCAACCGCCGCATCTTCAACCAGTGGCAGGCCGCCATTCCCTCGCGCTTCCTGCGCGAGTTGCCGGCCGACCAGCTGGCCGAGAGCAGCGACGCCGGCCTCTACGCCACCTACTCTGCCGGCCATCATGGCGGCCTGCGCGACCAGGCGAGCGGCTTCGAATACGAGAGCCTCGGCGTCGGCGGCGGCAAGCGTACGCGCTGGCGCGACGAGACCTACGACGACCGCCGTGCCGTCGAGGGCGACAAGGTCGACCTCAGTGTCGGCCAGCGCGTCTTCCATCAGAAATTCGGCTATGGCCTCGTCATTGCGATCGACGGCAACAAACTCGACATCGAATTCGAAAAGGCCGGCGCCAAGAAGGTCTTGGACAGCTTCATCGAGGCCGCCTGAGAGCGCCATGAGCGGCTGGAAGGCCTGGCTGGACGTCCCTGCCTCGGACCGCGTCGCGCGCGAGCAGGCACTCGAACCGTTGGCCGAGCTGGGTTTCGTCGTTACCAGCCGCGAGACGTCGCGCGACGGACCGTGGCGCATCGAAATCTTCGGCGAGGGCGACCGAACCGAGGTCGCGGCGGCGATCGACCCGGCCTGGCGCTGGGAAGACCTCCCGGACACCGACTGGGTGGCGGAGAACCAGCGTTCGTTCCGGCCTTTCACTGTCGGGCCCTTCTGGGTTCATCCCTCGCACATTCTTGATGGTCAGCCGGCCCGAAGGATTCCACTGCGCATCGACGCCGGCCTGGCCTTTGGCACCGGCACGCATGCCACCACGCGCGGCTGCCTGGAGTTGTTGGCGACCCTCGATCCCGCCGAAACCGTGAAGTCGGTCGATGTCGGCTGCGGCAGCGGCATTCTGGCCATCGCCATGGCCAAGCTGTGGAAGCGTCCGGTGACCGGCAGCGACAACGACGGACAGGCCGTCGATGTGGCGCGCGAGAATGCCGAGTTGAACGGCGTCGGCGATCTCTGTCGCTTCATCGAGGCCGCCGGCCTGGAAGGGCCGGACATGAAAGTGCTGGCGCCCTTCGACCTGATCGTCGCCAATATCCTGGCTGGCCCGCTGGTAGGGTTGAGCGAGTCCTTCGCCGCGGCGGTGCGTCCGAAGGGGCGGGTGCTGCTGAGCGGGTTGCTGGTCGAGCAGGCGACCCTCCTGCTCACCGAGTACCGCCGTCGCGGCTTCACCGCCGAACGCCGAGTCGATCTCGAGACCGGCGGCGCCTGGTGGCGCACGCTGCTGCTGCGACGCCTCTGACAAGCAAAAAGGGCCGGCTTTCGCCGACCCTTTGTACGCTTACGCTACGCTACTAACGCTTACGCCGCGTGGCGCAAATTCTGGTTGGCCGGCGCCGCGTGGCCGGTGATCTCGGCGATCTCCGGCGCAATGCCGTAGGTCGCTTCGCGGACGGCGAAGTGGATGTCCGAACGGCAGAGGCCGAGATCGGACAATTCACGATCGCTCATGCGCAGCAGCTGGGTCTCGGCGGCCCGCAGCTTCATGTCGGCCTTGATCCAGGCGACAAGGGCCTTGGCCTTCTGGCCAACCCAGATGATGGCAGTGGCAATGAAGTCTTCAACCAGTTGGGCGCGGGCATAGCGGGCGCGCATCTCGAACATCCGGCGGTCCTCATCGGAAAGGACAGGCTTGGGCGCCTTGGTCTGGGAGACGGGCGCGGGTTCGCTGGTGAGGTCGAGGAAATAACGGATCGGCTGGGTCATCATGGTAAGCTCCTTCTATGGTGCAACGCAAAATCGATGCTGCATTTGCTCAAAGAAAATATAGAGCTTTGAGATACAACGATAATGCCGTGTTTTCGGTTTCTGCTATGCATTAGACGCATGATGCCCAATGTTTTGTCATTTCGCAGTTGCAATAGAGCAACATTTGCTTAATTTGCCTGTAACCGGTCGCCCGCGTAGGGTTCGGCGACCCCATGAGCTCCGCTCCAGACGACGTTTTTCAGCTATTGCGCCAGCGCGGCCGTCCGGCCGAGCCCCAGGCGCTCGATTCCCTGATGCGTGGAGTCGCCGCGGCCCCTGAAGGGCTGGCCGGTCCGGAGTGGGTCGAGCTGGTCGACCCGCAGGCTGACGCCGATCTGACCAAAGCCCTCACCAAATGGCGTAGCGAACTGGC
>CAMDQJ010000162.1 GCA_945905835.1 Asaia bogorensis
ATCCCGACCAACCCGCCGGTCGGCACTCCCGAGCAGTGCGCCGATCTCGTGGCGTTCCTCGCGTCCGACCGGGCCTCGCACATTGCCGGCACGGTCGTCACGATCGACGGTGGGGCAGCACACTATGCCGGCGTCCTGTAGGGCCCGAAGAACGGGGTGGCATTCGCTGAGCGAACCGGCTGGCGTCGCAGGCTGGCAGCCATGCGGCCGGCGCGCCGCTGCCCACCTCGACAAACAGACACCGCCGGATGAATATTGTCGCGTACGATCTGCACGGGAGGAAATCATGTCCAACACCAAGGACTGGAAGTTCAGCCACGATGTCGCGACCGCCGCCGAGTGGACACCCGGCCTGCGAGAAATCTTCGAGTACCGGGACCTCGGCATAAAGGGTGGGACCAAGGGCGACTATGTCGCTCACCTCGTTCGTCACAACGACAAGAAGATGAAGGACGACGTGCAGCACTGGCACGTCCACGACTGCACCTTCCAGATGGTCTACGTCCTGAACGGATGGGCGACGTTCGAGTACGCCGGACAAGGCCAGAAGACGATCTGCAAGGGTGATTGCATCAACCAGATCTCTGGCATCCCGCATCGCGAGCTCGCGTGTTCCGAGGATTACGAGGTGCTCGAGATCGTGGCGCCGGCCGACTTCAAGACCAGGATCGTCGAAGCGCCGAAGACGCAGCAGGCCGCCGAGTAGCAGAACAGCGTCTGACCGAGCCGCCGCAGGGCGGCTCATCAAGCATCGAGGGCTGGAAAAGAAACAACAGGCAGGCGGCAAACCGCGGTGCCAAGGGAGAGAAAGCACATGTTCGGACAGCTCCGCCCGTCGCGACGGGCTATGCTCAAGATCGGCCTAGCGGGCGCCGCGACCGTCGCCTCACCCGCCATCCTGCGCCTCGGCGCCCAGGCGCAGACAGGCCCGATCAAGATCGGCATGCCGCTGGCACTGACCGGCGCGCTGGGCTCGGTAGGACAGCAGGCGAAGCGCGGCGCCGAGCTCTACGCCAAGCTGCAGAACGCCAAAGGCGGCATCCTGGGACGGCCGATCGAGCTTTTGATTGAGGACACCGCCGGCAATCCCGCCAACTGCGTGCGCAAGGCGCAGGAGATGGTGGAGCGTCGCGACTGCCGCCTAATCACCGGCGTCGTGCTGTCGTCGGAAGCCCTGGCGGTGGTGCCCAAGCTCGCCGAATGGGACACGATCTTCATCTCGTCCATCAACGGCGACGGCCGGTTGACCGCCGAGAGCCTGGTGCCGAACTTCTTCCGCGCCAACATTTCGGGCCCGATGGGCACGCGCGCGGTGTCGCTTTACCTGCGCAGCTCCAAGCTGCAGAAGTTCTATGCGCTGGGGCTCGACTACGCTTGGGGGCACAACAGCGTGCAGGTCTTCGAGCAGGAGGCGCTCAAGTCCAAGAAGGAGTTCTTGGGCAAGATCTTCGCGCCGACCGGCACCAAGGACTACTCGCCCTACATCACCAAGATCCGCCAGTCCGGCGCCGACGCCGTCTTCCTGGTGCTCCAGGGCGACGACAACAACGCGTTCCTGTCCCAGGCACAGCAGTACCGCCTGGCCGAGAAGGTCAAGCTGCTGACCGAGATCGTCGACCTCGCCAGCATCCGCGCCGTGGGCGATGCGTCGCTCGGACTGATCGGTTCCTCGCGCTACAGCTTCACCTATGACCATCCGTTGAACAACGAGTTCGTCGCCTTGTGGAAGAAGGAGCACGGCACCGTTCCCGATACCTTCGAGGGCGAACAGTGGCAATGCATGAAGGTGCTAGAGGCCGGCATCATCAAGGCGGGCGGCATCGAGGCCGCCAAGCTGCGCCCGGCGCTCGAGGACATTGAGATCGAGAGCGTCAAGGGCAAGGTGCATATCCGCAAGTGTGATCACCAGGGCGTGCAGCAGGGCTTCATGGTCGAGGTGGTCAAGAAGCCGGGCTTCGACACGCCGGTGCCGGAGGTGATCGCCACCTTCCCCGGCGACAGCACGACGCCTACCTGCAACACCATGACCTTCAAAGACTAGGGCGTGTCCCTCGACTCATTGCTGGGAGCGCGCTCTCGATGAGCGCGCTGGCCCTTCTGCTGACGCAGTTCGTCAACGCGCTGTCGCAGTCGGCCCTGCTGTTCTTTCTCGGTGTGGGCCTGACGCTGATCTTCGGCCTGATGCGGATCGTGAATTTCGCCCACGGTGCGCTCTATATGCTGGGCGCCTTCGTCGGCTACTCGCTCAGCAGCTGGTCGGGCAACTACTGGGTCGCCTTGGCGGGAGCACCGGTGCTCGTCGGGCTTTTCGGTGCGGCGTTCGAATTCACGATCCTGCGCAGGCTCTACCGGCGCGATGCCCACGCCTTCCTGATGGTGACCTTCGGCCTCGCCCTGGTTGTCGGCGAGGCCGTCCGGCTGACCTGGGGCTCTGACGCGCTCAAGGTCGCAGCCCCGCCGCTGCTCTCCGGCGTGATCTTCCTGCTCGACGAGCCGTTCCCGGTCTACCGCATCTTTCTCGCCGCCACCGGCATCGTGGTGGCCGTGGCGATCTGGCAATTCCTCGAGCGGTCGAGGCTCGGGCTGCTGATCCGCGCCACCTCGCAGAACGCCGACATGGCCAGTGCGCTCGGCGTCGACATAAAGCTCATCCGCTCGTGCGTGTTCGGGATCGGCTGCGGGCTGGCGGCGCTGGGCGGCGTGCTGGCGGCGCCGCTGGTCACCGCCTCGAACGGCATGGCGGCGACCGTCATCATCGACGCCTTCGTGATCGTCATCATCGGCGGCATGGGCAGTTTCTTGGGCTCGCTCATCGGCGCGCTGCTGATCGGCTTCGTCCAGGTGTTCGGCAACTACTACGCGCCCGATTTCGCGCTGGCCTTCATGTACCTGGTGATGCTGGCCGTCCTGATGGTACGTCCGGGCGGCCTGCTCGGCAAGGAAGCATAACCGCATGCGGAGGTGGCTCTGGATTGTCGTCGCCCTGGCGGCGGTGCTGGCCCCGCTCGGCCTGCCGCCGTTTGCCATGACGCTGCTCACCGAGGCGGTCATCCTCGGACTGTTCGCCATGAGCCTCGATCTGATGTTCGGCTACACGCGGCTCGTCTCGTTCGGCCACGCCGCTGCCTACGGCTTCGGCGCCTACGCGTGCGGCTGGATGCTGCTGCACACAGGCATGCCGCTCCTGTTCGCGGTGTTCGCCGCCGGGTTGCTGACCGGGCTCATGGGAATCGCTGTCGGCTGGATGTGCACGCTGGCGACCGGCGTCTCCTTCTCGATGCTGACGCTGGCCTTCGCCCAGCTGCTCTACGCCATCTCCTTCAAATGGACCTCGGTGACCGGCGGGTCGGACGGACTGGCGGGCATTCCGCGCACCATCGGCCCGTTCGGCTTCGCGGCGCTGTCGAGCAAGCTCGGCTTCTACTATCTAGTGCTTGCCTGCCTGGTTGGCGGTTACCTCGTGTGCTCCGCCCTGGTGCGCTCGCCGTTCGGCGCGGTGCTGCGCGGCATTCGCGAGAACGAAGCCAAGACGACGGCACTCGGCTACAACACCCGGCTCTACAAGATCGCCGTGGTGGCAGTCTCCTACGGGCTCGGCGGACTGGCCGGCGCCCTCTATGCGCCGTTCGCTGGCTTCGCCAATACCGAGCTTCTGTTCTGGCTCCTGTCGGGCCAGGTGCTCATCATGGTGATCGTCGGAGGCGCCGGAACGCTGGTCGGCCCGGTCCTGGGCGCCGCCTTCTTCATGCTGATGGAGCACCAGCTCAGCGCGCTGACGGAGGCCTGGGCGCTCTACTTCGGCCTGATCTTCATCGCCTTCGTCCTCTTCGCGCCCGAAGGGATCTGGGGGCTGGCGACGACGCGGCTGCGGCGTACCGGCCCGAGGCCTTGAACGTGCCGCTGCTCGAGCTCGACGGCGTGACACAACGATACGGCGCCCTAGTCGCGCTCGATCAGGTCGCCATGAGAGTCGAGGAGGGCGAGGTTCGTGCCATCATCGGTCCGAACGGTGCCGGCAAGACAACACTGTTCAACGTGATCACCGGCACGGTCAAGCCAACCGCAGGCCAGATCCGGTTCGCCGACCAGCCGATCGCCGGACTGCCGAGTCACCAGATTTGCCGGCTCGGCATTTCGCGCACCTTCCAGATCACCGCGCTGTTTCCCGAGATGTCGGCGCGCGAGAATGTGCGGCTGGCGGCCCAGGCCCGCCATCCGCGGCGCTGGCAGCCGTTCGGCGGCGCCCGGCTCTTCAGGGAGGCCCAGGCGCGCGCCGATGCAGCGCTCGAGCAGCTCGGTCTCGTCGGCATCGCCGAGTGGCCTGCCGGACTGCTCTCGCACGGCGATCAGCGCCTGCTTGAAGTCGCCATGGCAATGGCGCAGCAGCCGCGCATGCTTCTGCTCGACGAGCCGACGCAGGGGCTCTCGGTCGAGGAGACAGCCCAGGCGGTGGACACGCTTGCGCGGTTCCTACAGGCATCGCGGATGACGGTTCTTCTTGTCGAGCATGATATGGAGGTGGTGTTTCGCCTCGCCCACAGGATTACGGTGCTGCATCGAGGCACAGTGATTGCGGACGGCTCGCCGGATCAGGTGAAGGCTGATCCACGGGTGCAGGACGCCTATCTCGGAGGCTTCACCTGATGCTGAAGATCGAGGGCATGAACACGCATTATGGCGCCAGCCATGTCCTGCAGGGCGTCGACCTCGACATGCCCCAGGGCCGCATCAGCGCCGTGCTCGGCCGCAACGGCGTAGGCAAGACGACGATGGTGAAGACCATCATGGGGCTTGTTGTCCTGAGCGGCGGGCGCGTGCTTGTCGGCAACACCGACATCACCGGCTGGCCGCCGCACCGCGTGGCGCGCGAGGGCGTGGCCTACGTGCCTGAGGGACGGCTGATCTTTCCAGATCTTACCGTAATTGAGAATATCCGGGTTGGCGAACGCGGGCCCGGCACCGCCTGGCCACTCACCCGGCTGCTCGACCTGTTTCCCTCGCTTCGTGAGCGCGCTACCAGCAGGGGCTCGCAGCTCTCAGGTGGGGAACAGCAGATGCTGGCGATCGCCCGGGCTCTCGTGTCCGATCCCAAGGTGATGCTGCTCGACGAGCCGAGCCAGGGGCTCGCTCCCCTGGTTGTGCGCGAGCTCGCCCGCATCATCCGGCTGCTGCGCGAGGAAGGCGTCACGATTCTGCTAATCGAGCAGAACATGAAGCTTGCCGAGGCAGTCGCCGACGAGCTGCATATCATGGTCAAGGGTCGAATGGTCTACCGGGCGACCCCCGCCGTCTTCCGCGTTGAGGAAGAGACAATTCGGGCTCGCTTTCTCACCGTGTGATGCGAATCCAAAAAGCTCGGGCCGGCGGATGCCGTACGGCGCGCCGGTGATCGTCGAGGGACGCACAATCGCCAAGACGTTCTGGGGCAAGGCGTGGTGTGAGAATCTGGAGCGCTATCGCGACTTCGACTGATCGTCCCCCATTGAGTGGTCCGGGTGGAATGTTAGTGCATGATGCCGTCCTTTACCATTGTCGGCTGTAGGTGGAGCGAAGCGGAACCGGAAGGCGGCAATGGCGGCGTCGTGGTTTCCGGGGCTGGCGGTTGATAGCCAAGGCT
>CAMDQJ010000163.1 GCA_945905835.1 Asaia bogorensis
CCGAAGGGCCGCAACGTCGTCCTCGACAAGAGCTTCGGCGCACCGCGCATCACCAAGGACGGCGTCACCGTCGCCAAGGAGATCGAGCTCGCCGACAAGTTCGAGAACATGGGCGCCCAGATGGTGCGCGAAGTGGCCTCGAAGACCAATGACCTCGCCGGCGACGGCACGACCACGGCAACCGTTCTCGCCCAGGCGATCGTGCGCGAAGGCGTGAAGTCGGTCGCGGCCGGCATGAACCCGATGGACCTCAAGCGCGGCATCGACCTCGCGGTCGAAGCCGTCGTCGAGGACATCAAGGCGCGTGCCAAGAAGATCACCGGCACCGACGAAGTGGCCCAGGTCGGCTCGATCGCCGCCAACGGCGACAAGTCGATCGGCAAGATGATTGCCGAAGCCATGAAGAGGGTCGGCAATGAGGGCGTCATCACGGTGGAAGAGGCCAAGAGCCTCGACACCGAGCTCGACGTCGTCGAGGGCATGCAGTTCGACCGCGGCTATCTCTCGCCGTATTTCATCACCAATGCCGACAAGATGATCGCCGAGCTCGACTCGCCGTACATCCTGCTGTTCGAGAAGAAGCTCTCGGGTCTGCAGGCGATGCTGCCGGTTCTCGAGGCGGTCGTGCAGTCGGGCAAGCCGCTGCTGATCATCGCCGAGGACGTCGAGGGCGAGGCTCTCGCGACCCTGGTCGTGAACAAGCTGCGCGGTGGCCTGAAGATCGCTGCCGTCAAGGCGCCGGGCTTCGGCGATCGCCGCAAGGCGATGCTGGAAGACATGGCGATCCTGACCGGTGGCCAGCTGATCAGCGAAGACCTCGGCATCAAGCTCGAGAATGTCACGCTCGACATGCTCGGCAAGGCCAAGAAGGTCATCGTCGAGAAGGAAAACACCACGATCGTCGACGGCTCGGGCAAGAAGGGAGAGTTGCAGGCTCGCATCGCCCAGATCCGTGCGCAGATCGAGGAGACCACTTCGGACTACGACAAGGAGAAGCTCCAGGAGCGCCTGGCCAAGCTCGCCGGCGGTGTTGCCATCATCAAGGTCGGCGGCGCCACCGAGATCGAAGTGAAGGAGAAGAAGGACCGCGTTGACGACGCCATGCACGCCACCAAGGCGGCGGTCGAAGAGGGTGTCGTCGCCGGCGGCGGCGCTGCTCTGCTCTACGCGATCCGTGCGCTCGACAAGATCCGCTCGTCCAACGACGACCAGAAGGTCGGCATCGAGATCGTGCGCCGTGCGCTGCAGTCGCCGGTCCGCCAGATCGCCGAGAACGCCGGCTTCGATGGCGCCGTCGTGGCGGGCAAGATGCTCGAGCAGAAGGACACCAACTACGGCTTCGACGCCCAGAAGGGCGAGTATGTCGACATGATCAAGGCCGGCATCATCGACCCGGTGAAGGTCGTTCGTACCGCGCTGCAGGACGCCGCTTCCGTGGCCGGCCTGCTCGTGACGACGGAAGCCATGGTCGCCGAGCGTCCCGAGAGGAAGGCCCCGATGGGCATGCCGCCGGGTGGCGGTGGCATGGGCGGAGACATGGACTTCTAGTCCATCCGTCCAGACCAGAAGATACGAGGGCCGGGGAGCAATCCCCGGCCCTTCTTCTTTGCGCTATGATAGCGGAATGGCCGACTACCCTCTCTCCCTCAAAGGCGTCCTTCTGCATGAAGGCCGCGTGCTGCTGCTGGTCAATGACCGCAACGAATGGGACCTGCCGGGCGGCCGGCCGGAGCCGGGTGAGGAGCTCCGCGCGGCGCTGCTCCGCGAGGTCCGCGAGGAAACCGGCATCGTCGTCACGATCCGCGCCGAGCTCGAGAAGCATCTCTACGAGGTGCTGCCCGACCGCTTCGTGCGCATCAAGTCCTTCGTCATCGAGCCAGTTGGCAGCGTCGACGTCACCTTGAGCGACGAGCACGAGGGCATCTGCTGGATCCCGCTCGACGAGCTCGACGGCGACATCGTCGACGGCCGCCTGCTGCCGGCGGGCTACCTCGGCGCCATCAGGATGGCCGAGGAGATATACGCCAGCTGACCGTCCAGCCGCGCTCGTCGTGGATATGCGCGGTCTCGACCTCGAGGAAACGGTCGTGCGCCGCGGCGGCGCCGAGCCACAGCTCGTTCCAGGCCTCGAAGGCCGCCATGCGGTCGGCCAGCACCAGGTCGCGCGAGATGCGCCAGCCGGTCATGTTCACCGCGAGATGGCCGTCACGCTCGAAGATATCGGCGTCCTCGCCCTCGGCCCGCAGGATGGCCAGCAGCCAGCGCGCGAAGTCGCGGGCGCTCTCGCGGTCGCCGCGCTCGAGGTCGGTCGGCAGGTCGAGGTCGCGCGCCGTCTCCTCGTGGAACTGCAGCCCGGCCAGCCGCGCCACGCGCCCGAGCTCTACGCGCGCATCCTCGGGACCCAAAAGCTCCTGCAGGGTGGCGAGCATGGTGCGGATATATTCCACCGCATAGGAGCGGAAGGTGCGTTGCTTGCGTTCCTCCGGCCAATAGGCGGCTTCGAGCTGCGGTTGGCGGCTCCAGTCGACGCGCGGCATGCGCTCGCTGCCATAGGCGAAGCGCACGCGGTCCTGCGGTGCGAGCGGCCCGTCGTACTCGAGGTAATAGCCTTCGAGGCCGGGCAGGCCGTCGACCGTCATGCCGGTGCAGACGAAGCCGAGATTGGAGTTGCCGAGCGACACGCCGTTATGGCCGTGCCAGCCGTGCAGCATGGCCGCCGACACGCTCGACGGAACGGCGGCGATCGCCGTGCCGCGCCAGATCCAGCGCGGTGGCGGATAGCGCACCCAGGCCTTTTTGTCGCTTTCGCGCAGGTAGCCGGTCTTCACGCCGCCCAGCGCGTTGGAGTGATAGTGGTAGAGCGCGCAGGCGGGCGCGGCCGGCTGGTCGGCGAGGCCGAGCTTCTTCAGGCCGGGCAGGAATTTCTCCAGGTGCTGGCGGCGGAAGTGGCGGAACACGTACTCGCGCGCCGTCTCCTCGCCGCGCCGCGAGATCAGCCCCAGCACCAGCGCCGTCATCAACGCATTGTAGAGCGTGCCGACCGCCTTGAAGGCGGCCAGCTCAGACGCTGTGGCCATCGACCAGGATGGCCTTCGACTTGCCGGCCTTCAGCCGCATGGCGAGGATCGGCTTGTAGTGTTCGCCGAAGTAGAACTCCTCCGCCTTGGCGTAGTCGGGGAACTCGAGCACGACCATGCGGGAGGGCGTCCAGCCGCCTTCCAGAGTCCTGGTCTTGCCGCCGCGCACGATGAACTTGCCGCCGAACTTGGCGATCGCGCCGGGGGTATGCTTGCGGTACTCGGCCATCAGGGCCTCGTCGGTCGTCTCGACCTCGACGATGATATAGGCAGCCACGTTTTTCTCTCCTCAGCCGGTTTCCATCGGCAGTGATGGGTCGTTCGCCCATTCCTGCATGGAATTGTCGTACACCGCCACGTTCCTGTGGCCCAGCACGGCGGTGAGCACGAAGGCGTCGAGCGAGGCCGCGATGCCGCCGCCGCAATAGACCAGGATGCGCTTGTCCTTGTCCTGCGCCGCACCGACGCCCTCGAAGGCGGCACGCAGCTCGGCGAGCGGCTTCAGGGTCTTGTCGGGGCCGAACAGGCTGGCCGCCGGCACGCAGGATGAGCCGGCAATGCGGCCGGCCCGGCCGTAGGTGACGCCGCCGGTGCCCTTGTGCTGGTCGTGGCTGAGCGCATTCAGCGACAGCACGTCGGGCTTGCCGATGGCGGCCTTCATGTCGTTCTTGCCGACGAAGACGTCGGGCCGGGCGCGCAGCGACAGCGTCGCCGGCGCGTACTTGGTTTCCTCGGTCGTCAGCGGCCGGTTCTCGGCCTTCCACTTGTCGAGGCCGCCGTCGAGGATGGAAACATCGTCGAAGCCTGTGGCGCGCAGCATCCACCAGATGCGCGTGGCCCAGGTCGGCGTGGCGTGGCTGTAGAGCACGGCATGCACGCCGTGCCCGATGCCCTTTGATGCAAACGCCTTGGCGAGCGCTTCGAGCGGCGGCAGCGTGTAGCGCAGCTTGGAGGATTTGTCGGAGAGCTCGCCCGCGAGGTCGAGGAAGGCCGCACCCAGAATGTGGCCCTTGTCGTAGTTGGCGCGGCCGCTTTCGGAAATATAACCCGGCTGGCCGTCGGTGCGTGGCCGCAGGTAGGTCGTGCAGTCGAAGACACGCACGGCCGGCGCCCCGAGGCGCCGCGCCAGTTCGTCGGTCTGTATCAGGTTAGCCGAATGACCGGACATCTCTCGCTCTCCCTGTTGGGAGAGCACTCTACCCGTCGCCCGGAGCGGAGCGAAGCGCAGCCGAGGGGCCTCTTTTACCGCGCAAGCCGAAGAGAGACCCCTCGACTACGCTCGGGGTGACGGGCTGCGCCCGTCAAATGGTCTTCTGCGGCAGCGGCGGGACCGCGACCGTGCTCTGCGGCACTGGCGACGGGGCGGCGGGAGCGGCCGCGGTCGTGTCCGGCTTGCTCGTGTTGGCGGCCGGCGCAGGCTTGGTGGCCTTGGCCTTGGCGCGCGGGGTCTGCGGCTGGGCCGTCGGGGACGGTGAGGTCGCCGGCGCCTTGGTCTGGGCCTGGACGCGCTTCAGGCAGGCGCTCTTGGACGAGGCCGACTTCAGCGTGTTGCAGTAGGCGGAGGTGCCGGGCTTGGGCTTGGCTGCCGGAGCCGTCGTATCGGCGGCAGGCAGTTCCTGCTGGGCGAAGGATGGGGTAGCGAAGGAAATCGCCGTCAGGGCGGCGATGCTGGCGATCAATGCACGCATGTTATTCTCCTCGGCCGTTGGCGAAGGGGGATCGGTACGGCCGTAATTTAGATTGCCAAAATCTATTGTATTTCCGTTGCTTATGTCAAATTTCTAATGCACCACGGTAACTGCAAATGCAGGCCATTTTCGGGTCTGGCTCGGGATTGCCCGACGGGAGGCTTTGATGCTTCAGGAATTCAAGAAATTCGTCATGCGCGGCAACGTCGTCAATCTCGCGGTCGGCGTGGTGATCGGTGCGGCCTTCGGCAAGATCGAGGGCTCGCTGGTCGACGACGTCCTCATGCCGATCGTCGGCCGCATCTTCGGCGGCCTCGACTTCACCAACTACTTCATCGGGCTCAATGAGGCGGCGCGCGCCGCCCCGACCTACGAGGCCGCGAAGAAGGCCGGCGCCACGCTGGGCTACGGCGCGTTCCTGACGGTGCTGGTGAATTTCCTGGTCCTCGCCTGGGTGCTGTTCCTGGTGATCCAGGCCATGAACCGCACGATGCGCAAGGAGGCCGCGGCCGCTACGCCACCGCTGCCCGCGCCGCCGACGAAGGAGCAGGAGCTGCTGGCCGAGATTTGCGATCTGCTGAAGGCGACGGCGCAGCCGTCGTCCCGAGCCCCTCATACCTCGGGGTAAACTCCGTCGAGGGACCTCTTTCCATTCGCCGCGAAAAAAGGTCTCTCCACTACGCCGCGCGTTGCGCGGCTTCGGTCGAGACGACGGTATCCAGCCGGCGCGCGAGACCGTCGGAAATCTGAGTCAGCGGCAGGCGGCATTCGGGCGAGGCGATCAGGCCCTGGCGCCACAGGCAG
>CAMDQJ010000164.1 GCA_945905835.1 Asaia bogorensis
TCCGGATAATGCCGAGCATCCCTCACTGCCGATCCACAATCACTGCCTGTTCAAGCTTGGGCTCAATCTCGGGGAGATCTGGTGGCTGAAGGACCTGGCGCTATGGCTGCGCGACAAGAAGCGCTCGCGTTTCCTGCTCACCGCTCCGCCGCTGCGCCTGCCCGGCGCCGTCGGCTCGCCGGCCACACCCGTCGCGACGGTCTAGCCGACAGATGGACACCGCCTTAGCCGCCCTCGTCGCCAAGAGCCTCAAAACCGAACGGTTCAGCCTGCTCGATATCGGCTGCGGAGGCGGCATCGACCCGCGCTGGCGAGCGTTTGAGCCGCACCTGCGGGCGATCGCCATCGATGCAAGCGAAGCCGAGTGTGCACGCCTGCGCGAAGTCGAACACAACCCCGACGTCGAGTACGTCGCGGCCTTCGTTTATAACCTCTCGACCGCGCTCAATGAGGGTTACCCGTCGGTACTGCTCGCAAGAATATGCGAGCGCATGAGCTTCTCGCGCACGCATGAAATTCGTAAACCTCGCCTGGCACAAGCCACGCTCGAGGAAAAGCTGCGCCACAACGCATGGGCATCTACTCAGCTTGCTGATCGCAACAGACCGGTTGGCATGCAGGATCTCCTCGCCTCGCGCGGCTGGAACGACCTCGACTACCTGAAGATCGACATCGACGGCGCAGATTTCGATGTGCTGCAGACGTTCGGCGGGCGCTTCGAGGACCTCGGTGTTCTCGCCGTCCAGATGGAGGTCAATTTCGTCGGCACCGATGCCGCAAACGACCACACCTTCCACAACACCGACCGCTTCATGAGGCGGCAGGGCTTCGAGCTGTTCCGGCTCGACGTGCGTACCTATTCGTCACGCGCCCTGCCCGCGAGCTATGTCTGGCCGGTGCCGGCGCAAACTTTGTCCGGCCGACCCTTTCAAGGCGAAGCCCATTATGCCCGCGATCTCCTGGCTTCCGGCGCGCAGACTTCCAGCATCGAAAAGCTGGCCAAGCTTTTGGCGATTTTCTCGGCCTGGGGCGTGCCCGATGTCGCTGCCGAACTACTGCTTGCGCGGCGCGACGCCGTCGCCTCGATCATCGATGCCGACAAGGCGCTCGACCTCCTGGCGGCCCAGTCCCAGCCGGACCGCAGCCGCAAGCTCGACTACCGTGCCTATATCCTAGAGTTCGAGGCTGACGCGCCGTCTTTCTATCGCCGCGAGGGCAACATCTCGCTCCGCGAGCGCCTGTCGGCCGGCTGGCAGGCCTTCCGACGGCCGCGGCCATGAATAGACGCGCCTAGGCCTTCTTCTCCCAGCCGCCGCCGTCGATCTGCTGCCAGTAGACGATGGCGTGCCCCTGCTCCTTGTAGGCCTTCCAGCGCTCACGCGCGTCGCTCACGGCATCGTCATCGTGGCCATCGAACAGCTCGAAGCAGCGCTTGTAGTCGGCGATGTGTTCCGAGCGCGCGCGGTCGGCGACGAACAGGAACGCCGCGCCATTGGGATTCTCGTCGAGATGCGTCAGCCACACCGGCTGGCGGTCGGCGTCGCCGTCACGCGCCGCGCCATGCGGCAGGAAGCCGTTGGCATCGTAGGTCCAGAGATGGGTGTTGAGTGCTTCGACGCGCTCGGGCGAGCCCAGCAGCACCACGGCGCGCTCACCCACCTGCAGGGTCTTGACCAGCAGGCGAGGCAATGCGTCCTCGAGCGAAGACCGGGTCAGGTGATAGAAGTTGACCTCAGTCGCCACGCGATCACTTCTCGTAATTGTCGGCGATCAGCCGGTCGAGCAGGCGCACGCCGAAGGCCGTGGCGCCCTTGGGCGTGGTGTGGTTGCCCTTGCCCGACCACGCCATGCCGGCGATGTCGAGATGCGCCCAGGCGACGCCTGCTTGGACGAAGCGCTGCAGGAACTGCGCCGCGGTGATCGAGCCGCCGTCGCGTCCGTTGCTGACGTTTTTCATGTCGGCGATCTCGGAGTCGATCAGCTTGTCGTAGTTGGGCCCGAGCGGCATGCGCCAGAGCTTCTCGCCCATCAGGGCGCCGGCGGCGCGCAGCCGATTGGACAGCGGCGTGTTGTTGCTGAACATGCCGGCGCGTTCGTGGCCAAGCGCCACGACAATGGCACCGGTCAGCGTCGATAGCTCGACCATGGCTTGCGGCTTGAACTTCTCCTGCGCGTACCACATGGCGTCGGACAGGATCAGACGGCCCTCGGCATCGGTATTGATAACCTCGACGGTCTGGCCCGACATGCTGGTGACGACATCGCCCGGCCGCTGGGCATTGCCGTCGGGCATGTTCTCGACCAGCGCACAGATGCCGACCACGTTGGCCCTGGCCTTGCGGCCGGCCAGCAGGCGCATCGCGCCGGTGACGGCGCCGGCGCCGCCCATGTCCCACTTCATGTCTTCCATGCCGCCGGCCGGCTTCAGCGAAATGCCGCCGGTGTCAAAGGTCACGCCCTTGCCGATCAATGCCACCGGCGCCTGGTTTTTCGGACCGTTCATCCAGCGCATGACAAGGAGCTGCGATTCGCGCTCGCTACCCTGGCCGACGCCTAGCAGCGTGCCCATGCCGAGCTTCTTCATCTCGGCCTCGCCCAGGATCTCGACCTTGACCCCGAGCTTGGTAAGTTCCTTGGCGCGGCGCGCGAATTCCGCGGGATAGAGGACGTTGGGCGGTTCGGTGACGAGGTCGCGCGTCAGGAACACGCCGTCGACCGTCGGCGCGAGCTTGTCCCAGGTGCGGCGCGCCTCGGCTGGACCGGCGACGAAGAAAGTGACCTGCTCGAGCGACAGCTTCTGCTCGGGCTTGTCCTTGGTCTTGTACTTGTCGAAGCGGTAGTTCCTGAGCCGGACGCCCAGCGCCATGTGCGCGGCGATCTGGCCGGGCGAGAGCTTGCTGCCCTTCACGGCGTCGACAACGACACCGACCGCCTTGAGGCCCGAGGCATTGGCCTCGCCTGCAATGATGCCGCCCAACAGCTCGGCGGCGCGCGCGTTGAGCTCACGCGGCTTGCCGACTCCCAGCAACAGCAGGCGCGGCGTATTGGCCGGCTGGCCCAGCACCCGGAGTGTCTGGTTCTTGGCCCCGGTAAACCGGCCGGCCGACAAGGCGCGCGTGATGGCGCCGCCGGTCGCCGTGTCGATGCCCTGTGCCGCGGCCAGGAGCTGCTTGTCGCTTGCGACAAAGACCGCAACGCTACCCGACAGGACCTTCGGCGCGGCCGAAAATTCAATTTTCATTTGATTCCCTCGCTTATGACGCGTGACTGGGCGGGATTCTTCGCCCCTGCGTCGTTGCGGCGCAAGCGGTTAGTGGTTCGGATGGTCCAACGGAAGGCTGAAATTAGGGTTGGCATTGCACCGTTCCGGACAGTATCAGTACCGGCCCTCGAAAGGGATCACGTAAAATGGCCATGCAAATGGCTACCTAAAATGGATCGTAAATGACTTCTGGAGCTCTGCCCCGTGTCTCCGTCGTCGGGCTTGGCAAGCTCGGCGCACCGCTCGCCGCGGTGCTGGCCAGCCGCGGTTTTTCCGTCATCGGCCTCGACGTCAACAAGGTCCTGGTCGATGCGCTGAATGCCGGCCGCATGCCGATCGTCGAGCCGCAGCTCAACGAGCTCATCGCCGCCAACCGCGAGCGCCTCTCGGCCACCATGGATCCCAATGAGGCGATCCAGAAGAGCGACGCCAGCTTCGTCATCGTGCCGACGCCGTCCGACAGCACCGGCTTCTTCTCCAACCGCTTCGTGCTGCAGGCGATGGATGCGCTGGGCAAGGCGCTGCGCAGCAAGAAGGGCTATCACATGGTGGTGATCACCAGCACGGTGATGCCCGGCACGACCGGCAGCGAGATCAAGGCGGCGCTCGAGGCGGCATCGGGCCGCAAGGTCGGAGCCGCTCTCGGCCTCTGCTACAACCCGGAATTCATCGCGCTCGGCAGCGTCGTGCGCGACATGCTGTTTCCCGACTCGATCCTGATCGGTGAGAGCGACGCCCGGGCCGGCGACATGCTGGCGACCATCTACCTGCAGATGTGCGAGAAGAAGCCGCCGGTGCAGCGCATGAACTTCGTCAACGCCGAGCTCACCAAGATCTCGGTCAATACCTACGTCACGACAAAAATCTCCTACGCCAACATGCTGGCCGACATCTGCGACCGCGTTCCCGGCGCCGACGTCGATGCCGTGACCAAGGCGCTGGGCGCCGACACGCGCATCGGACCGAAGTACCTCAAGGGCGCGATGGGCTATGGCGGCCCCTGCTTCCCGCGCGACAACGTCGCGTTCGCGGCTTTCGCGCGCAAGATCGGCGCAAGGGCCGACGTGGCCGAGGCGACCGACCGCATCAACAACTACCAGATCGACCGCCTCGCCGGCCTAGTGGCCAAGTTCGCCAAGGCCGGTACGCGTATCGCCATCCTCGGTCTCTCCTACAAGCCGCAGACGCCGGTGGTGGAAGAGAGCCACAGCGTGAAGCTGGCCGCCCGGCTCGCCGATGCGGGCTACGTTGTGGCGGTGCACGATCCGCTGGCCCAGGACGCAGCGCTGACGGCGCTGGGCGACAAGGTCGTCGCCACCTCTTCGATCGAGGGCGCGGTGCGCGAATGCGACCTGTTGATCGTCGCCACCGCCTGGCCGGAATACAAGACGATCGATCCGGCGTGGGCCAAGCGCAGCGGCCAGAAGCTCACCATCCTCGATCTATGGCGCACGCTGCCGACCGATAAATTCGCCGAGGCGGCCGATCTGATCTATCTCGGGGCGGGCAGATAAGCGTCGTAGATGGATCAGCGCGCCCGGCGCTTCAATTCGTAATAGATTCCGGCTGTCCTGTCGGTGAATAGCGGCGCGACCTCGTAGGAACCGTGCAGCATGGCGTAAAGCGTGCCGGCTCGATCCTCCGCCGACAGATTGACGAGTTGGTCGCCAAGATAGTTCTCGCTCCAGTCCCAGAAATTCGAAACCACGACGCGATAACCACGGTCGAACGCCGTTTCGATATGCTACTTCAGTGCCGCCGCATGCACCTCCGCGGTCCATTTGGGATGGCGTATTGCGCCAGCGTTGACGGCAATCCACTTGAACTTGGGCTGTGGCGACGGGGCCGGCGCAGCCGGGCCTTCCTTGTCCCAGTCCCAGGTGTGGCTCCACAGCGCGTACTGCCAGAACGCCATCGTCTCGAAACCCCAATAGAGGAAAACAGTCGTGTCCGACGGCAGGTGCTGATCGACCGAGGCCGCGGCCTCGATCCACGGCGTATCGTGTTCAGGATGTTCGGAGAGCTTCACCAGGGTCCAGACAAGGGGCGCGAGCGACAGCGCGGCGAGGACCCCCAGGCAGGCATGGCGCGCGGGAACCCGGTCAAGCAGCGCGGCCGCGATCAGGCCCCAGGCTACGGTAAGCCAAGGCATGACGTTGACCTGCATCTGCGGGTCCTGAGGCTGGGAATAGAGATTGAAGATCTCG
>CAMDQJ010000165.1 GCA_945905835.1 Asaia bogorensis
GCGACGCCTGGCCAACGCTGACACCACGATCCTTGATCAGGCGGACCGCCTCAAGCTTGAACTCTCGCGTAAATTTCCTGCGCTCCATGCCAAACCTCCGGTTCCATAAAAACACCTAACTCGGTGTCTTCCAAACCGGGGACAGGCCAGTCAGGTGAGGGGGTTGGGGCGGTGGCCCCCTCACCTAGCCTCTCCCCCGAAGACGGGGGCGAGGAACATGAACCAGAACGAAGAGCATGCTATCTCGGGCCCCAAGGGAGCGAACCGCATGGCCACCAGTGCCGGCTACAACAAGATGTTTCCCGTCTCATGGGCGGAATTGCACCGCGACGCCCGCGCGCTCGCATGGCGGCTGGCCGATCTCGGGCCATTCAAGGGCCTGGTGGCGATCACGCGCGGCGGGCTGGTTCCCGCCGCCATCATCGCCCGCGAGCTGAACCTGCGCCTGATCGACACGGTGTGCTGCTCGACCTACGACCGCATGGAGCGCGGCGCCAAGGTCGAAGTGCTGAAAGGCACGGCGGCCGAGCAGGACAAGGGCAAGGGCTGGCTGATCGTCGACGACCTGGTCGACACAGGCGTTACCGCACGCGCCGTGCGCGCCATGCTGCCCGAGGCGCACTTCGCTGCAGTCTATGCCAAGCCCGCCGGCCGGCCGACGGTCGACAGCTACATCACCGAAGTGAGCCAGGACACCTGGATCCTGTTCCCCTGGGACCAGGAAGCGGTGATGGCCAAGACGATCATCGAGATGAAGAGCAGCCAGTGATTCGTACCGCACATACGAGGAAATCAAAGTGATGAAGCGTCGTCTTCTTGTCTCCGGTCTGCTCGCAGTACCATTCGTGCGGCCCGCCTTCGCCCAGGCCTGGGCGCCGTCTGCGCCGATCCGCATGATCGTGGCCTACCCGGCGGGCGGCCCGACCGACGTGATCGCGCGCATCGTCGCGGCCGACATGGCGGGGCCGCTCGGCCAGCAGGTCGTGGTCGAGAACGTGTCGGGCGGGGCGGGCGCGATCGGCACGCGCACCGTCGCCAAGGCCAAGCCCGACGGCCTCACCATCACCTTCGGCAACAACCAGACGCACGGCAACAACATGTTCATGCTGAAGGAGCCGGGCTACGACGCGATCAAGGACTTCGCGCCGCTGGCCGGTGCCGGAGCCTTCGAGCACGTCTTCGTGGTGCGCAAGGATCTGCCGGCGCAGACCATCCAGGACGTCATCAAGCTCGCCAAGGACAAGCCCGGCGCGCTGAACTACGGCTCGACCGGCATCGGCTCGGGCTCGCACCTGTCGACCGAGCTGTTCATGGCACGCACCGGCATCAAGATGACGCACGTGCCCTATCGCGGCGCGCCGCCGCTGGTGCAGGACCTGGTAGGCGGGCGCATCGACATCTCGAACTCGACGCTGCCCAGCGTGCTGGCCCAGATCGTCGCCGGCACCATCCGCGCCTCAGCCATCGGCAGCACCAAGCGCAATCCCAAGCTGCCCGATGTGGCGACGCTCGAGGAACAGGGCTTGCGCGACGCCAACGCGGCCTCCTGGGCGGGCTTCTTCGCGCCGGCCCAGACGCCGCCGCCGATCCTGGCGCGGCTGTCGGGCGAGATCCTGGCCAGCCTCGGTAAACCCGACGTGGTCGAGCGCATCGACAAGCTCGGCTTCACTGTCGAGCCGCGCGACCCTGCCCGCTTCCGGCCCTACCAGGAGCAGGAGATCGCGACCTGGATGAAGATCGCCAGGGATGCAGGTATCCAGCCGGAGGAGTAAAAAGCCGGCATGGAAAATCTCTGGTCCGACTCGGACGCCAGGGCGGCGATCGCCCAGCACGCCAAGAAAAGCATCGGCGAGGATCTGGCGCTGCGCGTCTACACCACGCGGCTGCTGGGCGGCGAGCCGCGGCTGGTGCTGCATGGCGGCGGCAACACCTCGGTAAAGACCCGCATGGCCGACATCACCGGCAGCGAGATCGACGTGCTCTGCGTCAAGGGCAGCGGCTGGGACATGGGCACCATCGCGGCGCCCGGTCTGCCGGCGGTGCGCCTCGCGCCGCTCAAGGAGCTGCACGGCCTGCAGGCGCTCAGCGACGAGGACATGGTCAACGTCCAGCGCAGCAACCTTCTGGACGCCAAGTCGCCCAACCCCTCGGTCGAGACGCTGCTGCACGCCTTCCTGCCGCACAAGTTCATCGACCACACGCACTCCAACGCGGTGCTGTCGCTCACCGACCAGCCCGACGGCGAGGCGCTGGCCGCCGATCTCTACGGCAAGCGTGCAGCACTGGTGCCCTACGTCATGCCGGGTTTCGCGCTCGCCAAGAAGTGCAGCGAGGTCGGCAAGGCCAATCCCGACGTTGAGGGACTGATCCTGCTGAAGCACGGCATCTTCTCGATGGGCGCCACGGCGGAAGAAGCCTATGTGCGCATGATCGATCTGGTGACGATGGCGGAGAAACGTCTCGCCAAGGCGACGCGCAAGATTTTTCCAGGCGTCGCTTTGCCGGCGAAGGCCGCAAGTGCTGCTGAGATCGCGCCGATCCTGCGCGGACTGCTGTCGATCCCGGCCAAGAGCGGCGGCCGCGAGGCAACGCAGCGCTTCGTGTTCGAGTTCCGCAGCAACCCCTACATCCTGGCCTATGTCGGCGGCAAGGAGATCGCGCGCTACAGCCAGCAGGGCCCGGTGACGCCCGACCACGCCATCCGCACCAAGGGCACGCCCTTGGTCACGCCGGCGCCCGAGGCCGGCAAGCTCGACGCGTTCCGTAAGGACGCCGAGACGGCGCTCAAGAAGTACGTCGCCGACTATCACGCCTACTTCACTCGCCACAACGCCAAGCAGATGCCGCCCAAGAAAGAACTCGATCCCGTCCCGCGCGTCGTGCTGGTGCCCGGCGTCGGCCTGTTCGGCATCGGCAACACGTCGAAGGACGCCAAGATTGCCGCCGACCTCGCCGAGACGACGGTGGCTGTGGTGGCCGACGCCGAACGGCTGGGGACCTACGAGTGCATCCCGGAACCCGACATCTTCGACATCGAGTATTGGTCGCTCGAACAGGCCAAGCTCAACGCGTCGGCCGAGAAGCCTCTGGCGCGGCGCGTCGCCGTGGTCACCGGCGGGGCTTCCGGCATCGGTGCGGCGACGGCAGCGGCTTTCGGGCGCGAAGGCGCGGAGGTCGTAGTCCTCGACCGCGATGTGTCCAAGGTCAAAGGCTTCGCCATCGCCTGCGACGTCACCGACGCCGCCCAGGTGCGCGCGGCGTTCGACAGGATCGCGGCGACCTATGGCGGCGTCGACATCATCGTCTCCAATGCGGGTGCCGCCTGGCAGGGCAAGATCGGCGAGGTCGACGACGCCACGCTGCGTAAAAGCTTCGAGCTCAATTTCTGGGCGCATCAAAGCGTCGCACAAAACGCCGTGCGCATCATGAAAGCGCAAGGTCTGGGCGGCTGCCTCTTGTTCAATACGTCTAAGCAGGCGGTGAATCCGGGTCCCGACTTCGGGCCCTATGGGCTGCCCAAGGCTGCGACGCTTTTCCTCAGCCGCCAATACGCGCTCGACCACGGCGCCGACGGCATCCGCTCCAACGCCGTCAACGCCGACCGCATCCGCTCCGGCCTCCTGACCGACGACATGATCGCCACACGCTCCATGGCGCGCGGCCTGAGCGAAGCCGACTACATGGGCGGCAATCTTCTGGGTCTCGAAGTCACCGCCGACGACGTGGCCCAGGCCTTCGTCTCGCTCGCCCGTGCGCCCAAGACCACCGGCGCGGTGATCACGGTCGATGGCGGCAACATCGCCGCGGCGCTACGCTAGGCCATGACCATCGTCACCCGCGCACTCCACCCCGTCATCGGCGGCGAGATGACGGGCATCGATATCCGCAAACCGCTGACCCAGGCCGCAGTCGATGCCGTCAACGCTGGCATGGACAAGTACGCGGTGCTGGTGCTGCCGGGGCAAAATATCAGCGACGAGCAGCAGCTCGCCTTCACGCGCAATTTCGGGCCGCTCGAGGAGGGCGCCAACTCGACGGTGCGCGCGTCGGAGCTGCGCCTCGACCCCGCCTTCGCCGACGTCTCAAATCTCGACAAGGACGGCCAGAAGCTCGCGCGCCACAACAAGCGGCGCATGGCGTCGCTGGGCAATCGTCTCTGGCACTCCGATGCCTCGTTCCGCGCCGTGCCCGCCAAGTATTCGATCCTGAGCGGACGGCTGGTCACGACCGACGCTGGCAACACCGAATTCGCCGACATGCGCGCCGCCTACGATGGGCTCGATGCCGCGACCAAGGCCGAGGTCGAGGACCTGGTCTGCGAGCACTCGCTGATCTACTCACGCGGTCAGCTCGGCTTCGCCGAATTCTTGCCCGACGAGCGCGTGGCGATGAAGCCGGTGCTGCAGCGCCTCGTGCGCACGCACCCGTCATCGCACGCCAAGTCGCTGTTCCTGTCGGCTCATATCGGCACCATCGTCGGCTGGCCACGGCCCGAGGCCATGGCCTTGATCCGCGACCTGATCGAGCACGCCACCCAGCCCAAGTTCGTCTACGTGCACCGATGGACGCAGCACGACCTCGTGATCTGGGACAATCGCGCCACGATGCATCGCGTGCGCCGCTTCGACGATCTAAATCGGGTACGCGACATGCGGCGCACCACCACCCGAAGCGAAGGACCGACGGTCGCAGCGTAAGCGGCCTGATCCTTACAACGCGTCTTCCGATCGACGGCCAAGATGTCGCAGGAACGATCTGCGACGCGCGGCCGTTTTCCCTTCGAAGGTCGCATGTCATTGGAAAAACCGCGGATCACGGCAAAGATCGCCGGCCGCCCGCTGCATCCCCTGCTCCGCCCCTTCGCCATCGGCTATTTTCTCGCCGTATGCGCGTGCGATCTCGTCTACTCGCAGAGCAACGTCTTCGTGCGCGACAGCGCTCCGGAAATCGCCTCGATCACCGAATGGCTGCTGGTCGTCGGCCTGATCATGGCCGGCCTCGCCGCGATCGTGGCCGTGATCGACCTTTTGGGCGAGCAACGCTTCCGCGGCCTGCCCGATGCCCGCATGTACGCCGCCGGCGGCGCGCTGGTCGTCGTGCTGGAACTCTACAATCTCGGCATCCGCCATTCGTCAGGCGCCGAGGCCATCACGCCGATGGGGCTGTTCCTGTCGCTGGCCACCATCGCCGTCCTGCTGGCCACGCCTTCGCAGGCCTGGGCCCGGA
>CAMDQJ010000166.1 GCA_945905835.1 Asaia bogorensis
GCAAGCTCAGACTGAACCGAAGGTAGAGCCAGATCGCCTGATGGATGATCTCAGGTGGGAAGCGATACCCGGCGTAGCTGATCTTGTTCATCCCGATGGCTACCAGTCCGTCGCCCAGACCGCTACACTCGGATCGTCGTGACAATACCGACTTGCGTGATATCTGCAACGACTGTCCGCGTTCCAAGCTGGAGAACGAGGCGTGCCCCAATCGATTTCCTCGTCGAGCCGTCGCCGGATGATGCATCTCGGCGCCTTCGTGCACGAGACCGGCCAGCATGTCGCCGCTTGGCGGCATCCCGGCGCGCACATGCATACCGGCGTGAGCTTCGCCGAGATGGTGGAGACCGCGCAGCTCGCCGAGCGCGGCAAGTTCGATTTTCTGTTCCTCGCCGACTCCGCAGCCGTCAGCACCTCGGGCAGCGCCGATTCGCGCGGCCGCATGGGCAAGGTCGTGAAGTTCGAGCCAATGACGATCCTGTCGGCGCTGGCGGCGGTGACAAAGAACCTCGGTTTCGTCGCTACCTCGACTACGACCTTCAACGAGCCCTATACGCTTGCCCGCCAGTTCGCCTCGCTCGACCAGATCAGCGGCGGCCGCTCCGGCTGGAACCTCGTCACCTCCAACAACGAGGGCGACGCACTGAACTACAGCTACCAGGAGCACCCGGCCCATTCGGAGCGCTATGACCGCGCCATCGAGTTTGCCGAGGTCGTGACCGGTCTGTGGGACAGCTGGGATCCCGATGCCTTCATCCGCAACAAGGAATCAGGCATCAACTTCGATGCCGCCAAGCAGCACGTGCTGAACCACAAGGGCAAGCATTTCCAGGTCAAGGGCCCGCTCAACGTCGCCTGCTCGCCGCAGGGCCGGCCGGTGCTGGTGCAGGCCGGCGCCTCGGGCACGGGGCGCGACGTGGCGGCGCGGCTGGCCGAGATTGTCTTCACCGCCCAGACGACGTTCGGGCAGGGTCAGGAGTTCTATGCCGACGTCATGGCGCGCCTGCCCAAGTTCGGCCGCGCGCGCGAAGAGGTCATGGTGATGCCGGGTTTCTATCCGGTGGTGGGGGCGACGCAATCCGAAGCGCAGGAGAAGTACGACTTCCTGCAGTCGCTGATCCAGAAGCCGGTCGGCATTGCCGTTCTCGAGCACACGATCGGCGTCAAGAACCTCGACAAGCTGCCGCTCGACGGGCCGGTGCCGGAGATGGGCGACACCAACGGCCCCTTGAGCCGCCAGCGCCTGCTGCTCGAGCAGGCGCGCCGCGACAAGCTCACCTTCTGGGAGCTCTGCCTTGCCAATGCCGGACCGCGCGGCCATGTGCTGTCGATCGGCACGCCGACCCAGATCGCCGACGAGATGGAGCACTGGTTCAAGGATGGCGCCGCCGACGGCTTCAACGTCATGCCGGCCTGGCTGCCCGGATCGCTCAAGGATTTCGTCGACCACGTCGTTCCCGAGTTGCAGCGCCGCGGCCTCTTCCGCACCGAGTACGAGGCCACGACGCTGCGCGACAATCTCGGTCTGCCGCGTCCGATCAGCCGTTTCCACAAAAACAGTCTCGCAGGAGCTGCCAATGACTAAGCGTGGCCTTACTCGCCGTAACATTGGCGGTCTCGCCGCCGGCGCGGCCCTCTCCACGGCGTTGGCCGCGGGCTCGATGCGCACGGCGCAGGCCGCCGATGCCACGGCCTTCGTCAGCGGCTTCGCGCTGCCGGGCAATCTCGATCCGCATCAGGTCTACGACGCCCAATGGCGCGAGTTGGCCAAGGCCACCAAGATCACCGTCGATTAAGGCTTTTGCCCACTGGCCGAGCCCCGGTTGATCGGCCAAACTCCGCGCCCGGATGCTGAAAATAGAAGGTCTTACGAAGGTTTATGGCGCTGTCGCTGCGGTCGACAACGTCACCTTCAACGTTCCCGCCGGCCAGATGGTGGGCATTATCGGCCGCTCCGGTGCCGGCAAATCGACGCTGTTACGCATGATCAACCGGCTGACCGACCCGACCTCGGGCCGCATCCTGTGCGACGACGTCTTTTCCGGCGATATCGACGTCGGCGCCCTCAAGGGCCGGCGGCTGCGCGAATGGCGGGCCCGCTGCGCCATGGTCTTCCAGCAGTTCAACCTGGTGCCGCGCTTGCAGGTCCTGACCAACGTCCTGATCGGCCGCATCAGCTATCGCGGCACCCTGCCGGGCCTGCTCGGCTTCTTCTCCGACCAGGACCGCGCGCTCACGGTGCGCGCACTCGAGCGGCTCGATATGGTCGACCACGCGCTGCACCGCGCCGACGCTTTGTCGGGCGGCCAGCAGCAGCGCGTCGCCATCGCCCGCGCCCTGGTGCAGGAGCCCAAGATCCTGCTGGCCGACGAGCCCATTGCCTCGCTCGACCTGCGCAACGCCACGGTCGTCATGGACGCGCTGCGCCGCATCAACAAGGAGGACGGCATCACCGTCATCTCCAACCTGCATCTGCTGCAGACGGCGCGCGACTATTGCGACCGCATCATCGGCATGCGCAAGGGCACCATTGTCTTCGACGGACCGCCATCGGCGCTGACCGACGCACAAGCCCGAGAGATCTATGCCGTCGGCGAGGGTGCTGACGAAGAAGAAGTGGCCATGGTCATGGACGCCACGTCGGCGCCGGTCCGGCACTGAATTAAAAAAGAAACCAGGGAGGAAACCATGATCGAACGCACCTTGCTGAGAGCCGTTTTTGCCGGCCTGGCGTCGGCGGTCCTCGCCGGCGTCCCGGCGTCGGCCGACGAGTATCTCGGCGGCTGGCAGCAGAAAGTTCCGGTGGTGAAGTACGGCGTCATCCCCGTGGAAACCCAGGGCCAGACGACCAAGTCGATGGACACCTTCCTGGCCCATGCCCAGAAGGAAACCGGCGCCAAGTGGGAGCTCTACACCGCGACCGACTATTCCGGCGTCATGAACGCGCTGATCGCGGGCCAGATCCATGTCGCGTGGCTAAGCGGCTTCAGCTACTGCCAGACCCACGGCGATTCCAAGGGCGGCGTTGAAGCTCTGGTTGCAGCGCAGGAGCCCGACGGCTCGATGGGCTACAACTCGGTGATCGTTGTGAAGGCCGACAGCCCCTACAAGACCTACGAGGATCTCAAGGGCAAGGTCGTCGCCCGCACCGATCCGCTGTCGGGTTCGGGTTACCTCATCCCGACCGCGGCCTTCCGCCAAATGGGCAAGCCGGTCGACCAGTACTATCAGAGCCCGCTGGCCGGCGGCCATCCGCAGGCGGTGCTGGGCGTGCTGCGCGGCACCTACGAGGGCGCCTTCACCTGGACCAGCAAGGACGACAATATCGGCAACCTGCGCCAGATGATGAACAAGGGCCTGCTCAAGCGCGAGCAGATCCGCATCGTCTGGACTTCGCCGCAGCTGCCTTCGCCGCCGGTGGTGATCCGCAAGGACCTGCCGCTCGAGATGCGCAATGACATCGAGAAGCTCTTCATCCGCCTCAAGGACCACAGCATGCAGATGACCGAGCAGGTGGCCCAGGGCAAGACCAACGGCATGGTCCGCGTCTATCACGAGGATTACCGCCTGATCTGCCAGGCCGCCGACCTCGAGCGCGAGTCGCGCAAGAAGTAGCGCGCGAGCGTCCGGACAGGACATGTCGATGAGCGAGGCAGCCGCCCGGTTCGAGCGGCAGTACGCGGATTATCGCCGCGGCAAGACGCTGTGGACGGCCGTGTTCTGGCTGGGCTTCGTCGTCTGCTTCGTCGTGTCGATGGTGGTCGCTCGCTTCGACGTGGTGGCGCTGGCGGCCGGCTTGCCGCGCACCACGGAGTTCCTGGTCAAGCTGATCCCGCCGATCGGCTGGTCGACCTTCGCCAATGATATGAGCGAATGGTACTGGGGCCTCGGCAAATGGCTCACCAGCCTGCTCAACACGCTTTTGATGGCCTATCTCGCGACCGTGCTGGGCACGATCATCGGCGGCGCGCTGTCGTTCTTTGCCGCGCGCAATCTGGTGAAGCGCTACGCCGTCTACTGGATCACGCGCCGCGTCCTTGAGATCGCCCGCACCGTGCCGGACATCGTCTGGGCGCTGCTGTTCGTGCTGGCCTTCGGCATCGGTCCGCTGGCCGGCGTGCTGGCCATCACCATCCACACGCTGGGCGCCCAGGGCAAGCTGTTCGCCGAGGTCAACGAGAACGTGAGCCGGCTGCCGATCGAGGGCATCCGCGCCTCGGGCGGCAACTGGCTGCATGAGATGCGCTACGGCGTGCTGCCGCAGGCGCTGCCCAACTACATGTCCTACACCTTCTGGCGCATCGAGCTGAACGTGCGCTCCGCCACCATCGTGGGCTTCGTCGGCGCCGGCGGCATCGGCCACGACCTTTTCACCTCGATCCAGCTTCTCTACTTCGCCGATGCCGGCGCCATCCTGCTGATCGTGGTGGCCACCATCATGGCCATCGACATGCTGAGCGAGCGCTACCGCCACCGCCTGATCGGCAAGGAGCAGCTCAGCCAATGAGCCTTTCCACTTCCGACATCGAGGCCCTGCGCACCCGCCTGCCGCGCGCCTTTTCCGGCGATCCGGGCGAGCGCTGGAAGCGCCGGCTGGTGTGGGCGGCGGCGACGGCGCTCACGATCTACTGCCTTTACCGCTTCGGCTTCTTCACCTGGATCTTCGTCGACGGCGTTCTGAAGTTGGGCGAAGTGGTGATCGCGCAGCTTTTTCCGCCCACCGGCTTCGACCAGCTGCCGATGTTCCTCAAGGTCATGGGCGAGACACTGGCGATGGCCTTCCTCGGCACGGTGCTGGGTGCGGTCGTGGCCTTCCCGCTGGCCTTCCTGGCGTCGAAGAACATGATGCCGTTCCGGCCGCTGCAGTTCGGCACCCGCCGCTTCGCCGACCTGCTGCGCGCCTTCGACTACCTGATCTGGGCGCTGATCTTCGTGCGCGCCATTGGGCTGGGGCCGATGGCCGGCATCATGGCCATCGCCATCGTCGAGGTCGGCACCTTCATCAAGCTCTACTCCGAAGCCATCGAAAACCTCGACCGCAAGCAGATGGACGCGGTGCGCGCCGCGGGCGGCAATCGCCTGCACGTCATCCGCTACGGCGTGCTGCCTCAGGTCATGCCGATGATGATCTCCAACACCCTCTACATGTTCGAGCACAACACCCGCTCGGCCTCGATC
>CAMDQJ010000167.1 GCA_945905835.1 Asaia bogorensis
GAGCTGAAACCCGCCGACGGTCCCCGCCGCATCGCCCGCGCCACGAGGGCTGCGATCACGAACCCCGCGAGCCCCAGCAGCTCGGGCAGAAAGCCCGGCAGGAAGCGCACGACGAAGATCAGCATGCCGCCAACGCCGATGCCGCCGAAGGTCATCATCACGATGCGTGCGATGCGCGCCAGGCCCGACGGGTTGGCGCGCAGGAACCAGGCGATGGCGAAGCCCAGGACCGCCAGGATTAGCAGCGCCGGAAGGAGCGCCGGCATCGTCTACCTCTGGGCCGGCGCAGCCGGTTGAGCGGCAGGCGGCGGCGCCGGGCTTTGCGCCTCCTGCTTCTGGCGCTGGATCTCGCGCCAGCGCGCGACGTTCTTCTGGTGCTCCGCGAGATTGAGGGCGAAGACATGGCCGCCCTGCCCGTCGGCCACGAAATAGATCGAGCGCTCGCGCGGCGTGGGATTGAGCGCGGCATTGATGGCTACCCTGCCGGGATTGCAAATCGGACCTGGCGGCAGGCCGACCGCAACATAGGTGTTATAGGGCGAAGTGCTCTGCAGGTCGGCCCGCGACAGCTCGCGACCAAGCTGGATCTTGCCGCCGGTGACGGCATAGATCGTTGTCGGATCGCTCTCGAGCTTCATCTTGGCGCGCAGCCGGTTGACGTAAACCGCCGCCACCTTGGCCCGCTCCGCCGGCACCGCCGTCTCCTTCTCGACGATCGAGGCCAGCGTCAGGCCGTCACGCCGGTTGGCCAGCGGCAGGCCGCCGGCACGCTTGCGCCAAGCCTCGTCGAGCGTCTTTTCCATCGCCTCCTTCATGCGCAGCAGCACGCCGTCGCGCGTGTCGTCGCGCGAGTAGAAGTAGGTTTCCGGCAGAAGGTCGCCCTCCTTGACGTCGAGGGTAATCTCGCCCGCCAGCGCCTCGGTCTTGCGCAGCAGCTCGACGATCTCGACCGTCGTCATGCCTTCCGGCACGGTGAAGCGGCGCTGCACGACCTTGCCGGATTGCAGCAGGTCGACCAGCGCCGTTATGCTGGTGAGCGCCGGAACCTCGTACTCGCCGGCCTTGATGGTCTTGGGCGTGGGATCGATCATCAGGGCGATGCGAAAGAGCTGGGGATGGCGGATCACGCCCTGCTCGTGCAGCGCGCGCGCCATGATCGCAGGCCCCGCGCCGCGCGGAATGACGACGTTCTTAGGGGCGTCGAGCGGGCCCTCGGCCGTCAGCAGCTGGTTGCCGACGAAGATCGCGCCGCCCATTACGGTCACGAACAGAGCCAAAAAGAAGAGAATCCAGCGGAAAAAGCTGGCCACGGCTCAAGCCCGGCTCAAACCGGGCCGAAGACCAACGAGGCGTTGGTGCCGCCGAAGCCGAACGAATTGCTGAGCGCATAGCGCACCTGCCGCTTCTTGGCGGTGTGCGGCACGAGGTCGATATCGCAGCCCTCGTCGGGGTCGTCGAGATTGAGGGTCGGCGGCACGATCTGGTCGTTCATCGACTTGATGGCGTAGATCGCCTCGATGGCGCCGGCCGCGCCGAGCAGATGGCCGGTGGCCGATTTGGTCGAGGACATCGAGAGCTTGTAGACGTCCTGGCCGAAGGCGCGCTTGACCGCGCCGAGCTCGATCGTGTCGGCCATGGTCGAGGTGCCGTGGGCGTTGATGTAGTCGATCTGCTCGGTGCCGACATTGGCGCGCTTCAGCGCCGCCTTCATGGCGCGGAAAGCACCGTCGCCATTCTCGGCCGGCGCCGTGATGTGATGGGCGTCGCCCGACAGCCCGTAGCCGATCACCTCGGCATAAATCTTGGCGCCGCGCTTCTTGGCGTGCTCGTACTCTTCCAGCACGACGCAGCCCGCGCCCTCGCCCATGACGAAGCCGTCGCGATTTTTGTCCCACGGGCGCGAGGCCTTGGTCGGCGTGTCGTTGAATGCCGTTGCCAGAGCGCGGCAGGCGTTGAATCCGGCGATGCCGAGGCGGCACACGGCCGATTCGGCGCCGCCCGCCACCATGACCTCGGCATCGCCGAGAATGATCAGGCGCGCGGCGTCGCCGATCGCGTGCGCGCCGGTGGCGCAGGCGGTGACCACGGAATGGTTGGGGCCCTTGAAGCCGTACTTGATGGACACCTGGCCCGAGGCGAGGTTGATCAGCGCCGCCGTCACGAAGAACGGGCTGACGCGACGCGGCCCGCGCTGCAGCAGCGTGACCGAGGTCTCGTAGATCGTGTCGAGACCGCCGATGCCCGAGCCGATCAGCACGCCGGTGCGCTCGCGGCCTTCGTCGTCCTGCGGCATCCAGCCTGAATCCTCGACCGCCTGCTGCGCCGCCGCTATCGCGAACAGCAAGAACTTGTCGAGCTTGCGCTGGTCCTTCGACACGACGTAGAGGTCGGCGTTGAAGTGACCGTTGGCCTTGTCGCCTATCGGCATTTCGCCGGCGATCTTGGTCGCGAGATCGGTTGTATCGAACGACTGGATGGCGCGGATGCCCGATTCGGACGCGAGCAGGCGCTTCCAGTTGGTGTCGACGCCGTCGCCGAGCGGCGTCACCATCCCCATGCCGGTAACGACAACGCGCCTCATCGTGCGCCTCTCATCCCGCGGGAAATGGCGATCAGGACTTCTTGTTGCCCTTGATGAAACCGATGGCATCGCCGACGGTCTGGATCTTCTCCGCGGCGTCGTCAGGAATCTCGATGCTGAATTCCTCTTCGAACGCCATGACCAGCTCGACCGTATCGAGGCTGTCGGCGCCAAGATCATCGATGAACTTGGCGCCCTCGTTGACCTGGGCGGCCTCGACACCGAGATGCTCGATGACGATTTTCTTCACGCGATCGGCAATATCGCTCATTTTCTTATCCTTCCGTGTCTTCCGTCCATGTTCGCCGCAGGGCGTGCGATTTGGGCTCTCCTAACATAGCTTCCAAGGCATGGCCAGCATCGGAAAGCCCACAGAATCAGGCACTTGTGCCCGTCAGATCATGGCCATACCGCCGTTGATGTGGAGCGTCTGGCCGGTGATGTAGGCCGCCTCGTCGCTCGCCAGATAGACGACGCCGGCGGCGATTTCGTCCGGCGTTCCCATGCGCTCGGCGGGAATCCGGCCAAGGATCCCTTTCTTCTGGTCGTCGGTCAGCACGTCGGTCATAGGCGTGGCGATGAAACCGGGCGCAAGGCAGTTTACCGTGATGCTGCGCGATGCCAGTTCCTGGGCCAACGACTTCGACATGCCGATCAGGCCGGCCTTCGCCGCCGCATAGTTCGCCTGCCCCGCACTGCCGGTCACGCCCACGATCGAGGTGATGTTGATCACCCGCCCGAAGCGCCTCTTCATCATGCCGCGCATCACGGCGCGTGTGAGCTTGAAGGTTCCGGTGAGGTTGACCTGGATCACCTTCTCCCAGTCGTCGTCCTTCAGGCGCATCGAGATGTTGTCGCGCGTGATGCCGGCGTTGTTCACCAGGATATCGAGCTTGCCCATCGCCGCCTCGGCCTCTTTGGCCAGGCGATCGATGTCGGTGGCGTCATCCATCTTGGCCGCGGCGACATGCGCGCGATCGCCAAGCAAGCCCTTGAGCTGCTCCAGCGCGGCGGCGCGTGTTCCCGACAGGGTCACCGTGGCACCCTGCTTGTGCAAGGCGCGCGCGATGGCCCCGCCGATGCCACCCGAGGCGCCGGTGATGAGAGCGGCTTTGCCGGTAAGGTCGAACATCGCTGCTCCTAGGCCGTCTTGAGAAAGGCTTCGATGTCGGCCGGCGTGTTGAGCGCCAGGCCGGTCATGTCCTTGTCGATGCGCTTGACCAGTCCCGACAGCACCTTGCCAGTGCCGCACTCGACCAGCATCTCGACGCCCTTCGATTTCATGTACTGCACGCTCTCCCGCCAACGCACCAGACCGGTCACCTGTTCCACCAGCCGCTGCTTGATTGCAGCGGGATCGCTGATTTCGGAGGCCAGAACATTGGCGATCAGCGGCACCCTCGGCGGCGCCAGCGCCACGCCTTCGAGTGCCGCCTTCATGGCGTCGGCCGCCGGCTGCATCAGCGGACAATGGAAGGGGGCGCTCACCGGCAGCAGCATGCCGCGCTTGCAGCCGCGCGCCTTGGCGGCCTCGATGGCACGATCGACAGCGTCCTTGTGGCCGCTCACCACGATCTGGCCGCCGCCATTGTCGTTGGCGACTGCCACGATCTCGCCCTGGGCCGCTTCCTTGCACGCCTCCTGGGTGGCCTCCAGTTCGATGCCGAGAAGGGCTGCCATGGCGCCGACACCGACTGGCACGGCCTTCTGCATGGACTGGCCGCGCAACTTGAGGAGGCGCGCTGTGTCGGCCAGTTTCAGGGCGCCGGCAGCCGCCAGGGCGGAATATTCGCCGAGCGAATGGCCGGCGACATGACTGGCCAGCCGCGGCAGGGCCTTGCCGCCGTCCTTCTCGATGATGCGCACCACCGCGACGCTGACCGCCATCAGGGCCGGCTGGGCATTTTCGGTCAGCACGAGGTCGTCCTGCGGCCCCTCGCGCATCAACTTCGAGAGGTTCTGCTTCAATGCCTCGTCGACCTCCTGGAAGACGTCCCGGGCGGTCTCGAATGCCGCGGCGAGGTCGACCCCCATGCCTACGGCCTGCGAACCCTGGCCCGGAAAGACGAAAGCGCGGCTCATTGGTCGATTTTCCCTCGTTTTGGGGCCCAAAGCGGGTCTGTCATACCCCACCCGCCGCGCGCCCGTAACGCCTTGATTTAAGGCCCTGAGCCTGTATAACCGCCGCTCTTCGGGGCCTAAATCGGCCCCGATCTCCTTGCCGACCTAAGCATACCGCGAAGGGTCGGCTAGATCCGGCCGGTTCGCCAAACGGCGAACTCCGGGTCGCTAACAGCCACAAGGAGCCGAAACTACATGGCACTTTACGAAAACGTCTGGGTTGCGCGCCAGGACGTCCCGGCGACCACCGTCGAGACGCTGACCACCCAGTTCGCCGACCTCGTTACCG
>CAMDQJ010000168.1 GCA_945905835.1 Asaia bogorensis
CCCAGCGCGCGGCCAGCCACGTCCACAGCGCCACCGACGGCGCGGCGGCGAGGCCGAACAGCATCCATATGTAAGGTTCGAGCGGCGCGATCGCCGTCGTGCCGCGCACCTGGGCCACGATGAAGGTAGCGGTGATGATATAGCCGAAGCCGAACAGGCCGTAGGCCACGATCAGCGCCACGAAGCCCGAGCGGCTTTTTGCGGTCGCGGCCGGGGCGGCGCTCGCGCCGGCGCCCTCTCCGGGTGGCACCATCGCGGCGACGGCGGCGATAGCCGGCAGCGAGAGGGCAGCACTGGCGTACCACAGTGCCGACCACGCAGCGCCGTTGGCCAGCAGGATGGCGACGAGTGCCGCCGAGACCGCGATGCCGGTGCCGACGCCGGCGAAATGCACGGCCGAGAGCGGGCTGCGTCCGGTGCGCGCCAGGTGGTCGAGCACCAGCGCCGAGCCGAAGACCAGCGAGAAGGCGCTGGCGATGCCGGCGATCAGGCGCAGGATCAGAAAGAGTGCGAGCGATTGAGTGGCGCCCATCGCCGCGAGTCCGATTGCGTTGACGACGAGTGCGCCCAAAAGCCAGGTGCGGCGCGAACCCGGCAGCTTCCAGGCCGCCAATAGCGCGCCGACGAGATAACCGACGAAATTCGCCGAGGCGATGAGGCCGGCCTCGACCTTGCTGAGCGACAGCGCCTCGACCATCGGCGGCAGGATCGGCGTGTAGACGAAGCGGCCGATGCCGATGGCCGCGGCCATTGCCAAAAGGCCGCCGAAAGCGAGCGTGAGAGGGCTTTTGTTCATGATGATTGCGGCAGTTTGGGCCGGCATCGCAATTGACGCAAATGCAGCACGCCCATAGGTTCGCCGCTCCATGTCGAATACGGACCGTTTCCTCGCTGAATCCGCGCGCGCCTGGCCTTTCGAGGAGGCGCGCAAGGTGGTCGCGCGCCTCGGCGGCAAGCCGCCGGAGAAGGGCTACGTTCTGTTCGAGACCGGCTACGGCCCGTCGGGCCTGCCGCATATCGGCACCTTCGCTGAGGTCGTACGCACCACCATGGTGCGCCAGGCGTTCCAGCGGCTCTCCGACGTGCCGACCAAGCTGTTCTGCTTCTCCGACGACATGGACGGCCTGCGCAAGGTGCCGGACAACGTGCCGAACAAGGAGATGCTGGCCGCCCATCTCGGCAAGCCGCTGACCGCGGTGCCTGATCCCTTCAGCAACGAGCATCCGAGCTTCGGTGCGGCCAACAATGCCCGCCTGCGCGCCTTCCTCGATTCCTTCGGTTTCGAATACGAGTTCCAGTCGGCGACCGACTGGTACAAGTCGGGCCGCTTCGATGCGATGCTGCTGACGATGCTGCGTCACTACGACGAAGTGCAGGCCGTCATGCTGCCGAGCCTCGGCGAGGAGCGCCAGCAGACCTACTCGATCTTCCTGCCTGTATCGCCCAAGACCGGCCGCGTGCTGCAGGTGCCCGTCGTGCGCATCGACGAGAAGGCCGGCACCATCGTCTATCGCGACGAGGACGGCGCGCTGGTCGAGACGCCGGTGACCGGCGGCAACGTCAAGCTGCAGTGGAAGGCCGACTGGGCCGGCCGCTGGTTTGCGCTCGGCGTCGACTACGAGATGTACGGCAAGGATTTGATTCCTTCGGCCGAATTGAGCGCGAAGATCGTGCGCATTCTCGGTGGCAAGCCACCCGAGGGCTTCAACTACGAGCTCTTCCTCGACGAGGCCGGCAAAAAAATCTCCAAGTCCAAGGGCAACGGGCTCTCGGTCGAGGAGTGGCTGCGCTATGCGCCGCCGGAGTCGCTGTCGCTCTACATGCACCAGCAGCCGCGACGGGCGAAGCGGCTCTATTTCGACGTCATTCCGCGCGCGATAGACGACTATCTCGCCGCCGTCGAGAAGCTGCCGGCCGAGGAGCCGGCCAAGGCATTGGAAAATCCCGCCTGGCACGTTCATGACGGCAAGGCGCCGGCGAACTCGGCGGCCGGCGTCAATTTCGGCATGCTGCTCAACCTCGCCGGCGTCGCGCATACCGAGAACAAGGACGTGCTCTGGCAGTACCTGCGCCGCTACGTGCCGGGCGCCACGCCGGAGACTGCGCCCTATCTCGACCGGCTGCTGGCCGGTGCCGTCGCCTACTACCAGGACTTCGTGAAGTCCTCGAAGAAGTTCCGCCTGCCCACCGACAAGGAGCGCGCCGCGTTGCAGGACCTCGCCGATACGCTGCGCAAGATTCCCGAGGACGAGAGCGCCGAGTTCATCCAGAACGAGGTCTACGAGGCGGGCAAGCGCCACTTCGCCAAGGAAGAGCTGCGCCAGTGGTTCAAGACGCTCTACGAGGTGCTTTTAGGCAGCGAGCAGGGCCCGCGCATGGGCGCCTTCATAAAGTTGTTCGGCCGCGACAATGTCGTGAGCCTGATCGAACGTGCATTGGCCGGCGAGGATCTCGGCAAGGCGGCGTGATCGTGGATCAGCCTGTCTTCGATTACCTCAACCCGAAAATTCCGCCCGGCCTGCGCATCGTCGACGTGCCGCTGGTCCGCGCGACCGACGGGTCGATCAAGGGCTACGGCGAGATTGCCCGCGCCCGCAACCATCGTGTCGAGATCGTGACCTGGCCGGCGCGCGGCTGGCGCCAGCTCGACGCCGGCACCGGCAACGAGGCCGGCACCACCGAGGGCATCTTCGCCTGCGAATGGCGCGGCAACGAATTGGTCGGACGCAATGAAGCCGTCGGCGGCCACTACGTCATCGGCTTCCGCGACCTGCCGGAGAAAGCGGCCTCAGGCGTGGCGCTGAGCGCAGGCCGCGTGCTGCTGTGGCATTGCAACTATCATCCCGACGGCGGCCAGCTCTTCTGGCCGCTCGACGGCAAGCCGTTCGTCGTGCCGGTGGCCAAGCCCGGCGATGATCTCAAGCCGGAGGACTTCGTCGCCTTCTGGTCGGACGGCAGCTTCGGCATCTACATCCATCCCGACATCTGGCACGAAGGCGTGTTCCCGGTCGCAACGACCGGCCGCTTCTTCGACAAGCAGGGCAAGGTGCATGCCCGTGTTTCCTGCGACCTCGCCAACGAGCTGGGCGTGCTGCTGGCGGTCGGCCTGCCGCAATCGTTGTAGATAGCGCCGCCGCTCATCCCCTCATGACGTAATGTCCCTTGAGCGTTGTCCTTCCGACCCACAGATTGGGCGAAAGGAGAACCCAGAAGGCCAAGGACAAGGTCTGCGTCGTCATCGGCGCGGGCGATGCGACCGGCGGGGCGATCGCCCGCCGTTTCGCACGCGAGGGCTATACCGCCGTCGTCACCCGCCGCAGCGCCGACAAGCTGCAGCATCTGGTGGTGCGGATTGTCGAGGCAGGCGGCAAGGTCCATCCCTTCGGTTCCGATGCTCGAGACGAGGACCAGGTGGTGAAACTGTTCCGTGAGATCGAGACCGAGATCGGCGAGGTCGAGGTCTTCGTCTTCAACATCGGTGGCAACGTGCGCTTCGACATCCGCGACACCACTTCGCGCGTCTACCGCAAGGTCTGGGAGATGACGGCCTTCGCCGGATTCCTGACGGCGCGCGAGGCGACCAAGGTCATGGTGCCGCGCGGCAAGGGCACGATGCTGTTCACCGGTGCGACGGCGTCCTTGCGCGGCGGCCGCGGCTTTTCGGCCTTCGCCGGCGGCAAGCATGCGGTGCGGGCGCTGGCGCAGTCGATGGCGCGCGAGCTCCGACCGCAGAACATCCATGTGGCGCATGTCGTGGTCGACGGCGCCATCGACACCGAATGGATCAAGACTAATTTTCCCGACCGCTACAACGCCGGCCCCGACGCCATTCTCAATCCCGATCATATCGCCGAGGCCTACTGGCAGCTCCACCGCCAGCCGCGCTCGGCCTGGACGTTCGAGATGGATCTCAGGCCGTGGAAGGAGACCTGGTAGCGCGGAGCTTGAGCAGCGCCAGCATGGTGTCGATGGTTGGCGTCGGCACGCCGGCAAGCTCACTCAAATCGGCGATCGAATCGGCCAGCGCGTCGATCTCCAGCGTCTTGCCACTCAAGAGATCGGTCAGCATCGACATCTTGTGATCGCCGAGGCCGGTGGTGAAGGCAATGCGCCTTTCCATCGGCGTCGCCATCGTGGCGCCAAACTTCGCCGCCACCGCCTCGGCCTCGGTCATCATGCGCCGCGCCGTTTCAACCGCGCCTGGACATTTGCCGATCTCGCCGTTGTCGGCGAGCGTCAGCGCGGCGATCGGGTTCCAGGTCAGGCTGTTGATCATCTTGGTCCACAGCTCGGCGCGGATATCCTCCTTCACCGGCGCCTTCAGGCCGGCCTCGTACATCGCCGTGCTAAGACGGGTCACACGATACGATATGGAGCCGTCGGGCTCGCCGAGTGGCAGGTAGCAGACCTCGTTCTCCAGCTCGACCACGCCGGGCCTCGGCACGACACCGCCGGCCCAGAACGCGCAGCCGATGGCGCGTTCGGGTCCGAAGGTCGTCCACTGCTTGCCGCCGGGATCCATGCGCCTGAGGCGCTTGCCTTCGAACGGCCCCTTCAGCTTGTGGAAGAACCAGTAGGGCGCACCCGTTGTCGGCGAGATCAGCACCGTCTCGGGTCCCAGCAAGGCCGGGATGGTGTGGAGAGTCGCAAGATATTGGTGTGTTTTCAGCGTGACGAACACGTAGTCCTGCGGCCCCAGGCATTTGGGATCGTCGGTCGCCTCGACGCGCACCGTGAAGTCTTCCTTGGGCGTAATTAGGCGCAGGCCATCCTTGCGGATCGCGTCGAGATGCGCACCTCGTGCAATCAGGCTCACCTCGATTCCGGGCACACGCGACAGATGCGCGCCGATGATGCCGCCGATCGAGCCGGCGCCGTAGATGCAGACTTTCATGGGCAAATTCTAGGCGCGCGATTTGACCGGCGCCATGGCTGCACGCCGCACGATTCGGGTCTTCATTTCTTCGGTTCGCGCTCCCA
>CAMDQJ010000169.1 GCA_945905835.1 Asaia bogorensis
CACAGGAGTGGCGCGCCCCCAGCACATGATCCCTTTCATCAACACTTTATTCGCCGACATCGGCCTGTGGACCGCCGTCGGCGTCACCCTGGTCGCCGGCCTGCTGCGTGGCTTCGCGGGCTTCGGCTCAGCCATGCTGATGGCGCCGATCTTCGCCATCCTGTTCGGCTCGGCCGACATGGTGGTGACGGTGACGGCGATCGAACTGGTAGTCTCGCTGCAACTCTTCCCGCAGGTCCGCAAGGACGCCGACTGGAAGACGCTGACGCCGATGAGCATCGCGGCCTGCATCGCCATGCCGATCGGCGTCTGGCTGCTGGCGAGCGTCGACAAGGGCACCATCGTGACGGCTGTTTCGGCCATCATCGTCGCCTTCGTGGCTGTGCTGTGGAGCGGCTGGAAGTACCGCGGCCCGCGCTCGGCGGCGATCTCGGCCGGCGTCGGGGCGCTGAGCGGCGGCATGATGGCGACCACCGGCATCGGCGGGCCGCCGGTGCTGCTTTACCTGCTGTCGCTCAACGATCCGCCCGGCATCAACCGCGCCAACATCGTCACCTACTATTTCGTCACCGGCTTCCTGCTGATCGCCATCGTGCTGGCGGCCGGCGTCGCCAACTGGCAGGCGCTGGCGCGCGCCGTCGTGCTGTTCCCGGCGATGGTGCTGGGCGCCTGGATCGGCGGGCGTATGTTCGCGAGCTTCGGCAGCGAGCGCGTCTACCGCAACGTGGCGCTCGCCATCCTGTTCGCGACGGGAATGTTCGGCCTGCTCCGGAATTGGCTGATCAGCTAAGCTGTGCTCTTCTCAGCGTTCTAGAGTAGACGATCACTCTAGCAACTGAAGATTGCTTATGGTTAGTATGCTTACTCAACTCGCTGGGATGGGGATCTCACGGGCGGCGCAACTTAGTTTGGGATGCGTCGATTGAAAAACGGGGGCCAAAAATTACTGGAATATTGTATGCTCGCCTCGTTGTGGCGGGTGCTGCCTTGAGTGTCGGTGGGTGCCTTGGAAACGACGGCGTACAGAATGGAATGATATTTTCGGCGGCTGGCTCAAACAGCTCTTTGGTAGGCTATGCCGCTACCGACACAAGCCACCGCCTCGTTGTTGCGAAAACTCGGGTCGACACGCAGGACCCAACTGGAAGGTCGGTGGCCCTGTGTGCGGAAGCCCCGGCTGATACCGCGACGGCGGCGTCGAGCGCTCTTGCCGCGTCACTGTCGGGAAAGGCGGGAACCATCAATGGAATCGCTGATCCACAAGTCGCTGCCAGTGTCGCGTCGGCTTACGCACAAACAATCTCATCGCTCGTCGTGCGGAGTCAGGGTCTCGCGATGTACCGAGATGGAATGTATGCCCTCTGCCAAGCTCATATGAATGGCGCGTTGTCGTCGGCTCAGTACGCGCAAGCTGCCGATGCCTTGCGTGTTAGTTCCGTTCAGGTGATGCTTGCTGAGCTTAAACTCGGAATGCTTGGAAAGTTACCGCCGGTTAAGGCGGACGTTCCACCCGCGCCGCCATCTTTGCCTAAGATTGAAGGCTAGTCCGGCCAGAATGGCAGGGGGCAGTGCGCGGCGCTAGGCCGCGCGCTGCTGCGCCGCCGCGTCCTGCATGATGGTCGTGCGCCAGTGGATGCGCTGTTCCTCGATTGGGTAGCTGCCGGTCGCCGAATGCAGGGCGCAGCGGTTGTCCCACAGCACGATGTCGCCCTTCTGCCACTTGTGGCGGTACTGCGCCGTCGTCGCCGTCATGTGGTCGGTGAGCTCAGCGATCAGCGCCTCGCTCTCGGCGTGAGGCAGACCCTGGATGGCGAGGATGTGATAGGGGTTGGCGTAGAGCGACTTGCGGCCGGTCTCCTCGTGCGTGCGCAGGATCGGATGCGCCGCCGGCGGCCGGTTGCGGTCCTCGGGGTCTAAAAGGTCGTTGCCGCGCCGGCCGCGCCCGCCATAGGCGTGCTCGGCCTTCAGCCCCTCGAGACGCTTCTTCAGGCGGTCGGGCAGCGCGTCGTAGGCGTCGTACATGCTGGCGAACAGCGTATCGCCGCCGCTCGAGGGAATGGCGATGCTGTAGAGCTGCGTGCCTTTGCAGATCTCGGTGTCCCACGGCGAATCGGTATGCCAGCCGCCGCCGCGATCGTAGATCGTCTTGTCGATCTGGCCGTCGGGCTTGCGCGTGCCCAGGCCCATCACCGTGAGCTCGGGATATTCGGCGTGGCGCGTCTTCTTCACGCGATGCGGCTTCAGCCGGCCGAAGCGGCGCGAATAGTCGAGGAACTGATCGATCGTCAGAGTCTGGCCGCGCACCACCAGCACGATGCCGTCGAGCCAGGCCTGGTAGAGCGCCCGCCAATCGGCGTCGGAGAGCGCACGGACATCGACGTCGGTGGCGATGGCGCCGATCCGGGGATGGGGCCGTTCGATTTTCATGCAGCGAGCTTACGCCTGTCGCGGCGCTGGTAAAGAGGAGCCGTTGCGTCCAGCATTGCCGCAGGGAGGAACCACCAATGCGTAAACTGGCGCTTTTTCTGCTGTGCCTGCCGGCCCTCCTGCCGGCCTCCTTGCCAGCATTGGCGCAGGAGACCTATCCCAACCGCACCGTCACCCTGGTCACGCCCTACCCGCCGGGCGGCGGTAGCGATTTCCTCACGCGCATCCTGGCCGAAGGGCTGAAGACCCGGCTCAACCAGACCGTCGTGGTGCAGAACATCAGCGGCGCCGGCGGCGCCGTCGGCTCGATGCAGTCGGCCAAGGCCAAGCCCGACGGCTACACGCTGCTGGTCAACCACATCGGCATGTCGACGATCCCGCTGCTCTACAAGAAGTTCGAGTTCGATCCGCTGCAGGCCTACGAGTTCATCGGCCTGTTCGCCGAGGCGCCCATGATCATGCTGGCGGGCAAGGACTTCGCGCCGAAGACCTTCGCCGAGCTGGTGGCCTACGCCAGGGAGAAGAAGGAGAGGCTCACCATGGCCTCCTCGGGCATGGGCAGCGCCACGCATCTCTGCGGCATGCTGTTCCAGGAGGCACTCGGCGTGCAGCTCACCATGGTGCAGTACAAGGGCGCGGGACCTGCCCTCATCGACGTGCGCTCGGGCCAGGTCGACCTGATCTGCGACCTGCCGACCACGACCTCCGGCATGATCAGGAGCGGCGACCTCAAGGCCTATGTGCTGACCGCGCCCCGGCGCATGACCTCGCTGCCCGACGTGCCGACCGCGGCCGAGGCCGGCATGCCGAGCCTCGACATCGGCGTGTGGTACGGCTTCTACGCGCCCAAGGGGACGCCCAGGCCGATCATCGAGATCCTGAACAAGGCACTGCGCGAGGTCGTGCAGGATCCGTCGGTCGCGGCACAGGTCGAGAAGGTCGAGACCTACCTGCTGCCGCTCGGCGCCGCGACGCCTGAGGCGCATCGCAAGAAGCTGGTGTCGCAGATCGAACTGTGGCGGCCGATCATCGAGAAGGCGGGGATTCAGGCGGAGTGAGCCTCATGTCTGGGAGCGCGCCAGCTACCCTGTCGGCGGTCAATCCCGCCAAACTGTTGCGCGAGCAGATTCGAGCCGGCCGCCATACCACGGTGACCACGGGCATGGCGCCGGGCCACCTGCAGGCCAACCTCGTGATCCTGCCGGCCGACTGGGCCGAGGAGTTCGCGGCGTTTTGCGCCGCCAACCCCAAGCCCTGTCCGCTGATCGCGCGCAGCGAGCCCGGCGATCCAACCTTGCCGGGCCTGGGCGGCGATATCGATGTCCGCAGCGACCTGCCGCGCTATCGCGTGTTCCGCGACGGCGAGGCGGTGTCGGAAGAGACGGATATCACCGCTCTGTGGCGCGACGACCTGGTCGCCTTTGCCCTGGGCTGCTCCTATTCCTTCGAGGCGGCGCTGCTCGAAGCCGGCGTTCCGATCCGCCACATCGAGCAGGGCAAGAAGGTCTGCACCTATCGCACCGGGCTCGACACCGTGCCCGCCGGGCGCCTGCATGGGCGCATGGTGGTGTCGATGCGCAACTTCACCGTGCCTAACGCTATCCGCGCCATCGAGATCACCTCGCGCTTCCCGCGGGTGCACGGCGCGCCGATCCATTTCGGCGACGCAGCGGCGATCGGCATCGTCGACATCGCGAGGCCCGAGTTCGGCGGCGAGCCCGACATCCGGCCGGGCGAGGTGCCGCTGTTTTGGGCTTGCGGGGTGACACCGCAGGCGGTGATCGAGGCGGCCAAGCCGCCGTTCTGCATCACGCACAAGGCGGGGCACATGCTGGTCACCGACCGGTTGAACGAGGAGTTTCGGGAAGCTTGATGGTCGAGACTAAGGGTTCTGCGACTTGTCGCGGCGCCGAATTCGCCTTGCAGCGGGATCGATCGGGTCCAGGTCGTTCAGACGTTGAGGGATCTGACGCTCAGCAAGAAGCCGTCCGCAGGGCATTGTCACGTTGGCGCTTGTGAGCCATTTCTGGCCTCTGCCCGAGCCTGCTAAGTCATTGGAAATGCTACAGCGCCATGAAGCGAAGCGGTCGGAGTTTGGGGGTGAACCCTGCCGACGTGACAATGCCGAAGAAAGTCGTCGTGTAATATCGCGACGAGGCAGCGGACGACTAAGAACATCACCGCAACTCAGTGTGCCAGCGTTGTGTCACGAATTGTCGGAAAACGAAGGATTTGCGAAGAAATGTGCCGCGCCAACGATCGACGTCAGCGCGGCACACAAAGGCATAAAAGCCTTATCCCGATTGGTCGGAGCGAGAGGATTCGAACCTCCGGCCCCTAGCTCCCGAAGCTAGTGCTCTACCAGGCTGAGCTACGCTCCGTCAGATATTGCGGGACTCCGTCCGCCCGGGAGGCGGGGTTATAGCCGCGCCCTCCCGGGGTCGCAAGGGC
>CAMDQJ010000170.1 GCA_945905835.1 Asaia bogorensis
GCGGATCGAGAACGATCAGCGGGCGCATCACCTGGCCCGACCCAAGGTCGTCGAGCGCGGTGTTGATTTCGTCGAGCCTGTAGCGCTTGCCCACCAATCCGTCGAGCGGCAGCCGACCCTCGCGGTAGAGGGCGGCGAAGCGCGGCAGGTCGACATCCGGGCGCGTGCCGCCGCCCCAGCTGCCGCGGATGCGCTTGCCGGAGATGAGATCGTGCGGATCGAGCGCGATGCGCTCGCCAGTTGCCGGATGCGAGGCAAAGACGCACTGGCCGCCGAACTTGCGCACGGACTCGAAGGCCTGCTCGATGGTGCGGGTCCGGCCGGCGGCATCGATCGCGCAGTCCGCGCCGAGACCGCCCGTGAGGGCGCGGATGACCGCGACCGGGTCTTCCGTCCGGGCGTCTATCGTATGGTTGACGCCCAGCGCCTTGGCCATGGCGAGCTTCGCCGGCTCGACATCGACGGCTATGATGCTTTTGCAGCCCGCCGCGCGTAGTGTCATCACAGCGATCATGCCGATGCCGCCTAGGCCGAATACGGCTGCCTGCATGCCCGGTTGCGCGGCGATCTCGTTGAGTACGATGCCCGCGCCGGTGGGCACCGCGCAGCCGAACAGCACCGCGACGTCGAGCGGCACGCCCTCGGGCAGCCTCACGCAGCGATTCTCGGCGACCAGCGCCTCGCTGTTGAAGGTCGTCACACCACCGGCATTGATGACCGTGTCGCCCCGGCGATACTTCGTGCCCGGAACGTCGAGCCCCTCGCCCTTGATCCAGCCCAGGACCACGCTGTCGCCCGGCGCGACCTTGGTCACACCCTCGCCGATCGCCACGACGGTGCCGGAGCCTTCATGGCCGAGAAGATGGGGCAGGTAGGCATCCTGGCCGCGTCCGCCACGGACTTCCATCAGCTGGCTCTGGCAGACGCCCGAATAGGCAAGGCGCACATGGACCTGGCCGCGCGCCGGCGCGGGCACTTCGATACCGTCGAGCACGCGCAAAGGCTCGCCGCACGCGAACAGAACCGCCGCCTTCATGTCGCCGTCGTTCCCCCGTCCAGGCCGCGAAGAGACCAGACTTACATTCCACATCCGACATGGGCTAGTCTTGCCACGTGTCGGCCCTTGATGTCATGATTTGCCGTCGTGGGGCAACCAGGAGCTGTCTTGACCCTTTCCGCTCAGTCGCCCACGACCGTTTTCATCGCCGCCATCTCGAGCGACATCGGCCAGTCGATGGCGAGGATCTGCCGGGCGCGCGGCTGGAAGGTGATCGGCACCTACCGTGACGCCGCACCGCTCGGCGCGCTGGCCGCGGACGACGGCATTTCGCTGATTCGCTGCGACGTGACCGATGCCGGCCAGATCGACGCCGTCGCCCGCGAACTCTCGCAGCGGAATGCCGTGTGGGACATCTTCATCAGTGCCATCGGGCAGTTGGCGCCGATCGGTCCCTTTTTCGCCAGCGACCGGGAAGAGTGGCTGCGCTCGCTGGCTCTGAACGGCGGCGGCCAGCTCGCCCTCCTCCACTCCCTCCATCCCTTTCGACGCGCGCGGCCGTTCGCCCGGGTCGCCTTCCTGGTCGGCGGCGCCATCAACCGCGCCTTCGCCAACTACTCGGCCTATTCGCTGGGCAAGCTTGGCCTCGTCAAGTTCTGCGAGCTAATCCACGGCGAGTGTCCCGATATCCACGCGGTCGCCGTCGGAACGGGCTGGGTCGCGACCAAGATCCACCGCCAGACGATCGCCGCGGCCGACCGCGCCGGCGACAATCTGGCGCGTACCGAGGAATTCCTCGCCAAGGGCGAGACCGGCACCAGCATGGCCGATATCATGGCCTGCCTCGACTGGTGCTTCGCGCAGGATCGCGATACGACAGGCGGCCGGAATTTCTCGGTGGTGCACGATCCTTGGCGAGACGGCGGTGCCGCGCTCGCCCAGTCGTTGCGACGGGACGACAACAAGTTTAAACTGCGCCGACATGCGAACACCATGACTGCTCCGATCGTCGGCGCATGAAACTCTCCGATTACGTCATCGATTTCCTCGCCCAGCGGGGCGTCACCCATGTCTTCGGCATGTCCGGCGGCGCGGCCGTGCATCTGTTCGATTCGGCGGCGCGCCATCCCATCCTCGACTACCTCTGCTCGCAGCATGAACAGAGTGCGGCGATATCGGCCGACGGCTATGCCCGCGTGACAGGACGCATGGGTGTGGCGATCACGACCAGCGGCCCCGGCGCAACCAATCTGCTCACCGGCACCTGCTGCTCGCATTTCGACTCGGTGCCGACCCTGATGCTCACCGGCCAGGTCGCGACGCACCGGCAGAAGGGCAACCGGGCCATCCGCCAGCTCGGCTTCCAGGAGACTGACGTGCTGTCGATCTTCAGCTCCGTCACCAAGCACGCCGCGCAGGTCAGCGACCCGCGCCAGATCCGGCGCCATTTGGAAGAGGCCTGGTATTGGGCGTTCGAGGGGCGGCCGGGCTCGGTCCTGATCGACCTGCCGGACGACCTGCAGCGCGCCGAGATCGATCCAGCGACGCTCGAGGGTTTCGTGCCGCCGGCCAGGTCGGAGACAAATACGCAGCTCCAGGCCGATCTCGACGCGCTGACGGCCCTCGTCGCCACCTCGCGGCGGCCGGTGCTGGTGCTCGGCGGCGGTCTCAACACGCCGCGTATCGGACCCGAGCTCGACACGCTGATCGACAGGCTGGGCTTCCCGGTGGCGCTGACCTGGGCGGCGCTCGACCTGATGCCGTCCGACCATCCGCTGCGCGTCGGACCTTTCGGCGTCTACGGACCACGCCTCGGCAATTTCGTCGTCCAGAACGCCGATCTCCTCGTCTGTCTCGGCACGCGCCTGTCGCAGAACGTCACAGGCGGCATGCTGCCGGCCTTCGCCCGCGACGCCAAGATCGTGATGGTCGATGCGGCGCGCGGCGAGCTCGACAAGTTCGACGGCCGCGGCATCGCGGTCGGCCTCAAGATCGAGGCGCGGCTCGACGAGATGGTGCCGGCGTGGCTGGTGCGGCTCGGCAGGACGCCGCAGGCCGCGCTGGCCGATTGGCACCAGCATATCGCCCAGTGGCGCATCGCCCTGCCCGACGACCGCCCGCCGCCGGCGAAGGCCGATGCCGGCCATGTCGATGCCTACGACCTGGTCGACCGCCTCTCCAAGGTCCTGCCCGAGGGCGAGCCCGTCTTCGTCGATACCGGCGGCAACCTCACCTGGACCTGCAATGGCCTGGGCGTAAAGCGCGGCCAACGCCTGATGTCGGCCTGGAACAACACTCCGATGGGCTATGCGCTGCCGGCGGCGATCGGCGCCGCGGTCGCGCCGGGCGCGGCCGGCATCACCTGCATCATCGGCGATGGCGGGTTGATGATCTGCCTCGCCGAGCTGGCGACGCTGGTGCACCACAAGTTGCCGATCAAGGTCCTGGTCTTTAACAACCACGGCCATGGCATCCAGAAGCAAACGCTGGAGACTTGGCTCGACGGCCGCTATGTCGGCGTCGACGGCCCCTCCGGACTGGCCTTCCCGCCGATCGGGCCCGTCGCCCGCGCGATGGGCCTGAAGGTGATCGATATCGCTGCCACGGCCGACATCGACGCAGGCCTGCGCGCCGCCTATGCGACGTCGGGACCTGTCCTCTGCAACATCGAGATCAACCCGGCCCAGAAGCTTTACCCGGTGGTGAAGTTCGGCTCCCCGCTCGAGGACCAGCTCCCGGCTCTCGACCCCGACTTTATTGCGCGCCAGATGATCGTGGCGCCCGTCGAGCGCCGTGCGACGGCTACTGGCACGCCGGGCGTTTAACGGAAGGCGAGTGTATGAGCGACTCAGGTGCCCTCAACGGATTGTTCGACGCTCTCGGCGACTTGCGCGCCGAGCTCACGCCGTCGAAGCCGGCGCTTGGCGTCCTCAAGCAGCTCCTGGCGGAGCATTTCCGCGCCTCGCCATTCGGCCGCGAAGGCGGCGGGCCCGTGACGCTCGGCCCCTTCGGTGCCGTGGACCTGCCGTATCGTCGCATGGGCACGATCGACACCGTCGACCTCTTCGGCCTCGACGAACTTCTCATCTTCGCCTTCTACTGGGCCAATCGTGGCCTTTACCGGCGCACTCTCGATGTCGGCGCCAATCTCGGGCTCCATTCCATCCTCATGGCGCGCGCCGGCTTCACGGTCACGGCCTTCGAGCCCGACCCGGTCCATTTTGAGCTGCTGCAGGCCAATCTCGCGCGCAACAGGATCGAGACGGTTACGCCCGAACGCGCCGCGATCTCCGACGCCGACGGCCAGATGGAGTTTGTGCGCGTGGTCAACAACACGACCGGCAGCCATCTCGCGGGCGCCAAGGCCAATCCCTACGGACCGCTCAACCGCTTTGCCGTGCCAGTCCGCGCCTTCGCGCCGATCGCGGCCGGCGCCGACTTCGCCAAGGTCGATGCCGAGGGTCACGAGGTCATCATCCTGAAATCCGTGCCGGCCGATGCCTGGAAGGGCCTCGACATCATGGTCGAGATCGGGACCCCGGAGAACGCCGAGGCGCTGTTCGAGCACTTCCGCGGGATGGATGTCGGGCTCCATGCCCAGAAGATCGGCTGGGAGAAGGCCACGCGCGTCGAGCACCTGCCGACCAGCCACCGCGAGGGCAGCCTGTTCGTCACCACGCGCGGCCGCCTGCCCTGGGGCGACGCCATCTAGAATCCTCATCGCCGGGGG
>CAMDQJ010000171.1 GCA_945905835.1 Asaia bogorensis
ACGGCGCCGATCTGGCGGACGTCCAGAAGCCGGCCGGCGAGAACCGTCGCAAACAGCCGGTTTCCTGCTCGGCGTCTGGCGCAAAGAGGACTGATCGGTTGACCACTGGAATGTTATATTATAACAATCTCCGAATGCAGCGATGGAAAGCAGGATCGACGATCGTTCTCAGCGTGGCGATGGCGGGAGCACCGGCACTGGCGCAAGCACCGCCGGCCACCACCCAGCCCGACAAGTCGTTGGAAATCACCGTCACGGCCAAGAAATTCGACGACGCGCGCGCATCGATCCAGCCCAGCCTCGGCGCCACGCGCTACGAATTCACCAAATCGACCATCGATGCCCTGCCCCAGGGCGAGAACGCGCCGTTCAACCAGCTGCTGTTGCGCGCGCCCGGCGTGACGCAGGACAGCTTCGGCCAGATCCATGTGCGCGGCGATCACAGCAACGTGCAGTACCGGCTCGACGGCGTGCAACTGCCCAAGGGCCTGTCGCAGTTCGGCCAAGTGCTGGGCACGCGCGCCGCCCAAACGGTGTCGCTGATCACCGGCGCGGTGCCGGCGCAATACGGCTTTCGCCAAGCCGGCATCGTCGACATCACCCTGAAGTCCGGCACTTCCGATCCCGGCGCCGAGCTGTCGATGACCGGCGGCTCGCGCGACTTCCTGCAGCCCGCCTTCTCCTATGGCGGCCGTTCCGGCGCGATCGACTATTTCGTGACAGGCGATTTCACCCATACCGGCATCGGCATCGAGAGTCCGGTCGAGACGTCCTCGCCGCTACACGACGACAGCGACCAGTACCACGGGCTGGCCAAGATCACCGGCATCGTCGACGAGAACACTCGCCTCTCCTTCATCGGTGGCATCGCCGAGTCGCGCTTCCAGATTCCCAACGTGCCGTTCCAGACGCCGAAGTTCACGGTGAACGGCGTCTCCGGCCTCAACAGCTCGATCCTCGACCAGCGCCAGTGGGAGAGCACCTACTTCGGCATGACCACGCTGCAGAAGCACTACGACACGCTCGACCTGCAGTTCTCCGCCTTCACGCGCTATTCTAGCCTCTCCTACAAGCCCGACGCGCTGGGCGACCTGATGTTCAACGGCGTGGCGCCCTGGGCCAAGCGCACCAGCCTCGCCACCGGCCTGCAGGCCGACGGCAGCTGGAAGGCCGCCGACAATCACACCATCCGCAGCGGCTTCCTGGCGCAGCGCGAGCGCGCCACCAGTTTCACGCGCTCCAATGTGCTGCCGGTCGACGACGACGACACGCCCACGTCCGACCAGCCGATGGAGCTGATCGACGGCTACGACGCGATCGGCTGGCTATACGGCATCTATATCCAGGACCAGTGGAAGGTGTCGCCGACCGTCACCCTCAACTACGGCGTCCGCTTCGATGCCGTGAGCGGCATCGTCGATGAAAACCAGATCAGCCCGCGCATCAACGTGGTGTGGGAGCCCAACCCGGTCCTGACGGTGCATGCCGGCTACGCGCGCTTCTTCACGCCGCCGCCGCTCGCTCCCGTCAGCGCCGCCGCCATCGCCAACCGCGCCGGCACGACGGCCGCCTCCGAACTCACGCAGAACGATCCGGCGCGGTCCGAGCGCTCGCACTACTTCGATGCCGGCTTCAGCCTCGAGCCGATGCCCGGCCTCAAGTTCGGCTTCGACGCCTATTACAAGATCGCCGAGAACCTGCTGGACGAGGGCCAGTTCGGCGCGCCGATCATCCTGACCTCGTTCAACTACGCCAAGGCCGAGGTCAAGGGCATCGAGCTGTCGCTGAGCTACGACGACGGCCCGTGGTCGCTGTTCGCCAACGGCGCCTGGTCGCGCGCCACAGGGACGCAGATCAACTCCTCGCAGTTCAATTTCCCCGCGACGGACCTTGCCTTCATAGCGCAGAACTACATCTACCTCGACCACGACCAGAACTGGACCGCCTCGGCCGGCGCCGCCTACATCTTCAACCAGCAATCCGACTGGGCGACCCGCGTCTCGGCCGACCTGATCGTCGGCAGTGGCTTGCGCTCCTCCGTGGTCACCCCTAACGACACCGGCCTGCCCGGCTACGCCGTCGTGAACCTCTCGGCGGCGCAGAAGATCCCGGTGGGGCCCGGCGGCGCCGGCCGCGGCGCCACGCTGCGCTTGGACATATTGAACGCCTTCGATCATTCATACCTGCTGCGCGATGGCAATGGGGTCGGCGTCGGAGCCCCGCAATACGGCCTTCGCCGCACTTTCCTCATAAGTCTGTCAAAAAAGTTTTGAAGGAATCGCCCCCGGCCGGCGTGCTAAATGCTGGCGCATGGTTACCCATGTAGTCCCGCTCGAAGGCGGCTCGAATTTCCGCGATCTCGGCGGCCACCGCACGCGCGATGGCGGCAGCGTCAAACGCGGCGCGGTGTTCCGCTCCGCCCATCTCGGCACGCTGACCGACGCCGACCGCCAGGCCATCGGCAAATTGGGCGTGCGCACCATCGTCGATCTGCGCGGCGTCAACGAGGCGGCCGAGACGCCGCACCGTGTCGACGGCACGGGAGCCGCCATCGTCGGCGCCCATATCGAGCCCGGCGTCGGCGAGCGCATCCGCGGCGCCGTGGCCGACGGCAGCGCCACGCCCGACCTGATGGCGCATTTCCTCACCGAGCATTACCGCGACTACCCGCGCCGCTGCACGCCGGGCTTCCGCACGCTGTTCAACGTGCTGAGCGACGGCAAGCTGCGCCCGCTGGTCTTCCACTGCACCGCCGGCAAGGACCGCACCGGCTTTGCCGCGGCCCTCCTGCTCACCCTGCTCGGCGTGCACTGGGACGACGTCGTGTCCGATTATCTCCGCACCAACGAGCTGTGGACCGGCCATATCGGCCGCTATCCCGAACTCACGCCCGACACCCGCGCCGCCATCGTCGAGGCGCGCACGCCCTACCTCGAGGCCGCCTTCGCCGTCCTGCGCGAGGAATACCGCGACCCCGAGGGCTTCGCCGACAAGGCGCTCGGCCTCGATGCCGCCACACTCAGGCGCTTGCGGGCGGATTTGCTGGAAGGCTGACGGCGCGCTACGCCTGCGCCATGCCCGAACCGCGCCACGACACTCCCGAGCCGTTCAAGGTCGACATTCCCGAGCGCGCGCTGATCGATCTCGACGAGCGCCTGCGCCGCTGGCGGCCACCGACGCGCATCGCCGACAACGGAACCTGGGCTTCCGGCACCGATCCCGATTTCCTCATCGACCTCGTCGAGCATTGGCGCCACGCCTACGACTGGCAGCGCTGCCAGGAGGCGATCAACCGCTGGCCCAACTACCTCGTCGATATCGGCCTGCAGCGCCTGCACTTCATCCGCGAGCCCGGCACCGAGGTCGAGGGCGCGCCGCGGCCGCTGCCGCTGGTCGTCACGCACGGCTGGCCGGGCTCGGTCGTCGAGTTCCTGGACATCATCGACAAGCTTGCGCACCCCGAGGATCACGGCGGCGATCCGCTCGACTCCTTCGACGTCATCGCGCCGTCGCTGCCGGGCTATGGCTTTTCCGGTCCGCCGATGCGCGCCGACGGCAGCATCGGCCCGATCGGCCCGCGTGCCATCGCCGGCCTGTGGCACAAGCTGGTGCACGAGGTGCTGAACTACAACAGGCCCTACGGCGTGCAGGGCGGCGACTGGGGCGCCGTGGTTTCGTCGTGGGCCGCCTTCGACTTTCCCAGGCAGGACGACAGCGGCGTGCTCGGCCTGCATCTCAACATGATCGGCCTGCGGCCCGGCATCGACCTCAAGACGACGAGGTTCTCACCCGAAGAGCAAGCCTGGCTCAAGGCGGCGCGCGACGGGCGCGACGACAAGACCGCCTACCAGCGCATCCAGTCGACGCGGCCGCAGACGCTGGGCGTTGCGCTCTCCGACTCGCCGGTGGGCCTGGCCGCCTGGATCGTAGAAAAATTCCAAGCATGGAGCGATTGCGGCGGCAAGCCGCTCACGCGTTTCTCGATGGACCTGCTGCTCGACAACATCATGGTCTACTGGCTGACCGGCACGGCCGGCACGGCGACCTGGCTCTACCGCGGCGTCGCCGAGCAGCCCGAACGCGGCCTGCCCGCCGGCAAGCGCGTCGAGACACCGACCGCCTATGCCGCCTTCCCCGCCGATCTCGCCGCGCCGCCGCCCAAGGCATGGATCGAGCGCGCCTACAATCTGCGCCGTCACACCATCATGCCCAGGGGCGGCCACTTCGCCGCCCTCGAGGAGCCCGATCTGCTGGTGGAAGACATCCGCGCGTTCTATCAGCCGCTGCGCTACGGTGCGGCCAACGACTGATGGCCAAAGCCGTCTTCCTGGCGAACGATGGCAACGACCGCCTGGTCGTTTCGACGATCTGCAGCCATCTCGTCTTCTTTCACGAAGCCGGCTTTCAATTTCGCGCCGAACGCAAGCAGGGCTTCAGATGGCTGCCGAGCGACGATGCCGAGCAGCCGCGCGACCTTAGCTGCACCTTCATTGACGGCGTCGATCCGTCGGTATTCGGCGCGACGCCGCAGACGGGCGTCGGCTTCTACAAGCTGTCGTCGGAAGTCCTGTCGCTGCGGCGACACTGCATCCATGTCGTCGACGGCGCCGGTGCGCCGCCCGGCCCACAGACCGACGCCGGCGTTGAGGATGCCC
>CAMDQJ010000172.1 GCA_945905835.1 Asaia bogorensis
AGCAGGCGCTGGTAGCGTTTTTGCCAGTCGGACATTGGGTTCCTCCGTTGGCGAGGAGGGTACTTGCTTGGGGCGCGCCACTCCAGTGGCGCGGCAAGAGCGCGCCAGTGGAGTGGCGCGCCTCCAGCTATGCTTTCAGCCCTTGACCGACCGGCGGTCAGCCCTGCCACGTAATGCTCGACGAAGAACGAATAGATGATCGCCACGGGAATCGAGCCGAGCAGGGCTGCCGCCATCAGCTGGCCCCAGTAGAACACGTCGCCCTTCACCAGCTCGGCGATGGCGCCGACCGGCACCGTGCGCACCTCGGTCTTGGTCAGGAAGATCAGGGCTTAAAGGAACTCGTTTTGCGCCAGGGTGAAGGCGAAGATTCCAGCGGAAATGAAGCCCGGGCCGCGCAGTGGCAGCACGATCTTGACCAGGGTCTGCAGGCGGCTGGCGCCGTCGATCCGGGCGGCGTCCTCGAGCTCGATCGGCACGGTGCGGAAATAGCCCAGCAGCAGCTTGGCGCAGAACGGTATCAGCAGGGTCGGGTAACCGGGGCATGGCGTCCACCTCGATGGCTCGCTCATCCGTCGGAAATCCGCCCAACCCGCAATGGACTCGCCGGCGCAGTCTTGGTCGTCCCAGCCGTCTCGGCTACCATGACGGCCCTTGTTTTCGGAGAACGCCGCACGGCGCTAAGGAGCCAGCATGAGCACGTCCGACATCGCCTATACGCCGATTCTGCCAGCCGGCTGGCCGCGCCCGCGAGGCTTCTCCCATGCCGTCGTCGCCACCGGCACCAGAAGCGTGCGCATCGCGGGACAGATCGGCCGCGAGCCCGGGCAGTCGCATATCGCCGCGGGAACGGACGCCGGCGCGCAATGGCGGGTAGCGCTGGGCAACGTCGTCGCCGTGCTGAAGGCGGCCGGCGGAGAGCCCGGCCACCTGGTGATGCTGCGCGCTTACGTGACGGATATCTCGGAGTTCACTGCCGCCGGTGCAGCCATCGGGGCGGCCTGGGGCGCGACGCTCGGCAGGCACTTCCCGGCGATGACGCTGGTCCAGGTCTCGGCCCTGATCGACCCTAACGCGAAGGTCGAGATCGAAGGCGAAGCCGTCCTGCCGTGAGCCTCGATGCCGCGGGTCGCTTCTGAACCTGGTGTTGGAAATGCTTGTGGAGGACGGCTCCATGCTCACGATGACTATCCCGCGTCGTGCGGGCAGGAGGGACGATGAAACGCAGGACGATTCTCAAGGCGACCGGCGCGGCTGCGGTCATGGCTTCGACTGGCGCGCCAGGGCAGGTGCAAGCGCAGGCTTGGCCGACGAGGCCGATCACCCTCTACGTCCCGTTCGCCGCCGGCGGTCCCTCTGATATGTTCGGCCGCATCCTCGCGCGCGGCATGTCGGCCGTGCTCGGCCAGCAGGTCGTGATCGAGAACAAGGGCGGCATGGGCGGCGTTGTCGGCGTTGCGGCAATGGCCAAGGCGGCGCCCGATGGTTACACGATCGGCATGAACGCCACCGGTCCGTCGGCGATCGCGCCGTTCATGGTCCCCAACATGCCGTTCGAGGACAAGGATCTGGTCCTGCTGACGCCAGTCGCGCTGGTGCAGATGGTCGTCGCCGTGTCGTCGCGCCTGCCGGTTAATTCGGTCGCGGAACTGATCGCCTATGCCAAGGCCAATCCCAGCAAGGTGAATTACGGTTCGTCCGGCCCCGGCGGGATCAGCCATCTGGCGGCGGAGCTGTTCAGGAGCGCCGCCGGCATCGACATCGTGCATGTGCCCTATCGCGGCGCCGCGCCGGCGGTCCAGGATCTGCTGGCCGGGCAGGTGCAGATGGTTGTCCTCGATATCTCGGTGCTGCTGCCGCATATCCGATCCGGCGCCATCAAGGCATTGACGCTCACCAGCAAGACCCGCGCAGCCCTGCTGCCTGACCTGCCGACCACGGCCGAGATCGGGCTGCCCACCGTGCTCTCGGACAACTGGTACGGGCTTGCAGCACCAGCCGGCGTTCCCAAGGCCATTCTCGACCGCATCCATGCGGCCGCCGTCGCGGTGCTCAACAGCAAGGAAGCGGCCGAGCCGATGATGGCGCAGGGCGCCGTGATCCGGCCGATGACGACGGCCGAGTTCACCGACTTCGTGCGGCTGGAACGCGAGAAGTGGGGCCCCGTGGTCAAATCGAGCGGCGCGAAGATGGAGTGACGGCGTTAGGAACGTTCAGATCGCACGTACCCGTATTCAAAAACCGTTGTCATCCCGAGTAAAGCGAGGGACCTTTAATCTAGCATCGAGGAAAGGTCCCTCGCTTTAGCGCGGGGGTTACCCCGCGCGTTTCGGGATGACACAGGGTTTGAAGCGGGCGGATACATAAAATCGGAATCCGCTCTACAGCCCAGCCACAGCCCGGGCCGTCACGACCCATGTCGCTGCATTCAGCCTGACGCCATCGGGTCCATCGTGTGCGGCAAGTGCAGCTCGCACGGCCGGCAACGCCGCGGCCCGCAGCCCGGGATTTTCCCGGAGAATCTTGCCCAGGGCTCCAACCCGCGAACAAACCGCCAGCATCGTATCGAGGTCGCCGCTACCAACCAGCTCGTCACGGGCAGCGATCTCGATCTCCGCGAAGCCGGCTCTTTCCAGAATGCCGCACACGCGGCCGGCGTTGGCGAAGGCGAAGGGGCCGGGCGCGTCCGGATCCGGGGCGGGCTGCGGCGGCAAATGAGCCGATGCGGCGCGAAGCGGCAGGATGTCGAGCGGGTTCTCCTCCAGCGCCCGCCAGCAGACGAAGGCCAAGCGTCCCTTCGGCCTGAGGCTGCGACGAATGTTGAGGAACGCCTCAGTGGGGTCGGCGAAGAACATCACCCCGAAGCGCGAGAAGGCTGTATCGAACGAGCCCGGTTCGAAGGGGAACACCTGGGCATCCGCCTGGACGAAGCGCACGCGCTCGCGCCCTTTGGCCGCGCGCCGAGCGAACGCCAGCGCCGCCGCCGAGATATCTATCCCCACGACCGTGCCGTCCGGCGCGACGGCCCGGGCAAGGTCGAGCGCGGTCTCGCCGCCGCCACAGCCGATATCCAGGACGCTCTCCCCGGGGCGCGGCGCAAGGGCTGCCAAAGCGTGCCGGCCGAGCGGCGCGAGTTGCAGTTCCAGCGGCTCCCGCACCTCCGCCCAGGCGCGGACCGGCAGTTCGTCCTGGGTCAGCGCGGGCAGGGGGCGGGTCTGCTCCATCTTACTGTTTGATATCTGGCACGACGAGCTTCGCCAGGTTTTCGAGCGACTGCTGCCAGCCCAGGTAGCAGGCCTCCACGGGGATGACGTCCGCTATGCCTTCCTGGACGACGTTCAGTTCGGTGCCGACCATGACCTTCTTCAGGGTGATCGTGACCTGCATCTCACCCGGCATGTTGGCATCGTCGAACGTGTCCGTGTAGCGCAGGCGTTCGTTGGGGACGAGCTCGAGATATTTGCCGCCAAAGGCGTGGCTGTGGCCCGTCGTGAAATTCCGGAAGGACATTTTGTGGCTGCCGCCGACACGAGCGTCCAGTTGATGAACGGTGCAGGCAAAGCCGTTCGGCGGCAGCCATTTTGCCATCGCATCGGGCTCGAGGAATGCGCGATAGACTCTGTCGGGCGTCGTCGCGAGGGCTCGATGAAGGCGGACTGTGTTGGGCATTGTCCTGTTTACTATTTTTGCAATGTTGTCGAACGGCGCCAAGGTCCGAGGTCGCCCCAGCTGGTGACCCGCTCGATGTGGATGGCGATGACGGGAAGCTGTTCGATTTGCATGGCGGCGAGCTGCGGGTAGCGCGATCGCAGCAGCGCCTGTGCCCGGTCGTGGTCGCTTCCGGCGGTCAGGATCTCCGCCCGTCCGTGCACCATGACCCAGGCGAGGCGCCGCCAGTCTTCTTCATAGCGGTCGAACACGATGGCCACTTGAGGATTGTCGGCGATGTTGCGCAGCCGCTTCAGCGGCCGGGCACCCTCCCGCTTCGGCTTTTGGTCGATGGTTATGAAGAGCACATCGTCGGACAGGCCGAAGCAGACCGGAACGACATGGGGGACCGCGCCGCTGTCGGCGGTCGCCAGACGGCCGACCCGCTGCGTGTCGAGGAAGTGACGTTCGCGCGCCGATAGCATGGGATCACCTCGCCAGTAGCATCAAAGTCCTCATCCTGAGGAGCGCTGCGTAGCGGCGCGTCTCGAAGGATGGGCACAACGCATCGTCCGTTGCTCATCCTTCGAGACGGCCCTGCGGGCCTCCTCAGGACGAGGTCTTTATTGTAGGTCTGGCTGAATCGGAAAGACTCTAACGCTGCTTGTTGCCGTCGGTCTGCGAACTGGCGAAGCGCACGGCTTCTTCGGCCGCGCGCACCAGCGCACGGGCCTTCAGGTGGCTCTCCTGGAACTCGGCTTCGAGATCGGAATCGGCCACGACGCCGACGCCGGCCTGGACGTACATGGTGTTGTCTTTCACCAGCGCGGTGCGCAGCAGGATGCAGGTGTCCATCGAGCCGTTGGCGGCGAAGTAGCCGGCGCAGCCGGCATAGATGCCGCGGCGCACCGGCTCGACCTCG
>CAMDQJ010000173.1 GCA_945905835.1 Asaia bogorensis
GGGTCCAGTCTAAATTAACCAATGGACCGCTCTGAAGGGGGCTGATCACCGCCTTTCTCGGCAATCGCTGATTGGCCTGGGCGTCCATCGAGTTTGCGGCCGCCACCACGCGCAGCCCTCAGCCGCCGGATGTTCTTGGTCCCCGCTCCACTCACCTATGCCCCCTATGGATGAGCCGGTTTTCGGCCCAAGCCCGCGCCGCGCCCGACGCGAGGAACGGGGCCGCCAGTGCCGAGCCCGACAGCAACAGAGCATTACGCCGCAGAATACGCCTGGTCATTTGAACGCGTGCCTCCCTAAGGCCTGTGAAACGGCCGGCATACTAGGGCGGCGTCACTGTCCGGGGAACCGGCCCCGTGTCGCGGTGGTGCAGCACTTGTGCTTGGCGGCCGTGCCGTAGGTGCGCATCAGGTAGCAGACCGGCGGATCGCCCGCCGTGTATGCGCCAGTCCCAGCGGCGGCGAGACCTCGTCGATGAACACCGGCAGCAGCACCTTGCGCTTGGCGGCGGCATCGGCCTCCTGGCAGACCCAGTCCGATTCGACCGAATGCTTCGACCAGGCGACGATCACGATGGGAGCGGCGGCCAGCGGCTGGCCGATATAAGTGCGCCACGATTCGCCCGGCGGGATCGTGCGATCCCAGAAGACCTCCCAGCCCTCGGCCGCCAGCGACGCGACGAGGATCTTCACCCGTTCACGGTCTTCATGCGAATAGCTGACGAAGATGTCGTATGCGTCCACGGGCCCCCCGGCCCCGGTACTCTAGAGGAAGTTGCGCACCGCCGTCACCGCTTCGGCAAGCCCCACGCGCTCGACGCTGACGCCCGGCGGAAACGCCCCGAGCAGCCGCGTCGGCAGCCGCGAATCCAGCATGACGAACACGCCCCTGTCGTCGGCCCGGCGGATCAGCCGGCCATAGGCCTGCTTGATGCGCAGGCGCGCCAGCATGTCGTCATAGGCATTGGCGCCCGCGCCAATGGCTTTCCACGCCGCCTTCCGCGCGCGGTGCAGGATGTCCGGCCGCGGCCACGGCACGCGGTCGAACACGATCAGGCGCAGGCTGCGGCCCGGCACATCGACGCCGTCGCGCACCGCGTCGGCGCCGAGCAGGCAAGAGTGCTCCTCGGCACGGAAGATATCGACCAGGGTCGCGGCATCCATGCCGCCGATATGCTGGGCGTAAAGAGGGAGGCCCGCCTCCTCGAGGATGGGCGCGATCCGCTGGTGCACGGCGCGCAGCCGGCCGATGGCGGTGAACAGCCCGAGCGCGCCGCCGCCCGCCGCCAGGAAGAGCTCGCGATAGGCCGCCGCCACCTGCTCGATGTCGTCGCGTTTCACATCGCGCACGATCAGCACGCGTGTCGCCTCAAGGTAGTCGAACGGCGAGGCCATCGAGGCGCGCATCGCCGGCAGCAGCAGATGCTTGGTGCCGGTGCGCGCCTCGGCCGCCGTCCAGTCGGCCAGCGTGTCGGTGTTCTCGTCGTTGGCCGCCGCCGGCACGCCCAGCGAATCGCGCAGCGTCGCCGAGGTGATGATGGCGCCGTGCGACGGCTTGATCACCGCGTTGACGAACGGCTCGGTCGGGTCGAGATAGTGCCGGTACATGCCGATATCGGTCTCGCGCCTTTCGCTGCGCTCGATCGCAAACCAGTCGACATAGGCCGGGTCGGGCTCGTTGTGCAGCCCGCGCAGCATCGAGCGCCACGCCTCGAGCGTCAGCTCGCAGCGGTTGGCCAGCGAGCGCGCCACGCCCTCGATGCGCGCCCGCTGCCCCGAGTCGAGCGTATCGGCCTGCTTCTCGAGCTTTTCGCGCAAGGCCAGGCGCAGGCGCCGCACCGGCAGCAGCATCTGCTCGAAGGTCGTGGCCAGCTGGTCGGCGGCATCGAGCAGCCCCGGGTTGAGCGGCCGCACATCGCATTCCTGCCCGTAGCCCTGGTCCTCGCCGGCGGCGCGCGCGCGCACCTGCTGGCGGACCAGCGCCAAAAACTCCTCGGCCGGCCCGTTCACCGTGCCATCGGCGACGCGCGTCTGCCAGTTGGTCGCGGGCAGCTTTTGCGACAGGTCGAGCAGGCGCTTGAGCGCATTCAACGCCTCGGTGTCCTCGCCTAAAAGGTCGTTGACGCGGCGTTCCAATCCGCGGGCGCGGCTGCCACGTCGTCCCTCGGCGCCCAGAAGCCAGCGACGCAGGTCGGAGGTTTCGGTGCCGCTGAGATGCGCACCGAACGCGCCGTCGGCCGCATCGAACAGGTGATGGCCCTCGTCGAAGACGTAGCGCAGCGGCCGCGTCGCATCGTCGAGACCGCCCATCGCCGCCTGCACCATGACCAGCGCATGGTTGGCGATCACGATATCGGCCTGCCGCGCCCGCCGGATGGTGCGCTCGACGAAGCATTTCCGGTAATGCTCGCAAGCCGAGTAGATGCATTCGCCGCGGCGGTCAGCGAGACGCGTGACTCGACTCCTGCCCAGGAGATCGAGCAGCCAGGCCGGCAAATCGCCGCCGATCATGTCGCCATCGCGGCTTGCCAACGCCCAGCGTGCGAGCAGACCGAGCCCGACGGCGTTCTCCGGCTGCAGCCCGGAGCGCTGCACCGCTTCCTGGTAGTTCAGCAGACAGAGATAGTTCTCGCGCCCCTTGCGGATGACGACGCGCCGCCGCTTCTCCGCCGAGTCGCGGTGCAGCCGATCGAGCTCGTTGTCGATCTGGCGCTGCAGGTTGCGGGTATAGGTGGCGATCCACACCGGCGCGCCATTCTTCTCCGCCCACAGCGAGGCCGGCGCGACATACCCCAGCGTCTTGCCGACGCCGGTGCCCGCCTCCATCAGCACGACGTTGGGTTTATCTTCTTGTTCGCGGGGCGCGAAGGCCTGCGAGGCCGCCGAAGCGTAGTCGCTCTGCGTCGGCCTCAGCTCGGCCATCGACGGCCCGGCCGCGATCATCTGCGCCAGCCGCTGCCGCGCCTCGTTCGGCTCGACCGGCTGGCTGCCCGGCGGGGGAGCCGGCGGCGGCTCCTCCCATTGCGGCAAGCTGCGCCAGACATCGAGCCCGGCCCCCGGCCGCGGCCGCTTCGCGCCGGTCGCTGCGGGCGGCGAGAGGCCGAGCGCCATCAGCACCTCGTCGCCCCAGGCCCAGCGCCCGCGCGCCATGGCGAGGGCAAGATCTGTAAAGTCGGCCGAGGCGAGCCCCGCCATGTCCGACAGCTCGTCGAGCAACGCGCGCGCGATCTCGGGCAGCCGTGCGAGCTCTTCCTCCGGTGTCTTCGGTTCGGCGAGGTCGAGCGCCGTGCAGAGCCCGCGCACCGTCGGCAGACAAAAGGTCGCCGGCCGCACGAAGGCATAGAGTTCGAGCAGATCGCGCGCAGAAATGTTGTCGAGCCCCAGCCGCGCCGCCACGGCCGGCGCGTGGCAGAGCAACGGCAGGCTGCCCGCCGCGCGCAACGCCGCATCAGGCGCGCTCAGCCGCTCGATCGTGCCATCCGCCGCGCGCCACAACGCGCCGCGCGCGGTCGCGATGAGGGCCGGCCAATTGTGTGAGGAGGGCGCCATTGCTTGTCCGATAGCATAGAATGCCCCGGCCTGACGCCGCCTGTCCGTCTCGGCCTGTTGATGTCTATGCTGGCGCCAGGTGCATCATAAGTGATACACCTAGTGGCCAGGAGACAAGCATGCCCTCTTCGAATCCGAGATTGAATGTCGTCCTCGATCGCGAGCTGAAGAAGGATTTGCGCGTCGCAGCCAAGCGTCGGGGCAAATCGCTGTCTGCCGTGGCCGCCGATTTGTTGCGCGATGCCCTGGACCGCGATGAAGACATGCTTCTGGTGCGCTTGTCCGAGCGCCGGGAACGTACAAGCAAGCGCACCTATTCGGATGCGGAGGCTTGGAAGGGCAAGCTCGGGTGAGCGTCTACCGGATCGAATATCTGGAAGACGTCGTCAAACGGGACATTCCCGAGCTGCCGTCCGGGATGGCTCGCGTCATTCATCGCGCCATCAACTCTCGCCTTACCGTCGATCCCGTCACCTACGGCAAACCCCTTCGGCACAGCCTCAAAGGACGTTGGCGATTGCGCGTCGGCGACTGGCGGTTGGTCTACCTTATCGATCAGACCAAGCGCGTCGTAACGATCACCGCAATACGACATCGCAAAGATATCTACGAAGATTGACTGCGCCGGGCATCGGCGACGAATGCCAGCACCGCTGCAACGATCAGCGCGCCGGCCGCGGCGAGCGAGGGCATCGCGAGGCTGCCGGTGGCGTCGTAGATGTAGCCGGCGAAGGCGGGGCCGAGAATTTGTCCGGCGCTGAACGAAGCGGTCATCAGGGCGATGCGGCCGCGCGGGTCGCCGCTCCCAGTTTCGCGTGCGGCGATCAGGCCGAGCGCGGTCAGGC
>CAMDQJ010000174.1 GCA_945905835.1 Asaia bogorensis
GGGTCGGAGGCCAGGGCGGGCAAGTGCTCCCGGCGCGCACTGCGATATGGCAGGCCGGTCAGCGCCTTCCCAGCAAGAGGAAGGTTTCCATCGGTTCCTTGCCCCTGATCTCGACGGTGCCGCGCGGCTCGAGGTGGAAGTGGCCGTCGAGATGGCGATGGGTATCGGCGGAAACGTGGATACGGCCCGGCATGCCGTGCGATTCCATGCGGCCGGCGATGTTCACGGTATCGCCCCAGATGTCGTAAACGAACTTGTGGGTGCCGATCACGCCGGCCACGACGTCGCCGGTATGGATGCCGATGCGCATCTGCAGGGCAACGGCCAGATTGCGACTGGTGCGTTCCACGACCTCGAGCATCGCCAGCGCCATTTCCGCGACCGCGCGGGCATGGTCGGGGCGCGGGTCGGGCAGGCCGCCCGCCAGCATGTAGTTGTCGCCGGCGGTCTTGATCTTCTCGACGCCATGCTCGATCGCCAGCCGGTCGAATTCGGAGAACAGCTGGTTCAGCATGTGCACCAGGTCGGCCGCCGTCATTCCGGAGGCGATCCGCGTGAAGCCGACGATGTCGGCGAACAGGATGGTGACGTCGCGCAGCCGGTCGGCGATCACCGCCTCGCCGCCATTGAGGCGCGTCACGATCGCCCGCGGCAGGATGTTGAGCAGGAGCTGCTCGGAGCGCTCCTTCTCCACCCGCAGGGCCTCGATCATCTCGCGCTCGCGGTCGCGCAGGTGCTTCTTGTCGAGCGACGAGCCGACCCGGGCGCGCAGCAGGATGGGGTCGAAGGGCTTGGCGAGATAGTCGTCGGCCCCGGCCTCGATGCAGCGCACGATCGAATCGAGCTCGTTCAGCGCCGAGATCATGATGACGGGGATTTCATGTAATTTCGGGTCGGCCTTCAGCGTCAGCAAGACGTCGTAGCCGCTGATACCGGGCATCATCAGGTCGAGCAGGACGAGGACGAGGTCGAGGCCCTGGCTGGCGGCCATGGCGATCGAGCTTGCCGTCGGCCCATCGGTATTCGACGGCGACGTTGGTGCCCTCGACATAGCCCGCTTCGCCGAGGCCACGACGGAACGCGGCCAGGCGTCCCGCCCACGGCCCGGGCGATGCCGCGCCGAGATAGCCGATCACCGGCAGGGCCGGCTGGGCGCCGGCAACGAATGGCCACACCGCCGTGCCGCCAAGGAATGTGATGAGCGCTCGCCGCTGCATTGACCCCGAATCCATGTGCAACAGCAGATCATAACAGGTTGCGATGGGGCGGCGCCTGCGAAGTTGACGTCCCTGCGGTCCTCGCCCATCCTCGGAACGCACCATGAAAGTCTTCGTCTTCGACCTGCTCGCCTACGGCGAGAACCTCGACCATATAAAGGTCAGCCAGGAGCTGCCCTATCCGCTGAGCAAGCAGCACTTCAAGTCGGGCGTGGCGGTGCGGACCTACGCCGAGCATCTCGACGCCTGGGAGGAGCTCGACCGCCTGGGCTACGACGGCATCGGCTTCAACGAGCATCACTGCTCGCCCTACGGGTTGATGAATTCGCCCAACCTGATGGCGGCATCATCGGCGCAGCGTACGAAGAAACTGAAGCTGCTGATCTACGGCAACCTGCTGCCGTTGCACGAGCCGCTGCGGCTGGCCGAGGAGCTGGCCATGCTCGATTGCCTGTCGAACGGTCGCATCATCTCGGGCTTCGCGCGCGGCATCCCGCGCGAGTACCAGGTGCACAACGTGCCGCTGGCCGATTCGCGCGAACGCTTTGAGGAGGCTTATGAGATCGTCACCCGCGCCTGGACCGAGGACGTGTTCTCCTATTCGGGCAAGTTCTGGTCCTACAAGGACGTCGCCATCTGGCCGCGCCCGGTGCAGCGGCCGTATCCGCCGATCATGATCCCGATCGTCGGCAGCAAGGAGTCGATCGAGTTCGCCGGCGCGCACGACATCCCGATCACGCCGGGCCTCGCCGGCGGCGGCCTGCGCGATGACATCATCCGTTTTTATGCCAAGTGCCTCGCCTCGGCCGGCCACCGCATCACGCCGGATCACCTGTCGCTCAGCATGAACGCCTATGTCGCCGATTCGAAGGCGCGCGCGGTCAAGGAGCTGGCGCCCTATCACCTCTATTTCAACCGCACCCTGTTCAGTCACGGCAGCTTCACCGAGACGGCCAAGCAGCGCGACGCGGGTTACGTCAGTCAGTCGTCGACCGATTACGTGCGCCCGGAGAACCAGCGTGCTGCTGCGTTGCTGCGCGAGGATTTCCGCAACCTCACTTTCGACGACGTCGCCCGCCAGGCCGAGCAGCAGCCGTGGGGGACGCCGGCGGAAGTGACCGAGCGCATCATCGCCGCCGCCGACCGCGGCGGCGCCAACATGGTGCAGATCGGCTTCAACCGCGGCGCCATGCCCCACGACATGTTCATGGAACAGATCCGCCGCTTTGCCGCCGACGTGCTGCCGGCGCTGCAGGCCCACGAGGTCAAGCGTGTGCCGGCGGCGGAAGAGGTTACGGCGTAGGCTGGGCCCCGAAGCGGCAAAGATCCGCTCATGAGTGACGAGGTCGATGATTAGCCAGCGTCGAAACATTTGGCTCCGCGTTGCGCTGGTGGTGGTGCTCGCCGTCGGCGTGGCGGTGCTGCCGTCGGCGCTCTGGCTGTTCGGCCTCGCGGCCGTGCTCGGCCTGGCGGGCGTCGTGCTGCTGCGCGGCGAGCGCTGGCGGACCGGCTCGCTGCTCGTGGCTGCACTGGCCGTCGGCTTCGTCCTGCTCGATGCCATCGCGGGCTGGCTGTCGCCGGCGCCGATGGGCGTTGGCGTCGTGCGCATGACCGATCCCAAGGACTGGACGTCGGCCGATCCGCTGCTCGGCTACCGCCCGCGCCCGGGCATAAAAGTTCTCGCCAGCGCAACCTTCGGCGCCGAGTCCGTCTATCGCGTCACCTATACGATCGGCCCGACCGGCGCGCGCGCCACGCCGCCGGCGCCGGCCGGCGCCGACACTTATATCTTCCTGGGCGATTCGTTCGTCTTTGGCGAGGGCCTGACCGACGACCAGCACCTCGCGGCGCAATTCGCCAAGGCCCGCGACTTCAAGGTGCGCACCGTCACTTTCGCCGCCCCCGGCTACGGGCCCAACCATCTCGTGCGCGCCCTCGAAACGGGCCTGCTCGACGGGCTGAAGGGCCAGCCGGTCAAGGCAGTGGTGATCTGGATCATTCCCGCCCATCTCGCCCGCGTCACCGGCGATGGCAGCTGGCTCGGTTCCTCGCCGCGCTATGTCCTGGACGACGGCGTGCCGCGCCACACCGGCTCGTTCAGCGAGCACCGCTGGCGCAATCCGCTGGCCGGTCTTGCCTATCTCGCCGGCGAACAGTTCCCCTTCATCAAGGCGATCGACGCGCGCCAGCGCGAGGCGGAGCAGGCCGAGCTGTTCGTGGCCCTGCTGGCGCGCCTGCGGGAGCTGGCCCGCGAGCGCTTCGGCGCGCCGCTGGTGGCGATTTATTCGTGGCCGGATATTTATCCTGGCATTTCGACGGGCACGCCGGGGCCTCTGGAGGCCCTGCTTGCCCGCATCCGGCAGACAGGCGTGCCTTTGCTCTCGGTCGACAACCTGACGCGCAACCGCGACATGGCGGTGGCCCTCATTCCGCACGACGGTCATCCCACGGCCTTCACCAACGAGCTGATTGCCGGCGAGCTCAAGCGGCGATTGTCGCTCCCATGACGACCGACGCACTGGTCATCGATCAACTCGCCGCGGCGGCGTTGCGCGAACCGCATGCGCCGGTCTTGTCGGAGCGCCGTGGCGATGATTGGCGGCGCCTGACCAACGCCGAAGCCTGGGCGCGCAGCGGCGCTGTGGCATCCTGGTTGATCGCCCAGGGCTTCGGTCCCGGCGCGCGTTCCCTCGCGGTGGTGGCCGGCGACAGTCCGCAACGGGCGGTCCTTCTGCTGGGGGCTTTGCGGGCCGGCGCGCTGGTGGTTGCTGGGGGCGCCCGTCCGGCCGCCGTGCCGGCGCTGGTTTTTGCCGACAAGGACGGGGGCCTTGCGACCCCGGGCGGCATCGCCCTTGCAGCCCTCGCCGCTTGCTCGATCGATGCCTCGGTCGCGGAGCGCCGCCTGCATATCGATGCCGATACGCCGGCGCGCCTTGTCGGCCGTATCTGGCAACGTCAGGGGGAGCTTGCGGGCGCGGCCGAGGCGGTGACGCTTCCATCGGACGACAGGTAGCCGGCTCCCCCGTGGACGGCGCCGCATGACCCCGCCTACAGT
>CAMDQJ010000175.1 GCA_945905835.1 Asaia bogorensis
GGTGCCGGGCTGGATGCGCAACATGGATTCAGCGCACACCGCCTTCTACAAGAACGAGGAGCGGCTGCAGAAGATGTCGCTCAAGCCCTCGGAGTTCGTGGCCCGCCAGGTCCGCGTCACGCCCTACCCGCACGAGGATGCGGGATGGATCATCGCCAATTCGGGCGACGACGTGTGCCTGTTCTCGTCGGACTATCCGCATGTCGAGGGCGGTCGCAATCCGATCAAGCGCTTCGAGGCGTCGATGGCCGCCGCCGGCACCAGCGAGCGCCAGAAGCAGCAATTCTACTGCGACAACTTCGTTGATCTGATGGGCGCCGGCCTGGCGCCCGAGCTGAGGGCTGCAGCATGAAGACTTACAGCACGCTTCTGCAGGAACGCACCGGCGCGGTCCTGAAAATCACCGCCAACCGGCCGGACGTGCTGAACGCCCAGAGCCGCATCCTGCTGGAAGAGCTCGACGACGCCTTCAAGCGCGCGGTCGACGACGAGGCCGTACGGGTGATCATCTTGGCCGGCGCCGGCAAGCACTTCTCCGCCGGCCACGATCTCGGCACTCCTCAGGAAATGGAGGACCAGAAGAAGACGCCGCTGGAGCCCGGCTTCAAGGGCGAGTACCGGCGCATCTACGAGCGCTTCTTCGAGAACACCATGCGCTGGCGCGATCTGCCCAAGCCCACCATCGCCCAGGTCCAAGGCTACTGCATCATGGGCGGCATGATGATCGCCTCGGCCTGCGACATCATCGTGGCGAGCGACGACGCGCAGTTCGCCGACCGCGCGGTTCGCTGGGGCGGCGCGCATGTGCAGTATTTCTCGATGCCGTGGGATCTCGGCCCGCGCAAGGCCAAAGAGTTTCTGTTCACCGGAGACTTCTTCAGCGCGGCTGAGGCGGAGAAGGCCGGCCTGGTGAACCGCGTCGTGCCGCGCGCCGAACTCGAGAAGGAGACCATGGCGCTTGCCCAGAAGATCGCCGAGCGCGACCCCTTCGCACTCAAGTTCGCCAAGGCCTCGGTCAACGAGACGGTCGATGCGCAGGGCTTCCGCGCCGCCATGGAGGGCGCCTTCAAGAACTACATGATGACCATCCCGCACCGCATCGAGATGGGCACCTACGGCTCCAAGGCGCGCGAGAAGAACCCGAAGGACCGCTTCGCCGTTCTCAACAAGAAAGCCGCGAACTAACCGCGATACCCTCGCCGGCCGGCGTCGCGCAGCCACAGGCGCACGAGGTGGCGCTTGCGCTCGGGTTCGGGGAAATCGACGAACTCGGTGCGGGCATGGCCGGTGGCGCGGTTGTTGACATACTGGACCTGCCCGGTCTCGAAGTTCAATTCGACATGCAGCTCCGGCCGGTCGAACACCATCTGCACCGCCGCCAGCGCCGCCGCCGTCTCGTTGTCGAGACGTTCGCCCCGTAGTTCGTAGCCGGCATGAATCTCGCTCAACGCCAGCCGCGCCCGCACCGAACCATCGGGCGCGCGCTCGAACATCGGCGCGGAAAACGCCGTCGACTCGCCGGTCTGGTGCTCGGCATGGCGGTCGTACCAGAACGGCCGATAGAGCCGCGGCAGAAGCTCGGGGAACTGCTCGCGCAGCGCATTGTGCACGGTGCGCACGCTCATCACCTGGCTGATACCGCCCTCCCGGGCGGGATGGAGGCAGAGCAGGCAGACATATTCCGGCGGCGTCTCGTTGTAGGCGTTGTCGTTGTGGAAGCGCAGGTCGACGTTGGTGACGGTCGGCCGGATGCCCGAGCCGGGCTTCAGCTTGGCGCCGGTGTCCATGACGTCATAGAACATCTGGCCGTTCAGCTTCTGGGCGACCGGCCGGGCCAGCAGGCTCGACAGGATCCAATAGAGCGCGATCGCCTCGTCACGGCTCATCTCCGCCATCGGCAGCCGATCGAGCACGGCGAACATCGGGCCGCGCTGGGTCGCGGTGCGCAGCCGTTCCATCGTGGCGCGGCAGTGGTCGAGCGTGTAGTCGCGCGGATCGAGCAGAAAGGTCGGCACCGGGGCGCGGCGGTACTCGGCCAGCACGGCGCGCAATTCGGCAAGTGCGGCGTCCGGCAAGGGCACGATCCAGTCGGCCGGCTTGATGGTGGCGCGGATCCAGGCTTCGCTTCCGTCGAAACGCTCGGCGATGGTCAAGGTGTCGGGCATGGGCCGATCATGCGCTCAGCCGTACTTGGAGCGCAACATCCGGGCGGCTTCGACCTCGGCGCGGAGCTTGCGGTAGACCTCATCGATATCGACCTTGGCGGCTGAGCCCGGTGCGAAGCCGCAATCGGGATTAAGAGTGATGCGCTTCTTGTCGATGCGGGTGAGAGCGCGCTCGACACGCGAGGCGATCAGCGCCGCCGCCTCCGGCGCGCCCGGCGTCACGTCGACCACGCCGAGGCCGAGCTCGAAATCGAGCCGCAGGCGCGCCAGGCTTTCGAGATCGTCGGCGCCGGCCGCCGTGAATTCCATGGTGAGGTGCTGGACATTCAGCCGGTTGAGCTGCGGCAGGATCGGGCCGTAGGTTCCGGCATGGTGCTTCTCGCCACGCACGCGCGCGCCGGTCCTGCGGCAGAGATGGACGGCGAACTTGATGCCTTTGAAACCCTTCACCGTCTCGTTGATCATCTCGACGGCGAAGTCGGCGGCGCGGTCGGGATTGTCGTACTTCTTGCGCACATCGGGGTCGACGAACAGGCAGAGATGCGGATCGTCGATCTGCACGATCTCCACGCCCATATCCTGCAGCAGCGAGATCTCCGCGCGCAGCGGCGCCACGCAGTCGCGTACGAAATCGTCGCGGTTGGGATAGGCCTTCTTCGAACGCTCTGAATCCCACAGCCGCTCGCCCAGCAAGGCTGGCGCCGGCAGGGTGATCTTGGTCGCGACCTTGGCCACCCGCTTCACGTATTTCGCCTCGTCGGCGATGAAGCCCGCCGGCTTGGCGGTGAGCTTTTCCGTTACCACCGTCCACGGCCGGCCGTCGGTTGGGTTGATCTCGAGCGTGAAGCCATGCGCCAGCTCGGCGATGACGCCGATATAGGAGCGGCGGCGCCATTCGCCGTCGTTCACGACGTCGAGCCCCGCCCGCTCCTGCATGGCCACCACGAAGCGGATGGCGGCATCCATGGTGTTGCTGTCGGTCTCGTCCCATTCAGGCTTCTCGATCAACTCGCGCACCACCAGGGGGCGCGGGATCGAACCCACGATGGACGCAGGGAATAGCGGCAGTTGTTTCATCACGGCTTCCACAGCGTCTGGGCGAGGTTCATGTCTTCTTGCGTATCGATCTCGCGGTACTTGCCCGGCGTGTCGAAGTGCCCGAACGGAATGCCCTGCTCGATCATGTCCTGGAACATGTGGATGAGGTACGCCTTCTGGAAGATCGCGGCCTCGCGGTAGGGCTTGTCCCAGAACTCCGCCTTGCGCCGCCCGTAGAAGTCGCGGAACTGCCGCGCGCCCTTGTCGCCGAACTTGGCGACGCCGATGAACTCGCCGGTGGCGTCGTCATAGGGAATGGTGCGGTAGACGCGCTCGACCCGGCCACCTTTGGTGATGGCCTTCTCGGCGTCGTGCGGTGGGTGCTGACTGCGCGGCTTGTAGTGCTCGCGCCAGTCCGTATCGATGCCGAGCGACAGCTCGTCCTTCGATTGCACCAGCCCGCGCACAACTTCCCTGGTGAAGAGAATGTCGGAGTAGCTGGTGACGAAGGGCCGGTCCATCAGATCCTCGGCGCACATCAGCGAGACTAGGATGTTGTTGTTCTGCCAGTCCTTGTTCTCGCGGAAGACGAACTGCGAATACTCGCGCCGCACCGATTCGATGCGGTAGCCGCCGATGAAGACGATCTCGGTGCAGCCGCCGCCTTTCAGCGCCTCGACCGTCCAGTCGAGGATGCGCTTGCCCTGGATCTCGGCGAAGCACTTGGGCGAGTTCTCGGTGGTCGGCATCAGCCGGCTGCCGCGGCCCGCCCCGATGATGATGGCGCGCATCTATTTGGCCTTTACCGGATCGAACTGGGGAAGGTCGTCCGCCACCGGGGCGTGGCGGTCGTCGCCAATGATCTTCTCGCGCAGCTTCTTGGACAGGAAGTCGATGGCGTACACGGTCACGATCACCATGAGGATGATGAGGCAGGCTTCCTGCAACTCGTAGGCGCGCAGGCGGTC
>CAMDQJ010000176.1 GCA_945905835.1 Asaia bogorensis
TCGCTTGCCTGCACCAACATCATCGAAAATATGAACGGCACCATCCGCCGTGTCTGCCGCAACGTTAAACGATGGCAGGATGCCAAGATGGCCTTACGTTGGACGGCCGCAGGTATGATGGAAGCGGCCAAGGGCTTTCGGCGCCTCAAGGCGTACAAACAACTGCCGCTTCTGCGCGCGGCCCTACTGGCCCATCAGAAAAAGCACACCATCACAACCAACCTTGAACAGCAGGCCAAGGCCGCGTAGCCTGCTCAACAGATGACGCCTGCTCAGAACATTTCAACAAAGAGCGGGACATCCCCGATTCCCTCGAATGCGGCTGATTGGGCTGCTGCCGGTTCGGTTGACACTCACTTAAGCTAATCCGGCTTTCATCTCGAACTCCATAGGGCTGATATATCCGAGCGTAGAGTGCCGCCGTTTCGGATTATAGAAGCGCTCAATGTAATCGAACACATCGGCCTTGGCGTGGTCGCGCGTCCGGTACATCTTGCGCGCCGTTCGTTCGGTCTTGAGCTTGATCACTTCGCGCTTCAGCCGCACGATCTCCGCCTGCTCGGGCTTCATCTGACCATGGCCGGGGAAGGCTTGCTGCGGATCGTCCGCAAAATCCTTCACCCAGTTGCGCAACACGGTGCCATGCACACCCAGATCGCGCGAGGCCTGCGCAACACTCACCCCGCGCTCCTTGATCAGCCGCACCGCCTCAAGCTTGAACTCTCGCGTAAACTTCCGTCGTTCCATGACACACCTCCGGTTCCATGTTGACACCTAACTCGGTGTCTTCGGAACCGGCAGCAGCCCACGCCAGCATAGCTACAGTGGCTCTACCGGCTGGCGTTCTGGATGGCGCTTGCGGCGATTTTCACCACGTCGGGCGGATAGGCGTAGATTTCCTTGATCAGTTGCTCGACACGCGCGCCCGATTGCGGCCGCACTTCGAGTTGCAGCTTTTCCGCTTCGGCAAGGAAGGCCGGATCCTTCATCGTCGCATCGAAGCCATCGCGCAACGCCTTGGCCCGGTCGGCCGGAATGCCCGGCGGCGCCGCGAAGGGCCGCGCGATCACCTGGCGTGAGAAGATCAGCCGCAGCGCCGCTTTCTCCTTCGGATCGTCGGTCAGGTCCAACACCAGCGGCACGTTGGGAAGGTCGGGGTTCTTCTCGACGCCGAGCTGGATCGGAATATTGATGAGCTTCTGATCGAGCATGTATTTGTCTCTGGAGATCAGACTCGACCACGACCAATTGCAGCGGCCGTCCACTTCGCGCCGCTGCATCGAGAGCAGCACTTCCTGGCCGCCGGGAAAGCCGCTGATCAAACGCCCCGGCAGCTTGAACATGTTGCGCAACACATTGGCGTAGATGTCGAGATCGGAGGTGATGCCCGAGCCGCCGACTTTCCACGGCTTCGTCTTCATGTCCTCCCAGGTGCGGATGCCGGACTGATGCCAGAAGACGCAGACGGAGGGCTCGTCGGTGACGCTGCCGATCCAGGTGAATTTGGTGGCATCGAATTGCTGCCCTTCCGTGCGGCCGAGCAGGCGCTCCATAGGAATGCCGCGCGCGAAGGTGCCCATCACGGTGCCGTTCTTGGGCGCGACATTGTAGATGTAATTGGCGACTTTCAGCGTGCCGGCGCCCGGCATGTTCTGCGGCACCATGGTCGGATTGCCGGGAATATGCTTGCCCATGTGCCGCGCCAGGGTGCGCGCATAGATGTCGTAGCCGCCGCCCGGCGAGAAGCCGATCAGCACCTGGACGGTTCTGCCCTTATAGAAAGCGGCGACCGGATCGGCCGCCGGCGCTGCCGCCGCAGGCGTCGCGAAAATCGCGGCCAGCGCCGCGCCGAGCCCAAGGAGAGTACGCAACATCATAACCAACCTCTCTTGCGTAGCCGTCAGGCTACATCAAGCCGCTATATTCGCGCAAAGCGGGCCAGATATCGCCGAGCACCGCTTGCGGCCAAGGCACATGCAGGCCGCGGTCGAACACGCCGTAGCAGAACAGCGCCATGCAAAGGCTGAAAATCGCCGAGCGTAGAAGCGGCTGCTTGAAGCCTATGCTCATGAACACGAAGACGAACAGGCCGATGGCGGGCAGGAAGCCGAACAGGCCGGCGAGCAGGATGAGTCCGGCCAGCCAGCCGAAGAATTCCGCCGCGCGCCTGAGCATGACCGCCGGCTCCAGCGGCGTATCGGTCGGCGGCAGATCGTGGCTGTCGCCGGCCGCGGCCTTGGGCCGGTAGCCGCCGAACAATTCCGTGACGAGATTGAGCGATCCCGCGATGAGCGCCGCCCAGCAGGCGGTGCGCGGCACGATCTGTTCGACTTCCGGCCAGCTCGATGAGGTGATGAGGGCGGCGACGGCGACCACCATCCATACGCCCGTGAACCAGGCTCCGGGGCCGACCTTGATGGTCGTGCGGTCGAGATGGCGGAATTCCTGTGCGAGATGCTTCACCGTCTGGCTGAGCGGGCGGTACAGCGCCCAGGCGATGACCACGCCGATGACGATCACGACAGGGCGCATCAGCCAGCTATAGCCGTAGATTTCGTTGGAGAGGAAAAGATAGCGCTCGAAAATGGGCCCGATCACGAAGCCCAGAACCATCGGCGGACGCGGCCAGCCGAGCCGCTTCATGATCCAGCCGATGACGCCGAAGATGAGCAGCGAATAAAGATCGCCCCAGCTCCGCGTCGCCTGGAAGGTGGCGACGAAGACGATCGGCATGACGAGGGGCAGAAGCGTCTCGTGTTTCATCTCGGCGAATTTCGCGAGATGACGCGCGCCGAGAAGGCAGATCATCCCGCCCATCACATTGGCGAGCGTCAGGCTCCAGATGATGGAATAGGTGATGTCGAGATTGCGTCCCAGCATGTCGGGACCGGGCGTCAACCCGTGCAGCAGGAAGGCGCCGAGCAGCAGCGTCATCGAAGCGCCGGCCGGCACGCCGAACGCGATGGTCGGCACCAGATGGCCGCCCTCTTTGGCGTTGTTCGCCGCTTCCGGCGCGATCACGCCGCGGATGTCGCCTGAGCCGAAGGTCTCGGCGTTCTTCTCCGTGCGCGCGGCATAGCCGTAGACGATCCAATCGATCACGGCCGAGCCGATGCCGGGCACCGCTCCGAGGATGGTGCCGAGCCCGCTGCACTTGATCACCAGCCACCAATTGCGGCCGACATCGCGCACGCCTTCCCATTGGCTGGAGAGACTGACATTGCCCATCACCTCGCGGGCGATGCGCCGGCGGTTGATGGCGAGATCGGCGAGTTCGGGAAGCGCGAAGAGGCCGAGGGTCACCGGAATGAGCGGCACGCCGTCGAACAGATAGAGCTGGTCGAAGGTCCAGCGCAGCGTGCCCGTCTGCGTGCCCGAGCCGACCATCGAGATCATCAGCCCGATGCCGGCGCCGGCAAGACCTTTCAGCGGTGCGCGGCCCGAAAGCGTCGCCACCATGGAAAGTCCGAATATGCTGAAGGCGAGCAGCTCCGGCGAACCGATGGCGAGCATGATCGGCTGCAACAGCGGCACCGCAAGGGCGAGCACGAAGGCGCCGAATACCCCGCCCAGTGCCGCGGATACGAAGCCGGCGCCGAAAGCGCGTCCGGCCTGGCCCTTTTGCGCCAGCGCATGGCCGTCGATGACGGTTGCCGCGGCGCCTACAGTACCTGGCACACCGAACAAGACCGCCGGTATCAAATCCGAAGTGGTGGTGACCGCGGCGACGCCCAATAGCAGCGCGAAAGCCGACGGCGCATCCATGTTGTAGGTGAAGGGAATGAGCACGGCCAAGGCGACGACGCCGCCAAGCCCCGGCATCACGCCGATGGCAAGCCCGAGCAGCACGCCGAACACAAGAATAGACAGACGATGCG
>CAMDQJ010000177.1 GCA_945905835.1 Asaia bogorensis
GATCTTCGGCGGCTCCTACGGCTGGTCGAGCGCCGGCCGCTTCCATCACGCGCAGAGCCAGGTCCATCGCTTCCTGAACGCGATCGGCGGCTACGTCCGCCACATGGATTCCTACAGCCTCGGGGCGGCGCGCGTGCTGATGCCGTACATCGTGGCCAGCATGGAAGACCTGATGGCGATGCACACGACGTGGGACGTGCTGGCCGAGCACTGCAAGCTGTTCGTCACCTTCGGCGGCGCGCCGCACAAGAACGCGCAGATCAATGCCGGCGGTGCGATGGTGCATCGTCTCAAGGACGGCCTCTACGGCATGCGCGCCAAGGGCGTCCGCTTCGTCAACATCACGCCGACCGCCGAGGACCTCGACACCGGCGGCGATATCGAATGGCTGGCGATCCGGCCGAATACCGATGCCGCGCTGATCCTGGCGTTGTGCCATGTGCTCCATGCCGAGAATCTCTACGACCGCGAATTCCTCGACCGCTGCACGGTTGGCTTCGACAAGTTCGCGCCTTCGCTGGCCGACAAGACGCCGGAATGGGCCGAAGGGATCACCGGAGTCAGCGCACACCGCATCCGTGCGCTGGCGCGCGAGATGGCGGCGACCCGCACCACGGTGAACATCAACTGGTCGCTGCAGCGCTCGCATCACGGCGAGCAGCCCTTCTGGGCGCTGGTGACCCTGGCCAGCATGCTGGGCCAGATCGGCCTGCCGGGCGGCGGGTTCGGCGCGAGCTACGGCCCGACCAACATCATGGGCGGCAGCAGCCCGCTGTTTTCCGGCCCGACGCTGTCGCAGGGCACCAACAAGGTGCCCGACTTCATCCCGGTCGCGCGCTTCACCGACATGCTGCTCAATCCGGGGGCCAAGATTCCGTACAACGGGCAGGAGATCACCTACCCCGAAATCCGCCTGATCTACTGGGCGGGCGGCAATCCGTTCCATCACCACCAGGACCTCAACCGCCTCCGGATCGCGTGGCAGAAGCCCGAGACCATCATCTTCAACGAGCAGTTCTGGACGCCGGCGGCGAAGATGGCCGACATCGTGCTGCCCGCGACCACCGGCCTCGAGCGTGACGACATCGGCTATGCACGGCGCGAGCCCTACCTGATCGCCATGAAGAAGGCGCGCGAGCCGATCGGCGAGGCGCGCGACGACTACTGGATCTTCTCGGAGATCACGCGTCGTCTCGGTGCAGACGATGTCTATACCGAGGGCCGGGACACGATGCAGTGGCTCGCCCATATGCACGAAGAAAGCCGCCAGAAGTCGGCCAAGGTCGGCGTGCCCTTCCCCTCATTCGAGGAATTCTGGGAAGCCGGCATCGCCGAGGCCAAGGGCGAGAATCGCGAGCCGGTGATGCTGGCCCGCTTCCGCGCCGATCCGGCAGCGAATCCGCTCAAGACGCCGTCGGGCAAGATCGAGATCTTCTCCGAGAAGATCGCGTCGTTCGGCTATGACGACTGCCCCGGCCATGCGACCTGGCTGGAGCCGATCGAATGGCTGGGCTCGAAGAAGGCCGAGCGCTACCCGCTGCACATGCTGTCGGACCAGCCGGCCGACAAGCTGCACAGCCAGCTCGATCACAGCCCGCATGCCAAGGCGACCAAGGTGAAGGGCCGCCAGCCGGTCACCATGCATCCGGACGACGCCGCCGCGCGCGGCATCGCCGACGGTGACATGCTGCGCGTCTTCAACGACCGCGGCGCCTGCCTGGCCGCGGCCCAGCTGTCGGACCGCATCCGCCGCGGCGTGGTGCGGCTCTCGACCGGCGCCTGGTTCGATCCCGAGGACCAGGGCTCCAACCGGCCACTGGAGAAGCACGGCAACCCCAATGCGCTCACCCTCGATATCGGCGCCTCCAAGCTCAGCCAAGGCTGCATTGCCCAGACCTGCCTGGTCGAGATCGAACGCTTCGATGGGCCGGCGCCGGCGGTGACGGCCCACACGCTGCCGGCGTTCACGGCGCGCTAGAGCGCGCCGCCCGACGTGGTGCGCGCCTCACGGGGCGTCATGCCGTAGCGACGCCGGAACATGCGCGTGAAGGTCGGCATCTCGCGGAAGCCGCAATCGCGCGCGATTTCGAAGATCATCATGCCTGCGCCCTCGACGGCGATGCGCCGCAAGCGAGCCTGAAACGGCTGACCGTCGCCCGGCCCCTCGACCGGCTCCATGCGCTTCAGGACGCCATCGCGCCAAAAGGAAAGCCGTTGGGCCGTCGGCACGTCGTTGGTCGTCAACTCGTCCAGCCGGCCCAGCTGATCCGTAGGATCAAGTCCTGCAACACCATCTTGAGACATTCAGCTCTTCCCCGAGAACCGGCAGTTCTGCAAGAATGTCGAATTGCTGCCGCCAAGGGCAGCGCTTTTTTGTGCGCGTTTAGCCATGCTCGGTCGCGTAAGGGAGTGTCTGGAGGGGAATGGGCTCACGCCTTCGCCGAACGTGGAGCGCTCTCGCAAGACGGCTCGTCGTCCTGTGCCTGGCGTCGACTGCGTTGTTTGCCAGCCAAGCGCCGGCCCAGACCCCGCCGGACCCCGCCAGCGCACCGGGCGCCACCTATAAGGTTTCCGCCGTCAGCGGCAATCCCGCGGCCACGGACTTCGGGGTCGCAGGTACCGGCTGGCTCGGCCGCACGCTCGGCCTGCGCGATGAATGGGGGGTCACGCTGGGCGGGATATGGCTCGCCGACACCAACCTGCTGGTCGCGGGCGGAGCGCAACCCGGCGCCTGGAGCAACAACAGCGCGCTGATCATCGGACTAGGGGTCGATGCCGAAAAGCTCAGCGGCTGGCGCGGCGCGTCGTTCGGGTTCCAGTTCCTGCAATTCAACGGCAGCGACACCAACGAGCAGGCCGGCAGCATCGCGGGCTACAACGGCCTCGTGGGCCTTCCGCCGCTCAATCGCACCGGAATCCTGGAGGCCTGGTACCTCCAGGAGATGAAGAAGGACATACTGAAGATGAGGATCGGCCGCAGCTTGCCGACCTATGATTTCGGCAATGTCACGCGGCCCGTCACTCTCGCGGACGAGAACCAGAACATCCCGGCCGTAAGCGGCCTGCTGTGGTCGCCGATCTTCCTCAACGCCTCGATGATCGGCGCCATGATGGGCTACTACAGCCCGGCCAACGGCGTCACCGTCAACTTCACGCCGACCAAGTCCTTCTATCTCAACCTCGGCGTCTATGACGGCAACCGGGCACGCGGCATTCAAACGGGCCTCCGCCCACCGACGTTCAACGGCTACTGGTTCAACATCGGCGAAGTCGGCGTGAACTGGCAGATGGGCGAAGACCAGCATCCGGGGCAGTTCGGCATCGGCCTGTGGCGACAGACCGGTGTTGTGACTTTTCGCGGCTCCACGGACGACGGCATGGGCGGCTTCTACATGTTCAGCTCGCAGCGCGTTGCCTTCGGCGTGAACCCTTCCGTTTCTAACTCGTCGATCTCCGTGTTCGCCCAGTTGGGCGCGAACTCATCCCAGACGCTGCCAATCAGCCAATACTATGGTGTCGGTGCGACCGCCTTCGGCCTGATCGGCAGCCGGGACAAGGACTCGATGGGCATCGGCTTCGGTCTATCCCGGATGAACCAGACGCAGTTCCAGCGTCCCAGCGAGTTCATGATGCAGGCCTACTACCAGGCGCATCTGTTCGCCGCGACCTTCCTTCAGCCGACCGTGTCGTACATTCCAACGCCGGGCCTGTCGCCCACCTTGCCGGGCGCCCTGGCGACGACGCTCCGGCTCACGGTGCTCTTCTAGGGCGTGATGATTTGAGGTCTGGTCGTCGTCCTGACTTCACTCATGGGAGCGCGCCACTCCAGTGGCGCTCATAGCCCTGAGCGCCACTGGA
>CAMDQJ010000178.1 GCA_945905835.1 Asaia bogorensis
GCCAGCGCATTGATCACGGTCTGGCGCACCACCGAGAACACCCGGCTGCCCTGCCAGCGATGCACCGAGATAGCCCTATTTTGGTCGTCGCGAACCTCGCGGGTGTGGGCGAACGGCGCGCCGTGGGTCGCCGCGGCATAGGCGCCGACTGCCTCCAGCACGCGCAAGCCATTCTCGTAGATGTAGATGCCCGCGCCCGTCGTGCGCAGCCGATCAGCGCGCTCGTGCACGCGCACGCTCCAGCCGCGCTGCGCCAGCGCGCAGGCCGCAGTTAAGCCCGCAAAGCCCGCGCCGACGATCTCCGCATGACGCTCCATCATGCCGCCATGTTACGGCATCGCGCGATGAAGGGTAGCCCTTGCCGTGCGGCCGGAGTTATGATGGGGGGGACAGATTTTTCAGGAGAACATCATGGCCCGTCTGCGCCACATCGCCGTCGTCGTGAAGGACCTCGACAAGGCCGTCGACTTCTATACCCAGGTGTTCGAGTTCAAGAAGATCGGCCGTGAGGATCTGGAGATCGGATCCGCCATCTATCTGAGCGACGGCGTCATCAACATGGCGCTCCTGAACTTCAAGGGCAAAGGCGGCACGGCGGCCTCCGACCTGAAGGAAGGCTCCACCTTCGTCGGCGCCCACCACTTCGGAATCCAGGTCGAGGACCTGGTGGACACTCAGAAGCGGATCGAGGCCGCCGGCGGCAAATTCTTCTTCGACCTCGGCGACGAGCGCTCCGGAAACTTCGAGCGCAAGTTCAAGGATCCGGATGGCGTGATCTTCGACATCTCGAAGCACGGCTGGCAGGGCACCGACGGGTATTCCAAGAAGTAACGGGTCGCCGGAAGCAGCTAGCGCTTCTTGCGGCGCGCGACCGACCGCTTCACCTTGACCGCTGCCCTGCGCACTGTCTTGCGCACTGTCTTGCGCGCCGTCTTCGCGGTCTTTTTCACCTTCCGCTTCACCGTCCGCGCGGCGGCCTTAGCCTTGCGCTTCACCGTGCGCTTCTTCGGAGCGCCGACGAGCCGCCGGGCGCCGCGGACGGCGGTGAGCGCCGCGCCGGTCACCGCTTTGGCCGCGCTGTTGGCGGCGCTGGCCGCGGTGTCGGCCGCGCTCCCGGCGATCGATCGCGCGCCGTCGATGCCGGTCATGGCGACATCGGTGATCGCGTCCTGGGTCGTGGTGATGATGGCCTTGCTCTTGGCCATTCGGTCAGCCTCCGGATGCAGTGAATTCTCTCAAGGCGCGCGGTCCGCGCGCCCGAGACGACCCCGAAGGTTCCATTTGGTTCCGGACGCCGCTTGCGCCCCCGCCTCATGGCGCCGGCTAGTCCATCGCGATCTCGATACCGCGCCCGGCGGCCCGGGCCTGCTGGTAGGCCAGCATGGTCACCGCCAGGTCGGCCGCGCCGGTGCCGTTGTTGTTCTTGTGATAGGTGATCTGCCTGGGGCCGGTTCGTCCCGGCCGCTTGCCGGCGGCAAGTTCGCCCAGTTCGACGATATCCTCGGCCTTGATCAGCCCCTTCTCGATCGGAATCCAGAGATCGCCCTGCCGTTCGCTGATGACGGACTCGCGCAGATTCGTTGCGATCACATCGGCGCGCTCCGCGGTCCGGTCATCCAGCTCACGGCGCGATTCCTTGAGAAAGCCCCCCTGCACGAGCTGGATGTTGCCGCCGATGATGCCGGTGACGTGCTGGCCTTCGTGCAGCCAGTTGCCGTCGAACAGCACCTTGTTGGTGCTGGTCGCGCAGACCACGACATCGACCGGCTCGACGGCCTCCCGCGCCGATCCGACCGGCTCGATCTCGACCTTGAACTGCCTGGAATACTTGTCGGCGAAGGCGCGCCGGTTCTCCGGGTTCCGGCTGTACAGCCGCACATGGGAAACCGACGGCCGCTCCACCAGAAGGGCCAGCAATTGGTACGCCGCCTGGCCGCCGGCTCCGAACAATCCGACCGTCCTGGCATCCTTGGAAACGAGATAGCGAAAGCCGACCCCGCTGGTCGCGGCGGTCCGGAACGCCATCAGGCTCGACGGCCCGAGCGTCTTTTCCGTGACCTCGCCCAGCACGATGGCCAGAAGCTCCGCCGTCCGCGAATCGTTGAGGACGTGGACCGGATGCGTGCGCACATCGTAATGTTGATTTCCTTCGGTCTGGCGGACCAGCTCGGCCCGGGTTCCCGAGCCGATCACCCCCAGCGCATGGACGCCGCCGGGAAAATTGCTGACCCGGACCCCGCTCGGCGAATGCACGCGCCGCCGCGGCGCATTGATGACCGGAAATTCGGTCGCGCCCCGGTAGGCCTCGCAGACGGCATCGATCGCGGATTTCATGTCGACGAGGCCGTCGAGGTCGCGCGGGCGAAGAAGAATGGTCATGTGCGTCCTTTAATTTTTGGGCATGGCGGCACTAACGGAGCTCGATTCCCGAAGCCTTGATGATCGGCGTCCAGCGGTCGCGCTCTTCCTTCACGAAGCGCACGGCCTGTTCCGGGGTCGAATCGGCGACGATGGTTGCGCCGGCCGCCCCCAGCACCTTGCCGACCTCTTCGGTGGCCATCGCTTTTCGCGATTCCAGGGCGATGCGATCGAGGATGGGCTTCGGGGTCGCCGCGGGCGCGAAGATCCCGTTGAAGACCTGCACGACCATGCCTGGATAACCCGCCTCCGCAGCGGTCGGAATGTCCGGCGCGATCGCAAGACGGCTCGGCGCATTCACGCAGAGGATGCGGAGCTTGCCGGCGGCATGCAGAGCCAGCAATTGCGACGCCATGCTGAGCGACATCACCGGGATGGTGCCGCCCGTGAGGTCCGACGTGCCCGGCGCGCCGCCGCGGTAGGGCACATGCACCATATCGAGGTTACCGGCCTGCTTCTTGAACAGCTCTCCCGACAGATGGGTCATGGTCCCCACGCCGGCCGAGCCATACGACAGCTTGCCGGGTTTTTGCAGCGCGTAGTCCGCCAGCTCCTTCAGGCTGTTGACGGGGAGCGAAGGATGCACGGCGATGACGTTCGGGATCAGCGCCAGGATGGCGACGGCCGTGAAATCGGTCTCCGGATCGAATGGCGGCGACTTCATGAGCTGGGGATTGAGCAGTTGATTGGTCGAATTCCCGACGAGCAGCGTGTAGCCGTCCGGCGCGGCACGGGCGACCTCGGTGGCGCCGATCATGCTCCCGCCGCCGCCACGGTTTTCGACGATGACGGTGCCGAGATGCGGCGTGACCGCATTGGCCCAGACGCGCCCGAGCACGTCGTTGATGCCGCCCGCCGGAAACGGCACGACGACGCGCACGGGCCGGGCTGGATATTCGTCCGCGGCATTCGCTGTTTGCCGGAGATCCGGAGCCGCCAGTGCAAAGGCTGTAAACGCCGCAGCCGCAGCTATCCGCCAGTCCATGCGCATCGTGGACCTCCCTGGATCGCCGACCTGGGTCTTTTGCCGTTCTTGCATGCCGTCTCATCACATTAAGGCCGGCGACGACAACCGCGTGGATGCATCGATCCTATGCAAAAAAGGGCGTCGCATCTCGCGTGCGATCCGAAGCGGATGCACGGGTGAGAAAAATGCGCCGGCCCTCGCCACCTGCGGGAGAGGGCCGAAACGTCCGTTGGGCGCGTGATCGAACGCCGTTACGTCACGAACTCGTTGGTGTAGAGCTCGTTGACCGGCGTGGCCTTCTGGATGAAGCCTTTCGCCAGGTAGAAGTCCTGCAGCTTGCCGAGCCGATCGGCGTTCATTTCGCCCAGCACCTTCTGCCCCGGATAGACCGACTTGGCGTACATGT
>CAMDQJ010000179.1 GCA_945905835.1 Asaia bogorensis
GCATCCGCCGGCGCCGCTTCGCTTAATCGTGAATGCCGAAGACTAGCCGGGGAGCGTGATGTCACAGAGCGTACCAAGGTCCCTTACCACCAAGAGATGGCCGACCTATGCCGTCTGCATCGGGGCCGCCGTCGCCCTCGGCGCGGTCGTGTGGCTGGTGATCTTCTACAATTTGGCCCTTACAAAAGACCTGGCCGCCGTAACCGGTGCGCCCAATACCTCCATCGCAAATGCCTTCCACTGCCTGGTCACCTCAGCGGGCGCGTGTGGCCTCATCAAGTCGGCGGCGTGGGCGGCTGGCGTTTGGTTGCCCTACGAACCTGCGGCGTTCTGGATAGGCTTTGCCATCTTCATCGTCGGCGCGGCCGTTGCGCCGCTACAGTTCAGCGCGCTAGTCGACGCGATCAACGAAAAGATCGGCGTGCTCTGCAACTGGCTGGTGCTGCTGGCGTGCATCGTCAGCGGTGGCAACGCCATGGTGCGCTACGCCTACGACATGAGCTCCAACGCCTGGCTCGAAGTGCAGTGGTACATGTTCGCCGTCATTGTCATGTTCGGCGCGGCCTATACGCTGAAGCGCAACGAGCATGTGCGGGTCGACATCTTCTACATGACGCTGAGCCGCCGCGGCCAGCTTTGGATCGACATCCTCGGTACCATCGTTTTCCTGCTGCCGACCTGCGCCATCCTGGCGTGGTTGAGCTGGCCCTTCTTCATGCAGTCCTACGCCGTGCTCGAACACTCCTCGAACGCCGGCGGGTTGCTGCGCTGGCCGATCAAGATCGTGCCGCCGATCGGCTTCGCCTTGCTGGCGTTGCAGGGACTTTCCGAGCTCATCAAACGCGTGGCCTTCCTCAACGACTACTCGGTGGATAGCCTGGAAGCCCACTACGAGAGGCCGCAGCAATGATACTTCTCGAGTGGATGCCGCCGCTGATGTTCGGCGGCCTCGTGATCTTCATGCTGATCGGCTACCCGGTGTCGTTCTCGCTGGCGGCGGTCGGCTTCTTCTTCGGCTTCATCTCGATCGAGCTCGGCTACTTCACGCTGCCGTTCATGCAAGCCATTCCCGGCCGCGTGTTCGGCGGCATCCTGTCGAACGAACTGCTGCTCGCCATCCCGTTCTTCACCTTCATGGGCGCGATTCTCGAGAAATGCGGCCTGGCCGAGGACATGCTCGAATCGATGGGCCAGCTCTTCGGGCCGATCCGCGGCGGCCTCGGCTACTCGACCATCATCGTCGGCTTCATCCTGGGCGCCATCACCGGTACGGTGGCGGCGCAGGTCATCGCCATGGCGATGATCACCCTGCCGGTGATGATGCGCCACAAATACAACATGCGGTATGCTACCGGCGTGCTGGCGGCGTCGGGCACCATCACCCAACTCGTACCGCCGTCGCTAGTCCTGATCGTGCTGGCCGACCAGCTCGGCCGCTCGGTCGGCGACATGTATCTCGGCGCCTGGGGTCCCTCGTTGATGCAGATCGCGCTGTTCGCGATCTACACGTTCTATGTCAGCCTTGTGCGGCCGGCCGACCTGCCGCCGGTGCCACGTACGCTGTTCGGGAGGCCGCTGCTGGTCAAATGCGCCTGGGGCATCATTCCGGCCGCGATCCTGATCTTCCTCGTGCTCGGCACCATCATGATGGGCCTGGCGACGCCGACCGAAGCCGGCGCCATGGGCACCATCGGCGCCATCGTGCTGGCCGTCGTGCGCAATGCGCCGCTGACCAAGTTCGACAAATGGTTCTTCGGTGCCGGCGTTGCCGCGGCCTTCATCGGCATGCTGATCGGCATGGTTGCGTTCAAGTCGGTGCCCTTCAAGATCGCCTTCACCGTCCTGTTCGCCTCGATCATCTGGCTGTGCTGGCGCGCCTGGCAGGTCACCGAGCTGCGCACCCTGATCGTCCAGGCCTTCCAGGCAACCATGCGCATCACCGCAATGGTGGCGTTCATCCTGGTCGGCGCGACCTGCTTCTCGATCACCTTCCAGGGTGTCGACGGCAACAAGTGGGTCGAGCATCTGATGTCGAACCTGCCGGGCGGCGTCTGGGGCTTCCTGGTCATCGTCAACCTGTTCGTGTTCTTCCTGGCCTTCTTCCTCGATTTCTTCGAGATCGCCTTCATCATCGTGCCGATGCTGGCGCCGGTGGCGCAGAAGATTCTCGAGCCGGTGGTCGGCCACGATGCCGCGCTGATCTGGTTCGGCGTCATGCTCTGCGTCAACGTGCAGACCTCGTTCATGCATCCGCCCTTCGGTTTCGCCCTCTTCTACCTGCGCAGCGTCGCGCCCAAGGAAGTGAAGAGCAGCGACATCTACTGGGGCTCGGTGCCGTGGGTGTTCCTGCAGTTGATCATGGTGGTGCTCGTGATCGCCTTCCCGCAATCGGTGACCTACTTCCTCGACGCGCCGTCGACCGTCGATCCGAGCAAGGTCAAGATAGAGATCCAGGCGCCGCCCACCGAGGACGCAGCTCCGCCCATCTTCAAGTAAGGCGCCTCGAACGGACAAAGAAAAAGCCCCGCCTCAGGCGGGGCTTTCCTTTGGGCCTGATGCCCGGGGCCTAGCGGCCCCTGTTAGCGACCTTGCGCAGACATCGAGAAGTTGAAGTTGTCGAAGGTGTTCTCGGCCACCCGGAACCAGAGGTTCTGGTCGGCGCGGAACGGCTTCAGGCTGTCGTAGATCTTCTTGAACTTCGGATCCGCGGCCGCGAGTTCGTCGTAGTACTTGTAGGCCTCGGAGAAGCAGGGCTCGAGAACCGCACGCGGGAACGGGCGGAGTTCGGTGCCTGCTGCCACCAGGCGACGCAGCGCTGCCGGGTTACCGGCGTCGTACTTCGGCACCATCCACGAGGTGACGAGGCCGGCCGCCGTCTCGACCATGCTCTGATAGGCCTTGGGAAGCTTCTCCCAGGCCTGGTTGTTGACGTAGAGCGAGCCGACCGAAGCGCCTTCCCACCAGCCGGGATAGTAGTAGTACTTGGCGACCTTGTTGAAGCCGAGCTTCTCGTCGTCGTACGGGCCGACCCATTCGCAGGCGTCGATCGTACCCTTTTCCAGCGCCGGATAGATGTCGCCGCCGGCGATCTGCTGCGGCACCACGCCGAGACGCGACAGGATGAGGCCCGCGAAGCCGCCGACGCGGAACTTCAGGCCCTTCATGTCGTCCATCGTCTTGATTTCCTTGCGGAACCAGCCGCCCATCTGGCACCCCGTGCCGCCGAAGGCGAAGGAGCGGAAATTGTACTCCTTGTAGAACTCGTTGATCAGCGCGTGTCCGCCGCCGTGGTACAGCTAGGCGAGATATTGGCGCTGATTCATGGTGAACGGCAGGCCGGTCTCGAACACGAAGTTCGCGTGCTTGCCGAAGTAGTAGTAGGCCGCGGTCTGGCCCATTTCGACGGTGCCGTTCTGCACGGCGTCGGCAACCTGGAGGGCGGGGACGATTTCACCGGCGGCGAACGGACGGACCTGAAACTTGCCGTCGGACATCTCGCCGACCACCTTGGCGAAGAGTTCCGCGCCGCCGTACAGCGTGTCGAGCGACTTTGGAAAGCTCGAGGTCAAACGCCATTTAACTTCCGGCATCGACTGGGCGATGGCCGGTGCGGCGACGGCCGACGCGGTAGCGACACTGGCCGCACCGACACCCGCCGTCCGGATGAATTTTCTACGCTGCATCTTGATATCCCCTCCCTGGAGAACGCATGGCTAGCTCTGCTGAGCGGGGCGAGACTGGCACGCGAAATTCGGCTTGAAAAGCGCC
>CAMDQJ010000180.1 GCA_945905835.1 Asaia bogorensis
CGGCTGCGCGGTGATGGACCGGCTTCAGGCCGCGCTCGGCCAGCCGATCGTGATGGAGAACAGGCCCGGCGCCGGCGGCAATGTCGACGCCGCGGCGGTCGCCCGCGCCGCGCCCGACGGCTATACGCTGATGATCGGCACCGACGCGATGATTACGTCGAACCCGCATCTCTTCAAAAGCATGCCGTTCGATCCCGTCAAGGGTTTTGCGCCGATCACCAACGCCGGCGCCAACATCATCGTGCTGGTGGTGCATGCCGATCTGCCGGCGAAGTCGGTGGCCGATCTGATATCCTATGCCAAGGCCAACCCGGGAAAGCTGCAGTTCGGCTCCTCGGGCATCGCCTCGCCGCATCATCTCGCAGGCGAGCTTCTCAAGCAGAAGGCGGGCATCGAGCTCATTCACGTGCCGTATCGCGGCGGTGGCCTGTCGGCGAACGATCTGGCCGGCGGCCATATAGGCATGGCGTTTCTCAGCTATTCGGCCGCAACACCGCTCATTCCAACCGGCAAGATCAGGGTTCTGGCGGTGGTCGAGAAGACGCGATACGGGGCGATCCTGGATGTGCCGACGGTCGCGGAAACCGTTCCGGGCTTTGAGATGTCGTCCTGGCTTGGCTTCTTCGCGCCGGCCGGCACGCCCGCGCCGATCGTCGCCCGCCTCAACAGCGAACTCGTCAGAATCCTCAAGGTCGATTCGGTGAAGGAACGACTCGCGACATTGGGGCTTGCCGTGCTGGCGGGAACGCCGGCCGATCTGGCCCGGACCGTCCGCGACGGCATCGCCGTGCGCGGCGAACTGATCAAGGTCGCCAAGATCGAGCCGCAGTAGCCGAAATGTCCCGCCTGCGCATCTACGGCATCGCCCGCACCCGTGCCTTCCGCGCGCTCTGGATGGCGAAGGAGCTGGGGCTCGACCACGAGCACGATCCCGTCGAGATCGGCGATGCGGGCGCCCGCACGCCGGAGTTTCTCGCCATCAATCCGAACGGACGGCTGCCGGTGATCGTGGACGGCGATTTTGTGCTGTTCGAGTCGCTCGCCATCACGCTCTATCTTGCCAAGAAGCATTCTCAGGGCGTCCTTTATCCCGGTACATTGGAGGGTGAGGCGCGGGCCTGGCAGTGGAGCCTGTGGGCGGTCACCGAGGTCGATCGCGGCGTTAATATCTGGTCGCTGCATGCGGTCCGCCTGCCGCCGGAGGAGCGCGACGCCGCAAAGCGCGCCGAGGCGTTGAAGGTTCTCGTGGCGCCGTTCAAGGTGCTCGATACGGCGGTGAGCCGGCAGCCTTATCTTCTCGGCAGCGACTTCACCGTCGCCGACCTCAACGTCGCTGCGGTCATCAGCCGCGCCATCGAGATGGACCTCGACGCGGTGCCAAACCTGAAAGCTTGGCTGACCCGCTGCCTGGAGCGGCCGGCCGCCCGCGAGGCGCTGGCGCTCAAGACCCGGGCCGACAATGAGACGCCGGTGGACGTGACCCGCCGGATCGCGCGGATCAATCGCCTGTGAGCACCAGACCCGGCCCGTTCAACCTCGGCCAGACGATCCAGGAGGCGCTCGCCCTGCACCAGCGCGGGCGTCTCGACGAGGCGGAAAAGCTCTACACCCGCGCGCTGAAGGCGCAGCGCGACAACTTCGACGCGCTGCATCTGCTCGGCATGCTCAACCACCAGCGCGGCAAGGCCGGCGAGGCCTACCGCCTGATCGCCGCCGCGCTCAAGGTGCAGCCCCGCTCGCCCGATGCGCTTTCGAACCTCGCCCTCGTGCTGCACGCGCTCAAGCGCAGCGGCGAGGCGCTCAGCACTCTCAACAAGGCGCTGGCGCTCGCGCCCGGCCATCCCGACGCGCTCAACAATCGCGGCAATATCCTGCTCGACCTCAAGCGGGCGGCCGAAGCCGTCGTCGATTTCGACGCGGTGCTGCAGAAGGCGCCACGCCACGTCCAGGCTCTGGTCAACCGCGGCAACGCCCGGGTGGCGCTGGGCGAGGCCGAAGCGGCGCTCGTGGATCACGACGCCGCGCTTGCCATAGCGCCCGGCCATCCGCTCGCGCTCTACAACCGCGGAAACGCCTTGCACGCGCTCGGCCGCGACCAGGACGCGCTCGCCGCCTACGACGGCGCGCTCGCCGCCGCGCCGGGCCATGCCAGCGCCTGGCTCAATCGAGGCATGACGCTGGCGGCGCTCAATCGCCACCAGGACGCGCTTGCGAGCTACGGCAAGGTGCTCGCGCTCCAGCCCGACCATGCCGAAGCCCATTTCAGCGCCGCGTGCTCGCTCCTGACGATCGGCGACTACCCGCGCGGCTTTGCCGAATACGAATGGCGTTGGAAGCGCGCCGGGATGAGCGTGCGGAAGGATATTCGGAAGCCACCGTGGCTCGGCGAGACGCCGCTTGCGGCAAAGACCATCCTGCTGCATGCCGAGCAGGGATTGGGCGACACGGTGATGTTTGCGCGCTACGCGCCACTCCTGGCGCGGGCAGGGGCTCGCGTCGCGATCGAGGCGCAGCCGGAGCTTGAAGGTCTGCTGGCCGGCCTCGAAGGTGTCGCATCGGTTGTCGCGCGCGGTGAGCCGTTGCCGCCGTTCGATTTGCATTGCCCGCTGGCGAGCTTGCCGCTCGCCTGCAAGACCGATCTCACCGATGTTCCGGCGCCCATTCCCTATCTGCGCGCCTCCGAGATCCATGTCGCGAAATGGCGGCCCCGCCTGGAGGCGCTGGGCCCGCGGCGCATCGCGCTCGTTTGGTCCGGCCGCGCCACGCACGTCAACGACCGCAACCGGTCGCTGTCGCTCGCGCAGCTCGCGCCGCTGCTGTCGGTGGAGAGCCTGCGCTTCGTCAGCGTCCAGCGCGAGCTGCGCCCGGCCGATGCTGAGGCGCTGGCGCGGGAAACCCGCATCGCGCATCTGGGCGACGATCTCGCCGACTTCGCCGACACCGCGGCGGTGCTGACACTTTGCGATCTGCTCATCTGCGTCGACACGTCGGTCGCCCATGTCGCGGGCGCGCTCGGCCGGCCCGCCTGTGTGCTGCTGCCGTTCCAGCCGGACTGGCGCTGGACGCTCGACCGCGATCGCAGCCCCTGGTATCCGGCGCTGCGGCTGTTCCGTCAGCCGGTGCCCGGCGACTGGTCTAGCGTCATCGCGCGGGTGCGCGCCGAGCTATCCGGCGCGCCTGCTTCCTAGCGGCTGGCGGCCATGCCGTCCCACATCGCTTCGAGCCGGTGGCGGAACGCTTTCGGCCGTTCGGCGAACAGCCGGCCGGCGATGCTTCGCGCCGCCGCGACGTGCTGCGCCTGCCGCTGGCTGACCACGGACAAGAGCCGCGAGCGCCAGTGGCTGATGCGGCTCGGCGTAGCGCGCGAGCACGACCAGGTCCTGATACGAGCCGAGGCGATTGCGCAATTTCTGCGCCTGCCGGACCCAGGTTTCGCCGAGCCTGGGCCACAGCGGCTCGACCAGTTCCATCTGATAGCGATGCACGACCACGCGCTGCCGCAGTTCGTGGAGGCGCGCTGTGGCCGCTCGCCAGTCATCCGGGATTGTCAAATCGCTTCCAACTGCGACCCCGGTTTTGCGTCCAATCCCGACCCCCTCGAGTTGGGTCGGAGTGGGCTTATCCATGTAGTGCATAGGAGGGACCCGCGGCCGCCGCCGCCCCAGCCAGCTCTCAAGCGCCGAAGGCAGTCTGGCCATTCGGAGCCCTATGTTCAGCTTGTGACTTT
>CAMDQJ010000181.1 GCA_945905835.1 Asaia bogorensis
GCCGTCGAACCATCTCGACCTCGAAGCCATGCTGTGGCTGACCGAGCACCTGAAACGCTTCCGCAATACGCTACTGATGGTGAGCCACGACCGCGACCTCTTGAACGACGTCTGCGACCACATCGTCCACATCGATAACCAGAAGCTGGTGCCCTACACCGGCAACTACGACTTCTTCGAGCGCACCCGCGCTGAGCGGCTGGCCAACGATGCCGCTCAGCAGCAGAAGGTCGCGGCCCAGCGCAAGCACATGCAGGCCTTCGTCGACCGCTTTAAGGCCAAGGCGAGCAAGGCCCGCCAGGCGCAGTCGCGCATGAAGATGATCGAGAAGCTGGGGCCGGTCGCCTCGGTGCCGATCGAGGAGAAGGTCTCGTTCAACTTCCCCTCGCCCGACCTCTTGGCCTCGCCGATCGAGACGCTCGACGAAGTCTCCGTCGGCTATCCCGACGGACCGCTGGTGCTGAAGAACCTCGACCTGCGCATCGACATGGAAGACCGTATCGCGCTGCTCGGCCAGAACGGCAACGGCAAGTCGACCTTCATTCGCCTGATCTCGCAGCGGCTGGAGCCGCGCGAGGGCAAGCTCAAGAAGACGCCGAAGCTGCGCGTCGGCTATTTCTCGCAGGACCAGGAGGAGAGCCTCGACTACGAAGCCACGCCTTTCGACCACATGCTCCGCGCGCTGGGCCCGACCGCTGGCGAATCTAAGGTGCGTGGCCAGCTCGGCCGCTTCGGTTTCTCGCGCGACCGCGCCAACCTCAAGGTCGGTGTGCTGTCCGGCGGCGAGAAGACCCGCCTGCTGCTGGCGCTGGCCACGCGCGCGGCGCCGCACATGCTGCTGCTCGACGAGCCGACCAACCATCTCGACATGGACGCCCGCGCCTCGCTTGTGGAGGCCATCAACGATTTCGAGGGCGCCGTGGTACTGGTGAGCCACGACACGCATCTGGTGAAGATGGTGGCCGACACGCTGTGGCTCGTCGACGGCGGCACGGTGAAAGCCTTCGACGGCGACGTCGACGACTACCAGGTCAAGCTCCTGAAAGAGCGCGGCGCCAAGCCCGCCAAGCAGGAGAAGCCCGCGGACGCCGCTTCGAAGAAGGAACAGCGCAAGGCCGCGGCCGACCAGCGCAGCAACAAGGCGCCGCTCAAGAAGGCCGTCGACAGCTCGGAGAAGATGCTGGCGCGCCTCACCGAGCAGCTTAACGGCATTTTGGCCAGGCTGGCCGATCCGGCGATCTATTCGGGTCCGGGCAGCGTCGTGGCCGAGCTGCAGAAGGAAAAGGCCCGACTCGACCGCGAGGTCACCAACGCCGAGAAGCGCTGGCTGGCGGCTCAGGAAGCGCTCGAAGCCGCCGCTTAGGCTATTCGGCGGCCACGGGAACGCGCTGCGGGCTCGCCTGCCGGATGGTCAGCACCATGAAGGCGTTCACGACATAGAGCACCACCGCGATCCAGAAGATCGCCGACGGCAGGTGCAGATCCATCAGATAGCCGAACAGCGGCGGGCCGACGAACGAGCCGACATCGAGGCCGGAATAGACGAAGCCGAAGACCTTGCCCGAGGCACCCGGCGGCGTGGCGGCGCGCACGATCAGGTCGCGCGATGGGTTGGTCACGCCGCCGGAAAAGCCAGCCAGCGCCACCAACGGCAGCAGCAATGCCGGCGTCACGCTCATGGTGGCGACCGGCAGCGTCAGAGCCGAGGCGACGATCAACCCACCGAAGGCCACAAGATCGTGGCGTTTGACACTGTCGGCAAAGAAGCCGCCGGCCAGCATGCCGCCGGCCGAGCCGACCATGAACACGATCAGGCAGAGGGCCGCGTAGCTCTCCTTGACGCCGAACATCTGCATCCACGCCGGCACCGCCATCTGCTGGATGCCGACGGTGTTGACCGCGATAAGCGCGAAGTAAACGAAGCAGAGCAGGATCGATCCCTGCAGGAAGAGGCCGATCCCTGCCCTTGCACCTTCGGCCGCAGCCGCGGCGTGCACTTCGGCGCGGTGATCGACGATACGGTCGCGTTGGCTCCAGACGAGCACGGCCAGCACCAGACCGGGCAGCGCGCCGATCAAAGCCGCGCCGGTGCGGCCGATCAGGTCGTCGAGGAAATAGATGATCGGCGCCGCCGCCCAGCCCAGCGAGCCGCCGAGGCCATGGATGCTGTAGGCGCGGCCGAGGCGGCCCTGGTTGACCGACGAATTCAGGATGGCGAAGTCGGCGGGATGAAAAACGCAGTTGCCGATGGCGGCCACGATCGAGATGGCGGCAAATGTCCAAAATGAATCGGCGAAGGCGGTAAGCGCGAGCCCGACAGCCGCCAGTGCGAGCCCACCCGCCAGGATCGGACGGGCGCCGAAACGGTCGACGGCGAAACCCGCGGCGGTCTGACAGGTGCCCGAGACCGCGTAGTAGATCGCTCCGAGCGCGCCGACGTCGGTGAATGACAGCCCGGCCTTTTCACGCACGATCAGCAGCATCGTCACGAAAGCGAGCTGATAGTAGTGGCTGGTGCCGTGGGCGACGCCGATCAGGCTGATGAGGCGGACGTCGCGGTCGAGTGGCAAAGCGGAAGTAGATGACATGCGCGGACAATAACCCATCCGCGTTCCGCCGGCTGGCGGAATTGCGCGAAGGAGCCATGCGCGGGTAGTGTCCCCTCGCAACCGAGGGAGATCGAAGAATGAAACGCTGGAAGCACCGGCCAGAGGGCTCGACCTGGGGCGATTGGGGCGACGACGACCAGTTGGGCCGCCTCAACCTCATCACGCCCAAGAAGGTTCTCGAGGGCATCGCCGAGGTGAAGGAAGGCATTTCATTCTGTCTGAGCCTGCCGCTGGACTTGCCCGGCGGCAACGTGCTTAACCCGCGCCGCCTGCCGCCCGTGCTGTCGCCGACCGGCGACGAGAACGGCTGGCGCTTCAACTTCCTCACCAAGACGATCAACCCGCTGTTCATGGACGTGGCGAGCGACGACCGCGTGATCCTGACGCTGCAATATTCTACGCAGTGGGACACGCTGGCCCATGTCGGCGGCATGTTCGACGCCGACGGCGACGGGATACCTGAGCCGCTCTACTACAACGGCTACAAGGCCGGCACCGACGTGGTCGGCCCTCAGCCCGATGCCGGCCACGACGGCTGCGGCCACATGAGCTACGCCCACAAACTCGGCGTCGAGAATATGGCGGCCAAGGCCATCCAGGGCCGCGCCGTCATGGTCGATCTCGAGAAACATTATGGCCGCGAGCACAAATACGTTAACTACGACGACTTCAAGCGCGTGCTCGACGCCGATAAGGTCGTGGTCGAGCCGGGCGACATGCTGTTGCTCTACACCGGCTTTACGGACGAGGTCGTGAAAATGAACAAGAAGGTCGATCCGGCGCGTGCACACGCCATGTGCTGCGTACTCGACGGTCGCGACACGCGTCTGTTGAAATGGATCACCGACAGCCAGATCTCGGCGCTCATTGCCGACAACTACGGCGTCGAAGCGGTGCCATCAAAGCCCGGTCCGGACAATGCCGAGCATCCTTCGCTGCCGATCCACAATCACTGCCTGTTCAAGCTTGGGCTCAACCTCGG
>CAMDQJ010000182.1 GCA_945905835.1 Asaia bogorensis
CGCGCCGGGCGTTGTTCGTCGCGGCATCTGCTGCGATCATGCCGGCAACGGAGGAACCCCGATGATCAAGCGCAAGCAGCGCATTCCCATGCGCGATCTCGCGACCATGCCGGCGGAGGATCGCGAGACCGTCGCCAAGAATGCGATGAACGGCCAGATCTTTAACATCTTCAAGGTGCTGGCCCATCACCCCAAGCTGGTGAAGCGCTGGACGCCGTTCGCCGGCCATGTGCTGGGCAAGCAGACGCTGGCCTTCCGCGACCGGGAGCTCCTGATCCTGCGCATCGGCTGGCTGAACCAGGCCGAGTACGAGTTCGCCCAGCACGAGTTGATCGCCAGGAAAGGCGGCGTGACCGATGCCGATATCGAGAACATCAAGAAGGGTCCCAAGGGCGCCTGGAATGAGCACGAGGCGGCGCTGATGCAGGCGGCCGACGACCTGTTCGAGAATTCCGTGGTTTCCGACGCCACCTGGGCGGTGCTGGCCAAGAGCTACTCGACGGAGCAGCTGGTGGATGTCGTCTTCACCATCGGCCAGTACAATCTGGTGTCGTGGGCGCTCAACAGCTTCGGCGTGCCGCTCGACGATTTCCTGCCCGGCGCGAAGAAGTAGTCACGCGCCTGTAAGGCAAACCATGCAGGAACGGAGCGAATGATTCCGGCGCTGCGTCCGTCCCTGGCCCTTCTCCTTGCCTGCAGCATCGGCTCCGCCGCCGCGCAACAGGGGCCGACCCACCCGAGTCGCTGATCCCCGCCGCCGCCCGCCTGCAGGCCGCGGTCGGCGTTGTAGCCGGGGTTGGCGAGGTACTGGTAGTCGAGCGCGGCGTTGATGCCGGGTGCCAGGCGGACGTCGTAATAGAGTTCGGTCAGCCATTCGGGGGCGTAGTTCAGCCGGCCGTCGCCGGTGATGAAGCCGATGCCGCCGGCCTCGAGGAAGCGGCGGTGGGCGTCGCTGATCCAACCGACGTTGGTGGCAAGGCCGATCGTGTCCTTTGGCCGGCCCCAGTTGGCGCCGCCGAACGACAGCCCAAGCGACACGGCACGGTCCTGCTCGGTGTACATCCAGCTCTGGCTCTGGCCGTCGTTCCACGACAAGCGGCCAAAGAGGCCGATATCGTCGAAGATCTCCTGCTCGAAGTTCGCCGCCAGCATGTGCTTGACGCTCGATCCGGCGGGATTGCGGTCCTGGTTGGCGAAGCCGGTGGGCAACCAGCGCGTCGTAACTCTGCGAGGCGGTCTGCTGGAACCCGTAAAGCAGCCGTACGGCGCCCGGCCGGCCGCCGATCTTGAAGAAGCGGTCGACCTCGAAGGCGAGTTGGAAGTGGCGAAGCGGCTCAGCGTCGAGCTCGAGCGAATTGACCCGCGAGGTCACCATGAACGCCCCGCCGCGCAGGCCCCAGGCGCCGTTGTCGTATTCGGCGACGAAACCGTCGGCCAAGCCGCGCGCGGCGGCGGCAAAGTCGAAGCCGGTCGCGGCGACCAGCGACCAGTTGAGGAACTGGGTGCGCGGATCGTGGGCGTATTTGTTGTCGTCGAAGAAATCGAACAGCGAGAACTTGCCGGCGCTGAGCGTGATGCGCTCGCGCGGCAGCGGCTGGTTGAAATGCAGCGGGTCGTCGGGATCGCCCGGCACGGTGTCTTGGGAAAGCGCAAAGGTCTGGCGCAGGAACAGGCGGGCGAAATAGATCTGCGGCTGGTCGCTGCCGATTTTGAAGGCCTCGCCGTTGGGAAAGGCCGCGGCGCCGACGCCCTGCGACAGGCCGAAGCCACGGAAGATCTGCGGATTGACGATGACCTCGGCGCCCTCCCACAGCTTGCGGCCGAGAATGAAGTCGGTCGAAAAGGTCTGCCGCGCCTGGTCGCCCGGAGTCAGGCTCGAGCCGCCCTGGTAGGGCGAGGGAAAAGCCGGCGCGTATTGCCACACGAAGGTCGCCTGGCCGTGCAGCAGCCAGCCCTTGGCTTCCTGCTCGGCCCGGTGCACATCCTGGCGTTACGGCTACACGCGCAGTTCTGATAACCCGTCGTCCCGAGCGTAGCGAAGCGAAGTCGAGGGACCTTCGTCGGATACGAAAAAAGGTCCCTCGGCTACGCTCGGGACGATGGGCTAAGCTGGCGCGAAGATTCCGCCGCTTGCCGCGCGCTTGGGCGTCTTGCCGTCGCCCGCTGCCCGGGGTGCCGCGAAGGCCGCGTCGCGCTGCAGGGTCGGCAATACGCGGTCGGCGAACAGGCGGAGGTTCCGCTCTGATTCGTGGTGCGGCAGGTTGCCGAAGGAGAACTCGGCCACCAGGTGTTCCATGCCGGTGACGCCCCGCAGCTCGGCGATCTGCTGCAGGCAGTCGTCGGGCGTGCCGACGATCTGAATCGAGACGTAGAAATCCGTGGCCTTCTTGAGGTTGGCCGGATCCTTGAGCTTGGCGTAGGTCCGCGCCGTCTTGCCGTAGGCCTCGTAGCCCTTCACGTCGGCGAGATGGCCGTCGGAGAAATGATAGTGATCGTCGATCGACTGCCACTTGCGGCCGAGATACTTGACGGCGCGCTCGTTGGCCTCCTCGCGGCTTTCGGCACAGGAGACGTTGGTCAGGATGATCGGCGACTTGGGCGTGAAGCCCGCCGCGGTCGACATGGTCTGGAACTTCTCGATGTCCTCGCGGCACTTGGACCATTCGTTCTGCATGATCATCAGCATGCCGAAGCCCAGCTTGGCGATGACCTCGGCCGATTCGGGACTGACCGAGCTCGCGTAGAAGCGCCGTTCGGGGTTCGAGATCGGCCGCGGCCGGATCGACATGCGCGGGATCTTGAAGAACTCGCCGTCGTGCTCGAACGACTCCTGGCTGAGCGCCTTGACGACGATCTGGGCGGCCTCGACGAAGCGCGGCCGCGCCTCGCCCATGGGAATGCGGAAGCCCTCGTATTCGGTCGAGGCGGCGCCGCGACCGAAGCCGAACAGGCAGCGCCCGCCGCACATGATGTCGAGAAGCGCGATTTGCTCGGCGACGCGCACCGGGTCGTGCCACGGCAGCACGATCACCGCGGTGCCGAGCGCGATGCGCTTGGTGCGGCCGGCGAAGTAGGCCAGTAGCTGCGTCGGCGAAGGCGACATGGCGTAGCCGGTGAAGTGGTGCTCCAGTGCCCACAGCGAATCGAAGCCCAGCGGCTCGATGAGGTCGCCCATGGCGAAATGCTCGTGGACGACGGCGGCGTCGGGCTTGTCATGCTCGTAGAGCATGTTCATGGCGGTGCCGACCTTCATGGCTTCCTCCTGTTTTCTTGGCCGAATTGTCGGGTCGGAGGCCAGGGCGGGCAAGTGCTCCCGGCGCGCACTGCGATATGGCAGGCCGGTCAGCGCCTTCCCAGCAAGAGGAAGGTTTCCATCGGTTCCTTGCCCCTGATCTCGACGGTGCCGCGCGGCTCGAGGTGGAAGTGGCCGTCG
>CAMDQJ010000183.1 GCA_945905835.1 Asaia bogorensis
GGACTTTCTCGACGATCTCGGGGGCGGTTCGGTTGGCGGGGTTCTTCGGTACGGGCTTGCGGTTCACCAGGCCCGCTTCCCCTTGCCGCTGGTAGGCAGCTTTCCAGCGATAGAAGCTCGCCCGGCCAATTCCAAAATACCGACAGGCCTTGGAAACGTCGCCAATCTGCTCGGCGTGCCTCAGAGCCTGCAACTTGCGCTGAATATTGCGGTCGAAATTGGTCATCGAAGTCATCCTTCCTGCCCGATTGGCTCTCAAAAGGATGTCTCGCAAGTCCGTACATATCTACACTCGGGCAGAGGCCAGAAATGGCGCACAAGCGCCAACGTGACAATGCCTAACAATGCCCTTCCGGCGTGCAAGCCGACTATCTATCGTGGCGCTCGAAAGCGGAAGAGGGAAAAGTCATGGGCGAAGAGATCAGGCTGACGGCATCCGACGGCGGACAGTTCGCGGCATACCTGGCATTGCCCGCGCGGTTGTCGGCGCCGGCGCTGGTCGTGCTGCCGGAGGTGTTCAATACCAACCCCCACATCCGCTCGGTGGCCGACGGCTACGCCGCCGACGGGTTCATCGCCCTGGCACCGGATGTCTTCTGGCGGCAGGAGGCAGCCTGCTACCTTCCTTACACCGACGAGGGCCGCGCCAAGGCACGGGCGCTGTGGGCAGAGCTCGACACCGCCCAGTTCACACGCGACCTGGGCGACATCGTCACGTCCCTGCGCGCCCGCCCGGACTGCACCGGCAAGGTCGGCGTGATGGGCTTCTGTCTCGGCGGCAAGTTCGCCTACCTGGCCAGTACCCGCCTGCCGGTCGATGCCGCGGTGAGCTACTACGGCGTCCAGATCGACCAGCACCTCGATGAGGCCGGCAAGCGTGGCTGCCCGATCCTGATGCATTTCGCCAGCGACGATCCGCACGTCCCCGAGGCCACGGTGGCGGCGATCCGGGCGCGCATGGGCGGCGAGGCGGGGGCCGATATCCAAGTCTACCCGGGCACCGAGCACGGCTTCAACCGCCGGGGCTACCCGCCCTACAACGAAGCGGCGGCCGGCGAGGCGCGCCGCCGCACGCTGGCGCTCCTGCGCGATCGCCTTGCCTGACGGCGGGGGCCGTCAGCACGCCTGGGCCCCAGGCAAAGGGGCGGAACTCGCGGACGGGCTTCGGCTGGCGGGTTTGCAGTGACCACGCGCCGTCTCGCCGCCATCCTAGTCGCGGATGTCGTGGGCTTCGCACCTTCATGAGATTGTCCGCGGCAACATAGAGAGTCTGCGCACTGCCTATGGGCGTGCGAATGCGAACCTGAGGATTTTCGGCTATGCATGTCCCCGGAGCACTACATTGGCGCTCGGCATCACATGGAAATGGCGTGCCCGCGTCGCTGGGCAGTCGCCATCATGAGCGCAGCGAGCGCCTGAAGCGCCACAGTCAACGCCAATGCCCAGCTATAGCCGTCCGGATCCCAGCCGTCCGAGGCGGTGCGCGGCCAAAGATCGAGGATCCAGCCGATCGCTGCCTGAACCAGGAATGCAAAACCTAGCGTCAGCGTATTCACGGCCGTGGAGACCCGCCCGGTCTGCTCGGGAGGAAACATCTGGGACATCACGACATAACCTGCTGGGCCCGCCGCACCGAACACCGCAATCGCAAGCCAAAGTACAAGCACGACCGAGGGTTGGCTCGGCTGGAGCATGAGGCCCACCTGCAGCAGCACCAGGCCTGTAAGCGACACGATCGGAACGAGAAAAAACGGGAGGCCGGCCGCGTTCGCCCGGCTGGCGGCGCTGCCGGTGAGCACGCTGCCCACGACCATCGCGAAGGTGTAGAGGAACAGCACGCCGGCTCGAGCCGGTCCGTCCATGCCGGCCACGTCCCGCAGCCAGGGGCCCGCCCAAAGGCCCAGGTAGACAAAGTTGAACATCGAAAGGGTCGCAACCGCTGGACCGAACCGCCAGAAGGTCCGCGAGGCGAGAATACGACCGCTCAACCCAATGTCGCCACGCAGGGTTCGCGCCGGGCCCGGAACGCGCGGCTTGTCGGGCACCGACAGGAAGATCCAGGTCGCTACGGCAAGCGCCAGCAGGCACAGCCCCCAGAACGCGCCCCGCCAGCCGAGCGCGGGCAGCATCGCCTGGACGGGCGACGTGGTGAGCGCGCTGCCGAGCGCGCCGATGGCCGTCGCGATGCCGGTCATGTGCGCGACCCGGCCGCGTTCGAACCAATCGGCGTGCGCCTTGATCACCGCCATCAGACCGGCCGAAATCCCGATGCCCAGGACGATCCGCGCCGCGACGAGCCCGGCAAATCCCGGCGATAGCGCCAATATCGCAAAGCCGATCGCCGCGAGCAGCATCAGCACGGTCTGCACCCGTCGCGCGCCGAACGCATCGAGTGCCACTCCCAGCGGCAGTTGCGCAGCCGCATAAGCAGCGAACAGGGAGGCTGCCAGCACGCCGAGCTCAATGGCGGACAGGCCAAGCTCCACGGCGAGCAGGGGACCAACGATCGCCATCACCATGCGCGCGGCCTGGTTCATGACGTTTGCCGCAGCCAGCGGAAAGGTCACCCGGACCAGCAGTCGGGAGATCACTCCCGGTCTCAGGCGAGCTTCGACATCACGCCGTCGCGGAAGCGATGCATGTTGTCGATCGTGCCCTGCAGGGTCTGTTCGCCGTAGCCGAACAGCCGCACATCGACCGAGCTGACGCCAAAGTCCTGAAGTCGCCTGATATCCCCGACCCAGTCAGAGTCGCTGCCCGTGAACAGCTCGGCCTCGCCGCCGATGCTCCCGCGTGGACGCACCCCCGGGCCAGAGAGGACCCGATAGGCCAGCGTGATCTCCTTCGGATCGCGGCCGCCGCGCTGGCAGAACCCGTGGAAGCGTCCCAACCCCTGCCCGAAGGTCGAGACCGTGTTCATCGGGTGCTGTGGGTTCGTGCCGACCGGATACCAGCCGTGGGCGTAGCGGATGGCGCGACGGAGCGCCGGCGCGCTTTCCCCGCCAACCCAGATCGGAATCGGCTGCTGCACCGGCTTGGGCGTGAAGACCACGTCGTCGAAGCGCACGTACTTGCCGGCGAATTTCGGCGCCTCGGCGGACCACAGTTCCCGGCACGCGGCCATCCATTCGTCGGTCACGGCGCCGCGGTCGTCGAACGGGGCTGCGCCGATTGCCTCGAACTCCTCGCGGCACCAACCTACCCCGATGCCCAGCGTCAGGCGGCCCTTCGAGAGCCAGTCGATGGTGGACAGCACCTTAGCAGTCAGCACGGCCGGGCGGTGCGGCACCACCATGACCGAAAGGACGAACCGAAGCTTCTTCGTTAGTGCGGCGACAAAGGCTGTGGTCGTCAACTGCTCAAGCCACGCGGCCGAGGCGCCCGCCGGGAACTCGCCGGTCCCGGTGTAGGGATACT
>CAMDQJ010000184.1 GCA_945905835.1 Asaia bogorensis
CTGGGCTCCAACGGCTCGACCAGCGGCGTCGATCTCGTGATTAACGGCTCGGCGGCGACGCTCACCTTCGCCGCCAACGGCGGCAGCGTCAGCTTCGACACCGGCCAGATCCAGACCATCACGCTGTGGAACCCCGACCTCACCTACGCCAACCACACGCAGGAAGTCTTCAACTGGAACGGCTCCAGCTACGGTTTCCAGACATACATCTAAGGGCAGGGAGTTAGACCACGCCCTGCTGGCGCATCTCGGCGATCTCGGCCGCCGAGTAGCCCGCCTCGCCCAGGACCTCGTCGCTGTGCTGGCCGAGCGTCGCCGGCGCGCGCTCGACCGAACCGCCGCCATGCTCGAGGCGAAAGCCGGAACCCACGAGCTTGATCGGTCCGTGCTCGGTCTCGACCGACTGGAGCACGGTGCGATGCTGGAAGAGGTCGAGTTGCGCCGTCTCGGGGATGCTGTGGACGCGGCCGGCCGGAATATCGGACTTGGCGAAGCGTGCGATCCAGGCCGCGGAAGTTTCCGTCTTCATCGCCGCCTCGACGATCTCGTGCAGCGCGGTGTTGTTCTTGATGCGCGTCGGCCAATCGGAGAAGCGCGGATCGGCGAGTGTGTCCTCGCGACCCAGCTCCTTCATCAGGCGCTTGAACTGCGGGTCGGTCATGACCGCGAGCACGATCCAGCCGTCTTTCGTCTTGAAGAGATTGCCGGTGGGCTTGCGCGTCACCGAGAGATTCGCTGCCTGCTCGTGCACGCGGCCGGTGATCATGTGCTCGGTGAATTGCTGGGCCATATAGGCCATGACCGCGTCGATCATCGCGACATCGACGAGCTGGCCCTTGCCGGTATGGGTGCGCTGGTAGAGCGCCGAGGCGACGCCGAAAGCAGCCGTCGCGCCCGACATGACATCGGCTCCAGCGAAGCCTACGCGCGTCGGGCCATTGTTCTCAAAGCCGGTGATCGACATCAGCCCGGACATCGCCTGGATCATGCCGTCGAAGGCCGCCGTCTTGGCCTGCGGCCCGACCTGGCCGAAGCCCGAGACGGCGCAATAGATCAGCTTGGGATTGAGGACGCGCAGGGTCTCGTAGCCGATGCCGAGATTTTCCATCACGCCCGGCCGGAAGTTCTCCATCACCACGTCGGACTTGGCGACGAGGCGCTTGATCGCCTCGATCGCCTTGGGCTTCTTGAGATCGAGCGTGATCGAGCGCTTGCCGGCGTTGACGGCGATCCAGGGTGCGGCGAGCCCGCGCTTCTCCCAGGCGTCGGCGCGGTTGCCGTAGCGCATGTCGTCGCCGTCGCGCGACTCGACCTTGATGACATCGGCGCCGAGCAGCGACAGCTGGTAGGACGCATAGGGTCCGGCCAGCACGCGCGTGAAGTCGAGGATTTTTACGCCAGCAAAAGGCTTGCTCATAAGGCCCGGTTTTCTAGGCCACGCCGGCCTGCTTGCGTTTGTCGAGCGCCACCTGCTTCACCTTGTCGAATTCGGCGCGTTTCTTGGCGACCTCTTCGGCGCTCATGCGGGTGACGTTGGAGAAGTCGAGTTTCCAGTCGCCATCTTCCCGCCAGCGCAGCGGCGACTGCACGGTGGTGCGCGGACCGATGGCGCTCTCCAGCACCTTCAGCGCCGTTTCGAGCGTGAAGGCCTGGGTGTCGGGCTCGTGCGGCTTGCCGGCGGAATTGCCGAGCGGAAAGTCGCTGAACAGGAAGCGCGGCACGCCGGCATGCTCGACGATGTCCTTGGCCGCGCCCATGACGACCGTAGGGATTCCGTTACGTTCGAGATATCGAGCGACCAGACTCACGGTCTGGTGACAGACGGGTCACGTAGGGACGAGCAGTGCTGCATCGACTCGGTCCTGCCGGCAGCGCGCCAGGATCTCCGGCGCATCGGTCTCGAGCGTCACGCGCTGGCTGCGGTTGGTTGGCGCGCCATGGAACCGCGACGCCAGCTTGAAACGTCCCTCGGCTGCGAACCGGCGCATCAGCGGCAGCGGGAACCAGGTGTTGCTGTCCTTGGCCGTGGTGTGGATGCGGTCGTAGCCAACGTGGGAAATGCGCGTGTCGTGGTCGACGGCGCTGTTGTCCGAAAAGACCGTGTAGAACTTGGCGCCGGCGTTGTACGCCGCGCCCGGTCCTTGATCGCCCTTGTCGGGCTGGTACGGGGCCGCGGTGGTGATCAGCGCGAGAGTGCTGTCCTTCAGCGGCTTTTTAAGCGGCTGGAACGGTGCATCGACATAGTGCGCCCAGCGGTAGGGATTGTCGTAGCCGAGCGCCAGGTAATAGTCGCGCGTGCGCCGCATGTACTCGATCGGCGCATCATGATCGGGCGCGAAGATGTGTGAATCGGCCATGCGCGAAACCTAAGCGCCGGCCGGCAACGGGTCAAATTTCAGATCCCGAGAATACGCAGGTCGGGTCTGCCCTTGCGCACCGGCGGGCACCAGTAATAGCCGCCGGTCACCGGCCGCGAAAAGGTGAAGAGGGCATCGGCGATGCCGTCGGGATCGAGGCCGGCCATGCGGCGCATCATGACCTCGAAAGTGTCGAGCACCGCGACGTAGGAAATGAACTCGAGCCCCATATGCGCGCCCGAGACGAAAGGCATGGAACGGCGGACCATGAAGGCCGGCGGCTCGAAATCCTCCTGGGTGCTGCGCTTGACGTGCGAGCTCTTGGGCGCGTTCTCGATCTCCTCGTTGGTGTCGTGGCGGCGGCCGATGATCGCATTGCGCTTGGCCGGCGTCAGCGTGCCGAAGTGCTTGAGGTCGTGCATCCAGCGCTGCACGGCGACGAAGCTCGAGCCGGCGAGCGGTCCCTTGGCCACGACCGCGGCGGCGGCGGCCTTCGCGCCCTTGGGATTTTCCGTGCCGTCCTCGAAGCCTGTGAGATCGCGGCCGTTGTAGATGAAGGTCGCCATCGAATCGGCCAGCATGAAGTCGGGCTGCACCAAACGGTTCAGCTTCTGGACAATATCGAAGACCTCACCCTGGCTGGCGGCGGTGATCAGAACCCAGAGAGACTGCTGCGTCGAGGGCACGCCGACGCCGGGCGCCGCCATGGCCGGGAAGACCCGCAGGCCGGGGATCTTGACGCCGAATGTGCGGGCGAGCGGCTCGCCGATGCCAATGGTGCCCCAGCGCGAGTCGAAGTCGCGGGCCAGTCGGCG
>CAMDQJ010000185.1 GCA_945905835.1 Asaia bogorensis
GACCTCGCTCAAAGGGGGCTCGGCCTGTTCATGCATGATGGCGTAGCGCAGGCCGCCGACCAGCGCGACCTCGCGTGCTCCCGCGGCGCGATGACGGAACGAGTCGGTACCGGCCCGGTCGATATCGACCTCGTGATGGGCATGCTTGACCGTCGATACCCGCCAGCCGCGGCGCACGAATTCCGCCACCAGCCGCTCGACCAGGGTGGTCTTGCCGGCATTCTTCCAGCCGGTGACGCCGAACACCGGTGACATCACTGAACGATCCTGTCGGGATGGGCGTAGACGGTGAGGCGGTCGCCACGCACGAACGCCACCAGGGCGATGCCTGCCTGCTCGGCGGTCTCGATGGCGAGCGAGGTCGGCGCCGAAACGGCGGCGATCGCCGACGCACCGCCGGCGGCGGCCTTCTGCACCATCTCGTAGGAGCAGCGGCTGGTCACCACGACGAAGCCGCCGGGCCGGCTCTTGCCGCTTTTCGCCAGGGCCCCCAGAAGCTTGTCGAGGGCGTTGTGGCGGCCGACATCCTCGCGCACCGCGACAAGCGCGCCCGAGGCGTCGGCCCAGCCCGCCGCATGGGTGGCGCCATTGAGCTTGTTGATCGGCTGCTGCGCCGGAAGTGCTGCCATGGCGCGGCGGATCGCGGCGGCCGAGACGGCAAGCGGTGCTGCGACCGCCGCGACGGGACGCAAAGCGGCGTCGAGGCTGTCGACGCCGCACAGGCCGCAGCCGGTGCGACCGGCCATCGAACGCCGGCGCTCCTGAAGGACGGCCATGCGACCGCCGGCGATCTTGAGCCGGACCTCGATACCTTTGCCGACAGGCTCGACGTCGATGTCGAAGATTTCCGACGGCTTCTCGACGATGCGTTCGCTGAGCGTGAAGCCACGCGCGAAATCCTCGAGGTCGCAGGGTGTCGCCATCATCACGGCGTGGCTGATGCCGTTGTAGACCAGCGCGACGGCGACCTCCTCGGCCACGATCTCGTCCAGCGTTTCGCCGCCGGCAGCCGTCAGCCGGCGGGCCGTATACCGAACGGAGCCCTGCTCAGCCATTCGCCACTTCGTCGATGCGCATGTGGCGCCCCTGGCGGTCGAAGAACAAGCCGCAGTTGAGGCTGAGCGGATCGGCCGTGACGTCGGCCTCGACCTGTTTCAGCTTTTGCGCCGCATCTGTATCGGGCAACGGGCCGCCGTCGTGGGCAAGGCCCACGAAGAAGGCGACGCCGTGCCAGGCCGCACCCGACGAGTCGAGCAGGCGGCGCATGTCGGCCCACGGCATGTCGTCGCCCAGGTCGGCGAGCCCGTCCTCGATCCAGCCGATCTCGCGGAACAGGGCGCAGAGCTGGCGCTCGACGGTGATCTCGCGGTCGGGCTCGCTGGCGGCGATGCGCGCCATGTCGGTGAGCGCGCTCAGCCGCCGCCAGGCGAAGGCGCGGGCGATCTCGGCGTCCTTGAGCTGGCGGTCGACATTGGCGCGCACGGCGCGCTCGGCCGTCTCGGCCGCCGTGCAGTCGGCCTGGAGGCGGGCAATCAGGGTCTCGGCAGCGGTTGGCATGGGGGCAAGATGGCCTGCCCTGTTGCCGTTATCCAGAGCCCTCTCTAGCATCCCACCATGACCACTTTTGAACGATTGGATGCAGCCTTGGACGGCAATGCCGGCCTCGGCCGCCGTGCAGCCCTGGCGGCCCTGACGCTGACGGTGCAAAGCGGTGTGCGGACCTCGACGGTCCGGATCGGCGAGCGCGTGGCGGTCGCTCCGGGTGCCGCCGCGGACGCGGCCTTCGGCCTGATCGCCGCGCCGGAGACCTGGGCCGAGTTCGCCAAGGCCATTCCAGCCGTCGGCTACCAGAGCCTGGTCGGCATGCAGCGGATGGGCCATCTCAAGGTGAGCGGCGACGTTTTGGCCTGGGGCCGCAATCTGCTCCTCCTGGAACAGCTCTTCGCCACCTTGCGGCCCAAGGCGGCACCGCAACGGCCTGCGAAAACCGGCGAGCCCGTCATCGAGCCGGTCGTCGGCCGCTACCTGCGGCTGGACTTCAACGGCAAGCCGCACCGCCTCTATTTCGAGGAAGCAGGCGAGGGCATCCCGCTGGTCTGCCTGCACACCGCCGGCGCCGACGGCCGCCAGTACCGCGCGCTGCTGAACGACCCCGAGATCACCAACCGATTCCGTATCATCGCCTTCGACCTGCCATGGCACGGCAAATCCTCGCCACCTCAGGGTTACGAGAGCGAGCACTATCGCCTCACCACCGATCTATACGTCGATACCGTGATGGCCGTGTGCCGCGCGCTGAAGCTCGAGCGGCCCGTGGTCATGGGTTGCTCGATCGGCGGTCGCGCGGTGCTGCATCTGGCGCTCCGCCATGGCGATTATTTCCGCGCCGCCATCGGCCTGCAATCGGCGACGCATGCCAATGCCGGCGCCGACACGCGCCTGCGCGACATGGGTGTGCTGTTCCGTCCCGACGTGCATGGCCAGGAAGCGGCGGCCGGCACGGTCGCCTGCCTGATCTCGCCGACCTCGCCCAGCGCCGACAAATGGGAAACGCTGTGGCATTACATGCAGGGCGGGCCGTCGGTGTTCCTGGGCGACCTGCATTATTATTTCATCGATGGCGATCTGCGGAACGGCTTGCTCGACGGACTCGATACTGGGCGCTGCCCGCTCTATCTGCTGACCGGCGAGTACGACCTCTCGGCTACGCCGGAACTGACCGCGGAACTCGCCCGCCTGGTGAAAGCCACTCATTTCGAGGTCATGAAGGGCATGGGCCACTTTCCGATGTCGGAAAATCCGCAGCAGTTCCGCCAATATCTGCTGCCGGTCCTGGACAAAATATCGGCCGCCTAGGAACGCCCCGCCGCGCATTGTCACGTTGCCGAACGAAGAACACGACAGGCCTGCGGCTGGCATATTGTCAGGCAGCCGCCACTGCCGTCCGCCACGTGTCCATAGCGGCGGCGTGGGTTGAGAGAAATCGTTGGGCAGATCCTCGGCTCTTGAAGCCCTGCATCTTGCGTTCCCGCCGTCGGGTTGGCTGATGCGAGTTCTCAGCCCGGTTGTTGCGCCACCGGCCGCGTCCGTGGTGCTTCTCGATCCCGAGT